>NZ_JBIBVN010000031.1:0-84115 GCF_043080425.1 Streptomyces sp. NPDC015032 | reverse complement strand
GCGACAGCCGGGCCACCACCATTCTCACAACCAGCCCGCAACAGAGAAACGGCCCGCCGGAGAAATCGACGGACCGTCATGCAAGATCGAGGCTAGACGTCAAACACTTGAAACGGGCTCGCGTAAAACGCTAGCTTCGGGTTGCACCTCCAGTCGAGTCGGCTCCTCGGTGAGCCGTGTCTGGAATGCGCAACCCCGCTCAATTCTGCGCCAGTTGAACGGGGTTCCGAAGGACCGCCCCGCGCCTGCCGCTCGTCACGCCGGCCACAGTCGCGGGGCGGTCCCGATGCGGCATCAGGAGGCATCCCCGTGCGCGAACAGCAACCCACACCGCCCGCAACGCGCGTGTTCTGGTGCGAGCGGGTCGCCTATCGGCTCCGCCACGGCCCGTGACAGTTGCCGTCCGCCCTGTTCCTGTAGTGACGTGCACCCGTCATAATCTGACGGCTGACCCCCCACGGCAGACGGAGGCACTCCCCGCATGAGCCCCTACACCGCCACCCGCCGGAACTTCCTGGCCGGCGCCCTCGCCGCCACCGCCACCGCCGTCATCGGCGCGGCACCCGCCGGCGCCGAGTCCCGGCGGGCCCTCGCCACCCAGGACTGGATGGGTGCCCTTCCCGACGCCACCGCGCTGCAACGCCTCACGATCCCCGGCTCGCACGACTCCGGCGCCCGCTACGGCGGGCCCTGGACGGAGTGTCAGAACACCACCGTCGCCGACCAGTTGAACAGTGGGCTGCGGTTTCTGGACGTACGGTGCCGGATCACCGGTGACTCGTTCGCCATCCACCACGGTGCCTCGTACCAGAACCTGATGTTCGGCGATGTGCTCGGCGCCTGCTGGGACTTCCTGGTGGCTCATCCCGCCGAGACCGTGCTGATGCGGGTCAAGCAGGAATACTCCGAGGAGAGCGATGCGGAGTTCCGGCGGATCTTCGACCTCTATCTCGACGGCAAGGGGTGGCGGCCGCTGTTCCGTATCGGCCCGGCTCTCCCCTCGCTCGGGGAGGCGCGCGGAAAGGTGGTGCTGCTCGCCGACAATGGAGGCCTGCCCGGCGTCCGGTACGCCGACCCGGAACTCTTCGACATCCAGGACGACTACATGGCGGAGCCGTTCGCCAAGTACCCCAAGATCGAGTCCCAGTTCCACAAGGCCGCCCAGCAGCCCGGGAAGCTGTACATGAACTACGTCAGCACCGCGGCCCTGATGCCGCCGCGCTGGAACGCGGACCGGCTCAACCCGCAGGTGCAGTCGTTCCTGGACGGCCCCGAGGCGGCGGGCTGGACCGGGCTCGGCATCGTCCCGCTGGACTTCCCGGCCACCCGCTCGGGGCTGGTCGAATCGCTGATCAGGCACAACCTCGGGGTCTGACCGGCCCGACGGGGGCTGTATGCCGCCGAGAGCCCCTGTGCGTGCACCGGGGGCCGGCAAAGCCCCGTACGGTCCCTGTGGCGCGATTTCATTTCGGCCGAAAACTACTCGTGGTCCGGACTGTTTCTCCGTACCGGCCCCGGCTCATGGGCCTAACGTGGGATGCAACAAAGCTTCACATCGTGGGAGTTGAAGTGAGTGAAGATCTCGGAGCGATTGCAGTGACGACGGGCGTAAATGCTCTTGTCGGTCTCATCGGCAGCGTGCCCTGGTCGGAGGTGGTCAGCCGTGTCAGGGGAGTGCTGAGTCGTCGCGGACGTGATGTCGAACCCGGGCTGGCGCGGGCTCTGGAGGATCAGGGCGACGGTGAGCGCGAGCAACGGCTGGCGACCGCCCTGACGACGCTTTCATCGGAAGATCTGGCTGCCGTCCTGGGGGAGTTGAAATCCCTGAGCCATCAGACGACGGTCACGGTCAGCGGCGGACAGAGTGCAGTCAACAGTGGCTCCGGAGACCAGAACGTCACGTTCAACTCATGAATGGTGAAAGGGGGGCCGACCCGCCCCCGCATCGGACGCAGGTTGAGGCGAAGGGCGGCAGCAACGCCTTCAATACCGGTTCGGGCAACCAGTATGTGAAGTTCGGTGGTGTCTGGGTTCAGACTGTGGTGCTGATCGCCGGCGTGGCTGGAGCCTCGGTCGGAATTTTCATGGCTCCCGAGGCGTCCGAAGCCCAGTATGTCTTCTACTGCGCATTGCTGATCCTTTGCGTGATCACATCTGTGGTCTGTCTCTGGTTCGCCTGCGACGGAGTGAGAAAAAGGCTCGTCGCATTCGTCGGACTGGTCGCCGCTGCTGTGGCGAGCACGGCAATCGCGGCCGGTTCATACAAATTGCTGGCCGACCACGGTGACCTGGACGCGCACATCACCGTCCGGCGCGACAGGCCAATGGGAAACCGCGACGAGGCCGAGATGGCCGTGGACGCGGCCTCTTCTCGTTCGCATCTCCGGATACAGGTCTTCATCGAGGACAAGCTTTCCACCGATATGTGTCACAGTGATTCGACCGTCTCGGTAATGCCCGTCGTGGACGGCAAGCCTCTGAAGGATGAGGCGGTCGCATTGGCCAATGAAGAGGTGGGCGATATCAACCTGCATGGTGCTCGCGAACGTGTCACCTTGCGGGCCGTGGTCGATACGTCGCAATCCGGTGAGAACTGCCGGTTGAACCTCCGATTCGACTCTGCCGTCCTGCACGACCATGAATGGTGGCTTCCGTGAGGAGAAGGAGGAGGACGATGGGGTCGTCCCGGGTTGCTCTGGCAGGTTGCGGTCTTTTATTCCTCGCAGCGGCCTCCGGGTGCGGGTCGGACGAGTGGCCCGCAACCGAGGAGGCCCATATCGGGGTGAAGGCCGACCAGCCCGGGACCGGTTACAAGAATGGTACGTATGGTTCGTACTCCGGCTTCGACATCAGGATCGCCTACATGGCCGCTGGTGCGCTGGGTAAAGAACCCAAGTTTGATGATGTGGCATCCGACGAACGGCAGACGGCTCTCGGCAGGGAGACCCCCCATCTCGTCGTCGCGACGTTCTCGATCACCGACGACCGCTTGGCCGGGAAGACCACCAAGCCGGCCGTCGACTTCGTGGGACCGTACGCCAAGACCCAATCGGGCATCCTGGTGCGCGAGGGAGACCGTCCAGGCATCCACGATCTGCCCGACCTGAAGGACAAAAGAGTGTGCACCTGGCCCGGAACGACGTCCGGTGTCATGGCATCCGATGTTCTGCCCCATTACCAGGAGGTGGAAGCGGATGACGCCGGGGACTGTGTGCGGAGACTGACCGGGAAACAAGGCGTGGACGCCGTTTTCACAGACACGTTGTTGCTTCAAGGATTCGCGCAGAAGGACAAGAGTCTGGAAGTTGTGGCGCCGAAGTCCGGAAATTTCCAGTACTACGGCATCGCGCTCCCCAAGGGGCATCGTGATGCGTGCGAGAAGATCAAAGGGGAACTCAAGCGGTACATGGGTTCGGGCGACTGGGACCGGGATTTCTCCACGAATTTCCCCTCGATCAAGAACATGGGTGCTTATAAACCCACACCTTTGCAGGTCGAGAAGTTTTCCTGCCGGGACAAGGTGGGCCGGTGAGGGCACATTCTTCCCGTCGCGTTGGCGGTCCCCGCCGCACAGCCCCGGCGGCGGCTGCGGAGCCCCCGGGAGCCGGATCGCCGCCACCGTGCCGTCGCCGTCCGGCGCCGGGCGCAGGCCGACTTCGCCGCCCGCCTGCTGGACCGTGCGGGTGCGTGCGGACGCCCTGACGGCGCGGCGCGGTGCGGTGCCGCGTCGTGGGTGGATGCGGTTCAGGCGGACGCCGTGCGGGCCGACGCGAAGTAGGACGAGGACTCCCGCGTCCACAGCAGAGCGACGGCTGTCAGGCCCGCCGCGCACGGCAGGACGCCGGCCACCGTCATCACCAGGGGGTGCGGCTGGCCGAAGTTGTACACGGCCAGGGCGGTGCCCAGCACCACGGCCACGGACCCGGCCCCGCGCGCCCAGCGCCGGCCGCGGCGGCTCGCCCATGCCATCGCCGCGAACAGGGCGGTGCCCAGCACGGCGAGCGTGAACAGGTACGTGAGGATGCTCGACTCGGCCATCCCGATCTGGTCGGCGCCGCGCTGCGGGTAGGTCTGCCGGAGCCGCTGGGCCAGGCCGCTCCCCGCGGCCTGGTCGACGACGATCACGCCCGCACCGGCCGCGGCCAGGGCGGTGGCCGCGTACAGGGCGCGCGCGGCCGTGCGGACGGATGCGGGGAGATGCTGCGTGGACATGGATCCTCCCGGAACGAAGAGCAGTGATGAAACTTGAGATATCATGTCTCAAGTGCTGCTGGAAGGATAGAAGGCCAGATGACGAACGAGCAACCCCAGGCAGGGCCGACCCGGCGCCGTCGCCGCTTCACCGACGCCGAGACCGCGCAGCGCATGCTCGACGCGGCCATGGTGATGGTCGGGCGCACCGGCCTGACTGTGAGCCTGGAGCATCTCGGCTTCGAGGACGTCATTCGCGAGGCCGGTGTGGCGCGCGCCGCCGTCTACCGCCGCTGGCCCTACAAGGGCCTGTTCTTCAGCGACCTGCTCAAGGAGCTCGCCCGAAACGCGCCTGCCGTGGCCGGTGCCGACGGCCGGATCGGTGAGGAGGCCGTCCGGCGACTGGTCCGCGACCGGATCGACCGGTTCGCCACCGCCCAGGGGCGCAGAGAGCTGTGCGTCGAAGTGCTGCGGCAGGGTGCCCTGCGGGACTTCGAGGCCATGCACGCCTCGACGCGGTGGCGTACGTACATCGCCCTGCATGCCACCTTCCTCAGCCTGGCCGACGGTGACCTCCGGCAGGAGGTCCAGGCCGCGCTCGCGGTCGCCGAACGGGACCTGAACGACCGGATCGCCCGCTCCTACAGGCGTCTGGCCGCTCTGTTCGGCCTGCGCCTGCGCCCCGATCTCCCGCTCACCTTCGAGGAGTTGGCCACCCAGCTGAGCGCCACCATGCGCGGCTTCGTCCTCGCCGCGCCGGCCCGGCCCGACCTCGCCGAACGGCAGCTCGGACCGGGCGTCTTCGGTGTGACGGGCGAGGCCGAGTGGTCCCGGCCGGCCCTGGGTGTCACCGCGACCGCCCTGTCCTTCCTCGAACCCGACCCCGGGGTGGAATGGGACGAGGAGCGCCTCGCGCGGGTGCGGCGGATGCTGGGGGAATGACGCTCCTGGTCCGGGCGTGGGCCCGTACACGGTGTCCGTGTCCGTCCCGTGCGGGAGCCTGCCTCGGATCAGCGCTTGCGTTTCTTTCGAATTCTGCGATGCTTGAGCCATCCAAGAAGGAGACAGAGCCATGCACAGCACCGTCGAGGATCGAACCCTCCTGCCCGAGCACCGTGCGGAGATCGCTGAGCTCCGCGCATTTCTCGACCAGGCCCCGCAGGCCGATGAACCAGCACTGTTGCGTGGCCCCGACGGCACCTTCCGTTCTCTGCCGCCGGAGGTCTACGAAGCCCTCATGGCGGTCGTCCGCGCACTGTCGGAGGGCAAGGCGGTCACGGTCGCCCCGGTGAACACCACCCTGACCACACAGGAGGCGGCGGACCTGCTCGGAGTCAGCAGACCGACCTTCGTGAAGATCCTGGACGAGGGAGGACTGCCCTTCTCCCGCCCGGGGCGGCACCGCAGGGTGCTGCTGGCGGACGTGCTCGCCTACAAGGAGAAGCGCCGTACACAGCGTCGAAGTGGGTTGGACGAGCTAGTGGAGCTGACCGAGGACGCAGGCCTCTACGACGCCTGAGATTTCATGACACCGAGCGAACTGGAGTGATGTGCAGCGCGTGGTTCTGGACACGTGTGTCCTCTTCCCGAACTACCTGAGGGACACCTTGCTCCGGCTGGCCGGAGCAGAGCTCTACGAGCCGCTCTGGTCGGCCGACATCCTGGAGGAGCTGCGGCGCAATCTGGCCGAGAAGGTGACTTCGACAACAGCCAAGAACGTCGTCGAGGCCATGGCGGGAGCCTTCCCGTACAGCGCGGTGACGGGATACGCGGGACTCGTCCCCGTAATGACGGACGACCCGAAGGACCGCCATGTGCTGGCGGCGGCGGTCTGCGGGCAGGCGCACGCCGTGGTCACGCTCAACATGAGGGATTTTCCGCCTTCGGCGGCGGATCCGTACGAGGTCGAGGTTCTCCGCCCCGACGACTTTCTGTTGGACATGCTGGACCTGGCTCCCGTCGAGGTGACAGGTGTCCTGCGTGATCAAGCCGTTCGTTACCGGCGGGAGCCCCGCGACCTGCACGGACTGCTGGACCGGCTCGCGGTCGGCGGGGCGCCGCAGTTCGCCGCCGAGTTCCGACGTCGGCTCTGAGCGGCGGCCGCTGCGGGACCCTGGCACTCGGTCGTGGTCACCGTGCGTGCCCGGTCGACCGGGCACGACGCCTGAGCAGACAGCCGGATCCGTCCCCGACTCACAGCCCCGGCGGCGGCTGCGGAGCCCCCGGGAGCCGGATCGCCGCCACCGTGCCGTCGCCGTCCGGTGCCGGGCGCAGGCCGACTTCGCCGCCCGACTGCTGGACCGTGCGGGCGACGATCGACAGGCCCAGGCCCGAGCCGGGGAGCTGGCGGGCGGACGGGGAGCGCCAGAAGCGTTCGAAGACGTGGGGGAGTTCCTCGGCGGGGATGCCGGGGCCGTGGTCCCGTACGGTCAGTTCGCCGTTGCGCAGTGCGACCTCGATCGTGCCGCGGGGCGGGCTGAACTTGACGGCGTTGTCCAGGACGTTGACCACCGCCCGCTCCAGCGCGGCCGGTTCGGCCCGGACGTACCACGGAGTCAGGTCGGCCCGGATGGTCAGCTCCGGCCCGCGCAGGCGGGCACGTTCCAGTGCCGTGTCCGCGATGTCGTGCAGGGCGACGACCTGGAGCGGGCCGGGGTTCGGGGCGTCGGGGCGGGACAGTTCCTGGAGGTCGCCGATGAGCGAGGCCAGTTCGGTCATCTGTGCCTTGACCGAATTCATCAGGGCACGGCGGTCGTCCGGCGGGATGGCCCGGCCGGTGTCGTCGCTGCGGGCGAGGAGTTCGATGTTGGTACGGAGCGAGGTGAGGGGTGTCCGCAGCTCGTGACCGGCGTCCGCGATCAGCTGGGCCTGGCGGTCGCGGGAGCTGGCGACGGAGGCGGTCATCGAGTTGAACGAGCGGGACAGCCGGGCGATCTCGTCCTCGCCCTCGACCGGGATGCGTACGGAGAGGTCCTCGGTACGGGCGACATGCTCCACGGCCTGGGTGAGTTCGTCGACGGGGCGCAGTCCGGTGCGGGCGACCCAGAGTCCGGCCGCGCCCGCACCGAGGACGCCGACGCCGGAGACGACGAGGAGCACCCAGGCGAGCGTGGTGAGCGGGTTGTCGATCTCGCTCATCGGGCGGGCGATGGAGACGGCGATGCTGCCCGTCGTGTCGCCGGAAACAGGGGTGACGTAGGTGTAGACGCGCATCCTCGTCCCGCTCTCGGTCCTCGCCGAGTGCAGGGCGTCGGGCTGTGTCCCCTCGGCCACCGCGATGTCCGCGGGGCTCACGGTGAGCGCCGCCGCCCTGGGGGTGATGCACACCGTGCCCTGGGAGTCGACGAGCTGGACGGTGTACCCGGTGAACGGCCGCGGCGGCACCGCGGTGGTGCCCTGGCAGTAGTTGTACAGGCTGCTCAGGTACCTCCCGTCGACCTTGGAACTGCGCAGCGATGTGTCCAGCTGCTGCTGCAACTGGACCCGCGTCACGAACCAGCAGGCCGCCGCCACCGCCGCCACCGCGAGCGCGACCGCCGTGGCCACCAGCAGTGCGAGCCGGCTCCGCAGCGGCAGGGCGCGGAGCCGGCGCAGGGTCCCGGTCATCCGTCACCGCCGCCGGAGCGGAGCGCGTAACCGACCCCGCGCACCGTGTGCACGAGCCGCGGTTCGCCGCCCGCCTCCGTCTTGCGGCGCAGGTACATCACGTACACGTCCAGGGAGTTGGAGCTCGGCTCGAAGTCGAAGCCCCACACCGCCTTGAGGATCTGCTCGCGGGTCAGCACCTGTCGCGGGTGGGCCAGGAACATCTCCAGCAGGGTGAACTCGGTACGGGTCAGCTCGACCCGGCGGGTGCCCCGGGTGACCTCGCGGGTGGCCAGGTTCATCCGGAGATCGGCGAAGGACAGCACATCGTCGTCGGGGACGCCGCCGCCCGCCGCGACCGTGTACGAGCTGCGGCGCAGCAGGGCCCGGATGCGGGCGAAGAGTTCGTCCAACTCGAAGGGCTTGACCAGGTAGTCGTCGGCGCCCGCGTCGAGGCCGGTGACCCGGTCGCCGACGGTGTCGCGGGCGGTGAGCATCAGGATGGGCGTGGTGGTGCCCGCGGAGCGGAGCCGGCGGGCCGCCGTCAGGCCGTCCATCCGCGGCATCTGGATGTCGAGGACGATGAGGTCGGGGGCGTATGCCTCGGCCCTGGCGAGGGCGTCGAGGCCGTCGACGGCGACCTCGGTGCCGTACCCCTCGAACGCGAGACTGCGCTGCAGGGCCTCGCGTACGGCGGGCTCGTCGTCGACGATCAGGATGCGTTGCGGATCGTCTTCGGCGGGGCTCATCGCTCGTTGTCCTCTTCTCGTTCCGTGCGTACCGGTCTGCTGTCAGCCTCGCACGGCTGCCGCCCGCCGTCGCGCGGCCCGGCGCTTGCGGGCTGCGGCGGTACGGACTTCCGGGGTGCGTACCGGGGCATGTTCCGGTACGCCGTCCGTCGGGGATCTTGTCGGGAGCCCCGTCGGGAGCCCCGTCGGGAGTTCCGTCAGGAGTTCCGTGACGAGGGCGAGAGGCAGGGCCAGGTCGGACGGGCCCGTGGGGGTCCGCGCGGGATGGTGCATGAGTGTCTCCTCAGGAGCCGGAGCCGGACCGCAGGGTGTCGAGGTCGGCCTTGAGCGTGTTCACCGGGATCGCGAAGCCGAGACCCACGCTGCCCGCGTCGGAACCGCCGGATCCGTTGGCCGAACTCGCCGAGTACATTGCGGAGTTGATGCCGATGATCTCGCCGTTCATGTTGATGAGCGCGCCACCGGAGTTGCCGGGGTTGAGCGAGGCGTCGGTCTGGATGGCCTTGTATGTGGTGGTGGAATTGCCGGTGTCGCCGTTGAACTGCCGACCGCCGAACTCGAACGGCCACTGCTCGGCGCCGTACTGCCTGCCCTGCCCCTGGCCGTCCTCCTTGGCGACCGTGACATCGCGGTCGAGGGCGGAGACGATGCCGCTGGTGACGGTGCCGGTCAGGCCCTCCGGCGAGCCGATCGCGACGACCTGGTCGCCGACCGAGACCGCCGAGGAGTCGCCCAGCGTGGCCGTCTTCAGCCCGCTCGCGCCCTGGAGCTTGATCAGCGCGAGATCCTTGGCGGCGTCGGTGCCGACGACCTTCGCGGGGTACGTCTTGCCCGTGCTGAGCGTCACCTTGATCGACGAGGCGCCGGAGATGACGTGGTTGTTCGTGACGACCTCGCCGTCGGACGTGATGACCACGCCGGAACCGGTGGACTCACCCGCGGTCGAGGTCGCGTTGATCTCGACGATCGTCGGCGAGACGGCCTGGGCGACACCGGCGACGGTCCCCTTGCTGCTCTGCGAGACGGTGGTGCCGGGGGCGACACCGCTGCCCGTGCTGTTCGTGTCGCCGCCGCCGCCGGCGAGCTGGCCGACGAAGGTGGCGGCGCCGCCGCCGACGACGCCCGCCGCGATGGCCACGGCCGCCAGGAGGGCCACCGGCCGTTTGGCCCGGCGCCGGGGCGCGGCCGGCTCGGGGGCGGGCGGGTAGGACGGCGGCGGCGGGTAGGACGCGTCACCGTTGCCGTACGAGGGGTACATCGGGTACTCGCCGCTCGGGCGCTGGCTCTCTGTCATGAAAACGAGCGTGACCGCCGAAGATGAGAGAAACCTGAGCACCCGCTGAGAAGCCCGGCAGAACCTCGTATGCCCGATATAAGGGAGTACGGCTGCCGGATGAGCGGGGTACGGCTGCCGGTGCGCGAGCAGGGGGCGAGCGGTGCCCGCCGGGGCCGGACGTGGCGCCGCGTCCCGTTCCGCCGCGCCTCGCTGCCCCGGTCCGTTCCGCCGCGTCCCGCGTCCCCGGTCCGCTCCGCCGCGCACCGCTGCCCCGGTCCGTTCTGCCCCCGGTCCGTTCTGCCGCGCCCCGCCGCCCCGGCCCGGCTCTTCCGCGCCCCGTTACCGGGTTTCGGCCGTGGGCTCCCCGCACCCGCACGACCGCCGCACCACCAGCGCCGACGGGAACTGCTTCAGCCGCTCCCGCCGCGACCCCTGCACCCGCAACGAGTCGTCGAGCACCAGGTCCACGGCCGCCCGCGCCATCGCAGGGCGGTCCGAGGAGACCGTCGTCAGCGGCGGATCGGTCAGCCCCGCTTCCTTCACGTCGTCGAAGCCCGCCACCGCGAGAGCCCCGGGTACATCGATCCGCAGCTCGCGCGCGGCCCGCAGCACGCCGAAGGCCTGGTCGTCCGTCGAGCAGAAGATGGCCGGCGGCCTGTCCGGCCCGGCGAGCAGCTTCAGTGCCACCTGAAAGGCGTCGTAACGGTTGTACGGGGCCTGGAAGAGGCGGCCCTCCGTCGAGCGCCCCGATTCCTGCATCGCACGGCGCCAGCCCTCGACATGGTCGGCGACCGGGTCGCCGACCGCCGGCGTGGACTCCACGCCGCCGAGGCACGCCACGTACTCGTTGCCGTGCTCCAGAAGGTGCCGGGTGGCGAGCTGGGCGCCGCCGATGTCGTCCGTCACGACGGCGACGTCGTCGATCGCCTCGGGCCGCTCGTGCAGCAGCACGACCCGCGCGTCCCATGCCTCGATCTCCGCCGCCGCCCGTTCGCTGGGGCCCTGACTGACCAGGATCAGCCCGGAGACCCGCATGCCGAGGAAGGCCCGCAGATAGTGGACCTCGCGCTCGTCGCGGTAGTCGGAGTTGCCGACGAGCACCATCTTTCCGCGTTCGGCGGCGGCTTGTTCGACCGCGTGTGCCATCTCCGCGAAGAACGGCTGCCGGGCATCCGGCACGATCATCCCTATGAGATCGGTCCGCCGCGAGGCCATCGCCTGGGCAACCCGGTCGGGCCGGTACCCCAGCTCCTTGATCGCGGCGAGCACCCGCTCGCGCGTGGCCGGGGCGACCGGCCTGGGTCCGTTGTTGATGACATAACTGACGACCGCGGTCGACGTACCCGCCAGTCTCGCCACATCGTCCCGCGTCACCTTGGCCACGCGCGGCAGTCTACGCGGATATACCTACCTCTTGGCAGGCTGGACCGGGGCTTCTTCCGCTGCTCCGGCCGCGCTCGGCTGCTCCGAACGGGTTACGGGTCCGGCGGCCGTCCTCGACGCGGCCCGGTCCTTGGCCTCCTCGGCCGCACGCTCCACCTTCTCCGGCACGACGAAGCGGTAACCGACGTTGCGGACCGTGCCGATCAGCGACTCGTGCTCCGGGCCGAGCTTGGCGCGCAGCCGTCGCACATGGACGTCGACCGTCCGCGTGCCGCCGAAGTAGTCGTAGCCCCAGACCTCCTGGAGCAGCTGGGCACGGGTGAAGACCCGGCCCGGGTGCTGCGCCAGGTATTTGAGCAGTTCGAATTCCTTGAAGGTCAGGTCCAGGACCCGGCCCTTCAGCTTCGCGCTGTACGTCGCCTCGTCGACCGACAGATCGCCGTTGCGGATCTCCATTGGGGAGTCGTCGGAGCCGATCTGCTGCCGGCCGGTGGCCAGCCGCAGCCGCGCCTCGACCTCGGCCGGGCCCGCCGTGTCCAGCAGTACGTCGTCGATGCCCCAGTCGGCCGTGACGGCCGCGAGACCGCCCTCCGTCACGACGAGGATCAGGGGGCAGCCCGGTCCGGTGGACCGCAGCAGCTGGCACAGCGACCGCACCTGCGGCAGATCGCGGCGGCCGTCGATCAGGATGACATCGGCACCGGGGGTGTCGACGAGAGCGGGGCCCTCGGCCGGTGCCACCCGCACGCTGTGCAGCAGGAGACCGAGGGCCGGAAGCACCTCCGTCGACGGCTGAAGGGCATTCGTCAGGAGCAGCAGTGAACTCATCGCCGCCCACCTGCCCGGGTCGTCGGCCGATGATCGTGCACTTTTTGCTCGCCCATTACGTCGGTCCTCCTCGTTCCCTGCGAGAGGGGCACTCCCGGACTCCGGCCCGGGGGAGTATGCGGCACTTCTTCGTACGTTTCGTGCTGGCTTTCGCACTGCTCGCCGTACGACATTCGTCACACGGTTCTACGGGTACGGCCCCGCGCCCCGGGGCCGCGAGCTTGTGGAAACGTCGCCGTAACAACGCTCGAAAAGCACAAAAGGACCCGGGGGCTGCTTTGCCCGGATCCTCTTCCCAGCAGAATAGCCCACATGAGTTCTGTGTCCGAGGGACGATTTCGGAGTTCTTCTGTTCCCTTGATCACGCCCAGCCCTCTGCGCGCCGCGTTGCGGACCGATGACGGGGTCCGTATCGAGGCGGTGTACGAGCCGTTCGCGGCGGGTGCCGGAGCCGTTGCGGAAACGTCCTTCGACGGTACTGCGATCGTGATCGCGCACGGGTTCACCGGGTCGGCGGACCGCCCCGCGGTGCGGCGCGCCGCCGGGGTTCTCGGCCGGCGCGCGGCCGTGGTCACCTTCTCGTTCCGGGGGCACGGCGGGTCCGGCGGGCGGTCGACGGTGGGCGATCGCGAGGTGCTGGATCTGGCGGCGGCGGTGCGGTGGGCGCGGGCGCTCGGACACCGTCGGGTCGTGACCGTCGGGTTCTCGATGGGCGGCTCCGTGGTGCTGCGGCACGGAGCGCTGTACCCGGGCCGGTCAACAGCCGGCACGGAAGCCGGCGGGATGACGGAGCAGGAGGGGCGCATCGAGGCGTGCGCGGGGGCGCGTGCGGATGTGCACGCGGATGCGGTGGTGGCGGTGAGCGCCCCCGCCCGCTGGTACTACCGGGGCACGGCCCCGATGCGCCGCCTGCACTGGGTGGTCACCCGGCCCGCCGGCCGGCTGGTCGGCCGCTACGGGTTCGGTACCCGGATCGACCGCGACGACTGGGATCCGGTCCCGCTCTCCCCGGTCCGGGCGGCCGGGCTGATCGCCCCGGCCCCGCTGCTGATCGTGCACGGCGACCGGGATCCGTACTTTCCGCTGGACCACCCCCGGATGCTGGCCGAAGCGGCGGGTGACGGCGCCGAGCTGTGGCTGGAGCGTGGCATGGGCCATGCCGAGAACGCCGCCGACGAGAGCCTGCTCACCCGCATCGGTGACTGGGTGGCGGCGCGGTGATTCATGATGGACAGCTGATCCGAGACGAGAGGAGCTCCGCCATGTGTGCGGGAACGATCCGCTACTGGGCCGCCGCGAAGGCCGCCGCCGGTACCGCGGAGGAGCCGTACGCCGCCGCGACGCTCGCCGAGGCGCTCGCCGCGGTGCGCGAGCGGCACCCCGGCGAGCTCACCCGAGTGCTGCAAAGGTGCTCGTTCCTCGTCGACGGTGATCCCGTGGGGACCCGCAGTCATGAGACCGTACGCCTTGCCGAGGGCGGCACGGTCGAGGTGCTCCCGCCGTTCGCAGGAGGGTGAACCGCAGAACATGAGCAGTAACGATCAACAGCATCCGTACGGACAGGACCCGAGCCACAGCCATGGCTACGGGCACGAGCCGGGGCACGACCCGCTGAGCGGCCGGCAGCCGCAGCCCTCGCAGCCGTACGGGGACCAGGCGTACGGACAGCAGCCGTACGGCGAGCAGTCGTACGGCGGTCAGTCGTACGGCGGCCAGACGCATGGTGCGCAGCCGTACGGTGACCAGTCGTACGGCGGTCAGACGCATGGTGCGCAGCCGTACGGTGACCAGTCGTACGGCGGCCGGACCCACGGTCAGCAGGCGTCGTACGGAGCGCCGCAGCAGGCGTACGGCACGTACGACCCGAACCAGGCGCCTCAGGCCGGCCCCGCGCCCGCGTGGCCGACCGGGCAATCGCAGGAGGGCGGCGCACCCGCGACGTACGGCCCGCAGGACCCCGGCGTCACACAGACCTGGGAGGGGCAGACCTGGGACACCCAGTACCAGCCGACCATCGAGCCCGCTCAGCCCGCTCAGCCCGTTCAGCCCGTTCAGCCCGTTCAGCCCGCGCAACAGCCGGTTCCGGCCACCGCCGGGACCTCCTCCCCACCGCCCCTTCAGCAGCACGCGCAGCCGCAGCACCCGCAGCCGCAGGGCGCCTCCGGCTCCCACCCGCTGCCTCCCGAGGCCCCGGCCCCGGCCGCGTCCCGCGCCGCCGAGCCGGATCCGGCGGCCGTTCCCGCGGGCGGGCCCTCCGCCGGCACCGCCGCGTCCGCGCTCGACGCCGCCGGATACAGCGCACCCACCACTCTGGGCAACAGCCGCGTCACCGACGCCCAGCGCGCCCGCGCCGAGGGCCGCTCGCCGATCATCGCGCCGGGCATGCAGCCCGCCGCCCTCACCGCGGGACTCGGGCTGCTGCTCGCCCTCGGTGCCGCGATCGGGCCGTACGCCCTGGTCGTACCGCTGGTACTGCTCCAGGCCGTGACCGCGGCCGGGTGGTTCCGGCTCAACGGCATGTGGCCGGCCCGGCAGGGCATCGTGCTCGCGTTCGCCGGCGGCCTCGTCGCCGACATCGCGCTGCTCGCCGCGGGCCGTGAGAACGGACCGGCCGCCATTCTCGGCACCCTCGGGATCTGGGTGCTGCTCACCGTGGTCCTCCAGCTGCGCAGCCACGCGAGCGCCGACGAGCGGATGCAGGGGCTGATGGCCACCGTCGCCTCGGCCGCGCTCTCGGTCCTGGCCGCCGGGCACCTCGCGGCGGTCCCGGACGCGGTGACGGCGGGCGCGGTGGCCGTCGCGGTCGCCGTGCTCGTCCGCGCGCTGCCGCTGACCGGTCCGGCCTCGGTCGTGGTGGCGCTGCTCGCCGCCGCGGGCGCCGGTGCCGTGGCGGGAGCGCTCACCGACCTCGGCACGAAGGGAGCACTGCTCGGCGTCGTGGCGGGCGGTTGCGCACTGATCGGGCTGCGGGTGGCGAGCTACGACTATCCGTCGCGGTTCGTGCACATGACGGCCGGTGTGGCGTTGCCGCTCACCGCCGCCGCCCCCGCCGTCTATCTGCTCGGCCGCGCGATCTCGTAGCGCGGACCGGCCACCCCCCTTCGGGAGCCGAACGGGAACCGAAGGGGGCCGGCACTCGTCGATCAACTCGGGCGTGCTGTGTTCAGGACGGACGCACGGGCGCCGGGGTCCGACCGGATGCAGGGTGGAGGGAAGAACGGGCGTGCGTGCACTGCGAATACTGCTGGTCATGGTGGTGGTTCTGGGCGGCATCCTCGTCGCCGTCGACCGGGCGGCGGTGTACTTCGTGGAGTCGGAGGCCGCGGACCGGGTGCAGGTCACCGGTGCCACGATCGGCTCCACGGACGTCTCCATCAAGGGATTTCCGTTCCTGACACAGATCGCCGGTTCGCAGCTCGACGAGGTCGACGTCGAGATGACCGGCATCGAGACCGACACCGACGGCCGCAGGATCCGGATCACCAGGATGAACGCCGCGCTGCACGAGGTGAAGCTGGCCGACGGGTACTCCAGTGCCACCGCCGCCCGCGCCTCCGGCACCGCCGTCATCTCGTACAAGGACCTGACCAAGGCCGTCGGCGACGGTGTCGCCGTCGAGTACGGCGGCAAGGGCAAGGTGAAGGTGACCGGCACGGTCGACATCCTCGGCAACCCGCTGTCGCGCAGTGTGCTCTCCACCGTCACCCTCGTCGACGGCCACACCTTCAAGGTGCACGCGGACAACGTGCCGGGCGAGGACATCCCCGGGCTGGAGGGTCTGGTGCGCCAGAAGACCGACTTCGAGCAGAAGATCAGCGGTCTGCCCAGCGGTCTGAAGCTGCGGAAGATCCAGCCGACCGCCGACGGTCTGGAGATCTCGGTGGAGGGCACGGACGTACGGCTCGGCGGCTAAGGGTTGTCCCGTAACCCCTGGCGGGCGCACGACGAGTAGGGCCTTTCGTTCGGATCACGCCGAGGCGGGACAGGACTTCGGCCCCCAGGGCGCCGCGACGGCCTGGCGCGCCACATACTGAGACGACCGTGTCCGATCCGCAGATGGCCGACGGGCGCGGGCGGCGAGGGAGCTCCGCGAGGGGTGCCGCCATCCGGCCCATGTCTCGTATCATGGACGATCGAGTCTCATAATGCGACACGACGGTGACATGTCCGCCCGTAGCTCCCTACGATCGGTCCCATGCAGTGCTCTATGCGCGGTCTCCCTCAGCGGGGACGGGCGGACCTCACGAAGCGGCGGGCAGTGGACCTGTGCCGCGTCGCCGCCATGCTCTGTCGCACTGTCTGAGCGGGAGCCTTCGGCGCCCCGCGTTCCCCCGGCCCTTCGACCGATTCAGGGCCCTTCCCGATCGCATGTCGCACGTGCGCCGCACCCTGCGCCGCCGTACATCCGCATCACGCACCGTCTCGCACCATCTCGCCGCAGACTGCCCCGGAGGAGAACAGAATGAGCCGCAGTGACGTCCTGGTAGACGCCGACTGGGTCGAGGCCCACATCGAGGACCCGCAGGTCGCCCTCGTCGAGGTGGACGAGGACACCTCGGCGTACGAGAAGAACCACATCAAGAACGCGATCCGGATCGACTGGACCAAGGACCTCCAGGACCCGGTCCGCCGCGACTTCATCGACCAGGCGGGCTTCGAGAAGCTGCTGTCCGAGAAGGGCATCGGCAACGACACCACGGTTGTCCTGTACGGCGGCAACAACAACTGGTTCGCGTCCTACGCGTTCTGGTACTTCAAGCTCTACGGTCACCAGGACGTCCGCCTGCTCGACGGCGGCCGCAAGAAGTGGGAGCTCGACTCCCGCGACCTGGTCGACGGCGACCAGATCCCGTCCCGCCCGGCCACCGCGTACCAGGCCCAGCCGCAGGACAAGTCGATCCGCGCCTACCGCGACGACGTCGTGAAGGCGATCGGCAACCAGAACCTGGTCGACGTGCGTTCACCCGACGAGTTCAGCGGCAAGCTGCTCGCCCCGGCGCACCTCCCGCAGGAGCAGTCCCAGCGCCCCGGCCACGTGCCGACCGCCCGCAACATCCCGTGGTCGAAGAACGCCAACGACGACGGCACCTTCAAGTCGGACGACGAGCTCAAGGCCCTCTACGAGGACGAGCAGGTCGACCTGGCGACGGACACCATCGCGTACTGCCGTATCGGCGAGCGCTCCGCGCTCACCTGGTTCGTGCTGCACGAGCTGCTCGGCCAGGAGAACGTCAAGAACTACGACGGTTCGTGGACCGAGTACGGCTCCCTCGTCGGCGTGCCGATCGAGCTCGGCGCCGCCAAGTAACTCCGCATGACCCGGACCGGCACGGTCCGGACCAGGACGACCCCCGACCCAGAAGGACAGAACACCATGTGTGGAGCAAAGGCCGGCGGCCCCGACGCCTCGACCATCAAGCCCGGTGAGACCACCATCCAGGGCAGCGTGACCCGCGACGGCGAGCCCGTCACCGGTTACGTGCGCCTGCTGGACTCGACCGGCGAGTTCACCGCGGAGGTCCCGACCTCGGCGACCGGACAGTTCCGCTTCTACGCGGCCGAGGGCACATGGACGGTCCGCGCCCTCGTCCCGGGCGGCAGCGCCGACCGCACGGTCGTGGCGCAGACCGGTGGCCTCTCCGAGGTCGCCATCGCCGTCTAGTACCGAACGCGGGAGCCCGTCCGGCCGACCGGCCGGTGCTCCCGCGACACCTCACCGGCCGAAGGGCCGTACCCCGGGGGTTGGACGCCTTCTGAAGCGGGGTACGGCCCTTCGCGCCGTTCGCGTGGGTGCGGAACGGGCCTACGCTTGAGTTATGTACGCCCGACGCCGGCGTTGCTATTTCCTGATGATGGGCGGTTGCCTCGTCCTCTTCGTGTCGGCCTGGGCCTTCGTCCGGCTGTGGTCGATGCCCGCCGCGATAGCGATGTGTGTCGTCGCCATGGTCATTCCGCCCCTCGCGGCCATGGTCGCCAACCGGCGGGGCCCGGAGGACCGCTGGTGGGACGACCCCTCGGGCGACCCGCAGTCCGACGAGTGGTGGGACGAACTCGACGGCAAGAAGCGCCGGTAGGGGTACGGCACGGGCGCGTCAGTAGACGAGGGCCTGGACGTCCTCGGCCATGATCTCGCTGACGAAGACCTGGGCGCCCGCGATCCGCACGCCCTCCAGGACGTCCTGTTCGGTGATGTCGCGACGGGCCGCGCACTGGGTGCACAGGGTGATCTGTCCGCCCGCCTGGATCGACTCGATCAGATCCGGCAGCGGCGCGGCATGCGGCAGTTCGAACTCCGCGGCGCGTCCCGGCAGGGCGAACCAGGAGGATTCCCCGGTCAGCCAGAGCGAGACCGTCACCCCGCTGGCCACGGCGACCGCGGCCACCGTGAACGCCTGCGAGCAGCGCTCGGCTGAGTCGGCACCGGCAGTCACCTTGATCACGAGCTTCTTCGGCATGTGCCGAACTGTAATCGGGCCGAGCAGCTCGCCGGGGACGGACACCTGGGCGAGAAGGGCACCGGGGCCGTTCCGTTCCACCGGACGCCGATCCTGCAGAACCGGCTGCTGGGCCGACCTGCCCCTCGCCGGACCCGGCGCAAGCCCCGAAACGGCGGGCCCGGCCCCCACCCATTAGGCTGGGGCCGGGCCCCGTACTGCTGCCCTACCGCTCGTTCCAAGGAGTTCCTGTGCTTGAGGCATTCTTCTCCGCCCTGCTGGTCCTGGTCTGCGTCGGCGTCCTCGCCTTCGCCGGCTTGACCGTGAAGAAGCTCTACCAGGGTCAGCGCTGACCCTTCCTGCCCTCGCCCACCTCACAGATCGTCTGAGCTGTTCATGATCGAGATCCCGTCCGACCTCCACCCGGACCTCGTCCCGCTGGCCTTCCTCCTCGGCAACTGGGCGGGCGCGGGTGTGTCCGACTTCCCGGGTGCCGAGCAGTGCAACTTCGGCCAGGAGGTCTCCTTCAGCCACGACGGCCGGGACTTCCTGGAGTACACCTCGCACACCTGGGTGCTCGACTCCGAGGGCAGGAAGGTCAAGCCGCTGGAGTCCGAGTCGGGCTACTGGCGCATCGACAAGGACCGCAAGGTCGAGGTCGTCATGGTCCGCGACCAGGGCGTCATCGAGATCTGGTACGGCGAGCTGGCCGACCAGAAGCCGCAGATCGACCTGGTCACCGACGCGGTGGCGCGCACCGCGGCCTCCGGCCCGTACAGCGGCGGCAAGCGTCTCTACGGCTATGTGAAGAGCGACCTGATGTGGGTCGGCGAGAAGGCCACCCCCGAGGTGGAGCTGCGCCCGTACATGTCGGCGCACCTGAAGAAGGTCGTCACCCCGGAAGAGGTCGAGGCGATGGCGAAGAGCCTCGGCGACCTCCCGGACGACGGCATCGCCTTCTTCAAGTAATTCATAGATCCAAGAAGTAATTCATAGATCCAAGCCGTTCGCAGCTTCCTCCCGCGCACAACCGCGGCCAGGTGCTCACCCGGTCCTACACTGGGCCTGTGGTGAGCACCGACTGGAAGACCGATCTCCGGCAGCGCGGCTATCGGCTGACGCCGCAGCGGCAGCTTGTCCTGGAAGCCGTCGACACGCTGGAACACGCGACACCCGACGACATCCTCGCCGAGGTGCGCAGGACCGCGTCCGGCGTGAACATCTCCACCGTCTACCGGACGCTCGAACTCCTGGAGGAGCTGGAGCTGGTCAGCCACGCCCACCTGGGGCACGGGGCACCGACGTACCACTTGGCGGACCGCCACCACCACATCCATCTGGTCTGCCGCGACTGCACGAACGTCATCGAGGCCGATGTCGACGTCGTCGCCGAGTTCACCGCGAAGCTGCAGGACGGCTTCGGGTTCGAGACGGACATGAAGCACTTCGCGATCTTCGGCCGCTGCGCCGACTGCACGGCGAAGGCGGCGTCCGAAAGCGCGGCGCCTCCGGCCGGCGCGGCCGGTCCCAAGCCGTAGGCGGCCGGCCCCGGGCCGTAAATCGCGTCGTACGCTGGTCGCATGAAGAGCCCCCTGCTGTCCCTGCCCGGCGCCGTTCCCGCCGAAGGCCGCGACGAAGGCGTCGCCGCGCACTACGGTGATCTGTTCCGGGAGCAACGCGCGCTCGCCGACGGCTCCGGCCTCGTCGACCTCTCGCACCGCGCCGTCGTCACCGTCACCGGCAGCGACCGGCTGGCCTGGCTGCACCTGCTGATCACCCAGCACGTCAGCGAACTCGCCCCGGGGCAGGCCACCGAGGCCCTGATCCTCACCGCGCACGGACACATCGAGCACGCCCTCTACCTCGTCGACGACGGCGAGACCGTGTGGATGCACGCGGAACCGGGAACACAGGGCGATCTCGTCGCCTATCTGGAGTCCATGAAGTTCTTCTACCGGGTCGAAGTCGCCGACCGCACCGAGGACTTCGCCCTCGTGTACCTGCCGGCCGGCTCCATCGCGGAGGTCCCGGACGGTGTGACGGTACGGGAGACGGCGTACGGCCGGGATCTGTTCCTGCCCCGCGCCGACCTGGAGACGTACGCGGCCGCACACGGCCCGGTGGCCGGCATCCTGGCGTACGAGGCACTGCGCGTCGAGGCGCACCGCCCGCGCGTCGGTTTCGAGACCGACCACAGGACCATTCCGCACGAGCTGGGCTGGATCGGCACCGCCGTCCACCTCCAGAAGGGCTGCTACCGGGGCCAGGAGACCGTGGCCCGGGTGCAGAACCTGGGCAGGCCCCCGCGGCGGCTGGTCTTCCTGCACCTCGACGGCAGCGAGGTCGTACTGCCCGGACACGGCACACCGGTACGGCTCGCCGCGGACGGCGCCGAGGGCCGGCAGCTGGGCTTCATCACGACGTCCGCCCGCCACCACGAACTGGGGCCGATCGCGCTGGCCCTGGTCAAGCGGAACGTGGCGGTGGACGCGGAACTGCTCGCGGGGGACACGGCCGCCGCCCAGGAGACGGTCGTGGAGCCGTAGCCCTGCGCAGATTTCCTACGCGCGACCGTCCGTACCGGCTGCGTCGACGGCCCGGTCCGACCCCGTATCCGGGGCGGACCGGCACCCGGGCGGGCCGGGCCCGGGTTCAGACCTCGACGATGACGGTGAACGGGCCGTGGTTCGTGAGCGAGACCCGCATGTCCGCCCCGAACCGGCCCGTCTCCACCTGCGCCCCCAGCGCCCTCAGCTGCGCCACCACCTCGTCGACCAGCGGTTCGGCGATCTCGCCGGGCGCCGCGGCGTTCCAGGTGGGCCTGCGCCCCTTCCTGGCGTCCCCGTAGAGGGTGAACTGCGAAATCACCAGAAGCGGTGCATTCACATCGGAGCAGGACTTCTCGCCCTCCAGAATGCGGACCGACCAGAGCTTGCGGGCGAGCTGCGCCGCCTTCTCCGGGGTGTCCCCATGAGTGACTCCGACCAGCACACACAGCCCTTCGCCGACGATTTCGCCGACGACCTCGGGCCCACCCGACGCGTCCGCGCCGTCGGCCACCGTGACGCTCGCACCGTCCACCCTCTGCACCACTGCACGCATATGGCCCAACCTATCCCGGCCAACCTGCTTGGGCTGAACGGGTACAGAGCATCCACATATGCCCCACTGGAGTGGCACCATGCTCGGAAGGCGGTGTGCCGACGCACCGGTCGAGGGGATGGACACCATCATGAGTACCTATGGAACCGGGCAGTCCCCCGGCGCCGTGCCGGGCATGCGTACCGGCGCCAGTACGAATACCGGCACCGGCGCCAGTACCAGAACCTTGCGCCCGCCCGTGCAGCGAAGCGGTCACGACTGCGTGGACGGCCCGTCCGTGGGACGGCAGCCGGAGCTGGGCGGTCTGCGTCTGCCGGAGCTGCGCACCCTGCGCCGCGATTCGCAGCGCGACGAGGCCGACCTCAGTTATGTGCGACGGCTGGTGCAGGGGCGGATCGACATCCTGCGGGCCGAGCTGGCCCGCAGGCGGGATCCGGAGAAGCCGGTGGTGGACCGGCTCTCGGAGATCCTCGCCGACACCCCGTCCCAGCACCGCTCCTCCGCCCGGCACGTCACGCTCACCACGCCGCGCGGCGACGAGTACCGCCGGCTGGCGGCCGAGACGCTGGCCGAGGTCGAGCTCTCCGACCTCGAAGCCCGCACGGACGAGGAGCTGCACGCCGCGATGGGGCGCCTGATCCGCTACGAGCAGCAGGTCTCCCGGCGCCGTCACCAGCTGCAACGCACCGCTGACGATTGCAGTGCGGAGATCGCGCGCAGGTACCGTGACGGTGAAGCACAAGTAGACGACCTGCTCGCCTGAAGCGACCCTTCCGGGGGCGGGTTCCCGCCCGCCCCCGGAAGGCCACCATGACCTCCAGCGCCGCCCCCTCCGCCATATCCCCCGCCCACCCCGTACTGGCCGAGGTCGTACGGTCCGGTTTCGTGGAGGGCCGTCACCGGGGTTCGCTGGTCGTCCTGGCCGCCGACGGCAGCGTGGAACGGGTCCTGGGCGATCCGGCAGCACCGGTCTTCCCGCGCTCGTCCAACAAGCCGATGCAGGCCGCGGCCGTGCTGCGGGCCGGCCTCGATCTGTCCGGGGAGCGGCTGGCACTGGCCGCCGCGAGCCACTCCGGCGAGGGCTTCCACCTCGAACTCGTCCGCACGATGCTGGCCGAGCACGGACTGAAGCCCGGTGATCTGCAGACCCCGCCCGATCTGCCGCTGGACCCGGCGGAGGCGGAGGCGTACCTCGCCGCGGGCCACGTCCGGGACCGGATCACCATGAACTGCTCCGGCAAGCACACGGCGATGCTCGCGGTGTGCGCGGTGAACGGCTGGGACCGGGCGTCCTACCTCGACCCGGCGCACCCCCTCCAGCAGCTGGTCCACCAGGTGGTCGAGGAGGCGGCCGGCGAGCCGGTCGCGGCGGTCGGTACGGACGGGTGCGGGGCGCCGCTGATGGCGATCAGCCTGGTGGGCCTGGCCCGGGCCTTCCGTTCGTTCGTGCTGGCGGAGCCGGGGACGGCGGAGCGCCGGGTCGGGGACGCGATGCGGGCCCACCCCGAGTACGTTGCCGGAACGCGGCGCCCCGACACCTGGCTGATGCGAGAGGTGCCGGGCACGCTCTCGAAGATGGGCGCGGAGGCGGTGCAGGCGGTGGCCCTGGCGGACGGCCGGGCGCTGGCCTTCAAGATCGACGACGGCGCCACGCGGGCGCTCGGCCCCGTGCTGGCCCAGTCGCTGCGCCTGCTCGGCATCGACACCCCGGTGGTCTCCCGGATCGGACGCGCGCCGCTGCTGGGCGGTGGCGGTGAGGTGGGCGAGATCAGGGCGGCCTTCTGACCGAATTTCGTGGTGCGGGAAACCGGATTCTGCGGTAGAGGAAACCGAATTCCGGGGCGTGGGAAACCGGATTCCGCAGTGCAGGGGGCCGGATTCCGCGGTGCAGGGAACCGGATTCAGTGGTGCAGGGAAACGGATTCAGCGGCGTAGGAAAATCGGACGACAGCCGATGGGCCGCTGTCTAGCGTGGGGCGCATGTGTCCTGACCTCCGTACGATCACCGAATCCGAATTCCCTGACTGGCTGCGATCCCTGAACACCGGCTTTCTGCGTCCGCCCGCGGTGACGGACAAGGAGGTCGCCATCCGCCTCCCGCACATCGACCTGGCCCGAACGCAAGGTGTGTTCGACGGCGGGCGGTGTGTGGCCACATTCCGTTCGTTCGCGCAGGAGCTGACGGTCGTCGGCGGCGGCACGGTGCCGGCCGACGCGATCTCCAACGTCACGGTGTCGCCGACGCACCGTCGCCGCGGGATGCTCAGCCGGATGATGGCCACGGACCTGGCGGCGGCGAAGGAGCGCGGAGAGGTGGTCGCCACGCTGATCGCCGCCGAGTACCCGATCTACGGGCGGTACGGCTTCGGCCCGGCGGCGTGGACCACCGAGTGGGAGATCGACGTACCGCGGGCGGGCCTCGACCCGCGCTGGTCGGGTCCCTCGGCCGAGGACGGCGGCCGGATCGATCTCGTGACGGGCCCGGACGTACGCAAGCTGGGCCCGGTCCTCCACGAGCGGCTGCGCGCCCGGCAGCACGGGGTGATCGACCGTAGGGCACGCTGGTGGGACCTGACCACCGGCGAGAACCGGCCCGGCCCCGATGCCTGGACGGAACCCTTCTACGCGGTCTACAGCAATGCGGACGGCGAGGCCGACGGCCTGATCGTCTACCGTGCCGACGACCACTGGGGCGACGGCAAGCAGCCGCTGAACCGGGCCACGGTGGTCGATCACATCGCCGTCACCCCCGCCGCGGAACGCGCGCTGTGGCATTTCGTCTGCTCGATCGACTGGATCACCACGGTCCGCACCGGCTACCGCGCCCCCGACGACCTGCTGCCCCTCCTCCTCCCGGACCCGCGCGCGGCCCGCGCGGTGACCCAGGCGGACTGGCTGTGGGTGCGCGTGCTGGACGTCGTACGCGCCCTGGAAGCCCGTACCTACGCGGCACCCGGCGCGCTGACCCTGGACATCCACGACGCCACCGGTCTGACCGCGGGCCGCTACCGTCTGGAGTCCTCCCCGTCCGGCGCGTCCTGCGTCCCCACCTCGGCCGAAGCCGATCTCGCCCTGGACGTGAGGGAGTTGGGGACGCTCTACCTGGGCGACGAGTCTCCGGTCCGGCTGGCGGCCCTGGGCCGGATCGAGGAAATCACGCCGGGTGCGGTGACGCTGGCGGAGGGGATGTTCCGGGCGGCACGACGGGCCTGGTGCCCGGATGTGTTCTGACCCGGATGTGTTTTGACCCGGATCTGACCCGGATGTGTTCTGAGGTGAGGCGGGCACGGGGGAGCGGGGGAGCGGGGGAGCAGGACCGTGCCCGTCCGGCTCTCGGCGCCCGGCGCGCGCACCCGCTCCCGGACGTCAAGTCCGGTTGAGGTCGAGGCGTACGCTTCATGGTCATGAGCGGAGAGACACCCGGGCGCGGGACGGCGCCGCATGCGGGCCCCGCGGACACCGCGGCCCCCGGGCCGCACGCGCCGATGAGCCTGCGTGAACGGAAGAAGCAGCTGACGTACCAGGCGGTGTCCGATGCCGCGATCGCGATGTTCCTGGAGCGGGGCTTCGACAAGGTCTCGGTGGCGGAGGTGGCGGCCGCCGCGGACATCTCCAAGCCGACGCTGTTCCGGTACTTCCCGACCAAGGAGGACCTGGCCCTGCACCGGTTCGCCGACCACGAGGACGAGGCGGCCCGCGTGGTCGCCGCCCGCGCGGACGACGAATCCCCGCTGGACGCCCTGCGTCACCATTTCCTGGACGGTCTGGAACGGCGCGACCCGGTGACCGGGCTCTGCGATGTGCCGGAGGTGCTGGCGTTCCAGCGGCTGCTGTATGGGACGCCGTCCCTGGTGGCCCGCATGTACGCCTACCAGGGCCGCTCGGAGGCGGCGCTGGCCCGCGCGCTGGGCGACCGGGTTCGGGACAGGCTGGCCGCGGGCCAGATCATCGCCGTCCTGCGCATCCTGGCCCTGGAGAACTGGCGGCGCATCGACCAGGGGAAGACCGCGGACCAGGTGTACGCAAGCGCGGTCGAGGCCGCCGAGCTCGCCTTCGTGCAGCTGCGGACGGGGCTCGGGGCGCAGTAGCGGGCGCCGGCAGGGCCGCGGTCCGGCGGGCGTCGGCAGGGGCCGGTCCGGCAGCCGCGGCGTCCTGCCGGGTGGCCTGCCGGGTGGCCTGCCGGGCGAGCTGCCGGGCCGTGGGCCGGTCGCTCAGGCGCGCGAGTCCTGGGCGTGCAGCACCGCTTCGGCGATCTCGCGCACCCGGTCGCGGGTGATGCCGGTGCGCTGTTCCACGGCGAGCGGGTGGTCGGTGGGCTCCAGCTCGATCCGGGGGCGCAGGCCGATCGGGCGGGTGTGGGCGTTCGTCTTGAGGTTGGTCGTGCGGGGCGAGTACAGACCCAACTCGGTGCTCAGCCACCCGAAGTACGGCTGCTCGGACTCCCGGCCGGGGGTCTCCCACACATCGAGCGCGCGGCCGAAGTTCTCCCGGCTCAGCGAGACCCAGACGCCCCAGGAGAACGGCTCCTCGCTGCCGAAGACGGGTATCTCGATCAGGCCCTTGATGAAGTAGTGCTCGTGTCTGACGATGCACTGGTCCGAGGAGAGCATGCTGTCGGGATCGTTCTCCAGGCTCGCGTCCCAGACGTCGGGCGCCATGGTCGAGTACCCCATCGGGATTTCCGCGTGGTGCTCGCCGCAGCAGGAGCAGGTGTAGCCGGGGTCGATAGCCATGGGCGGGATCCTAAGGGCTTGCGATGCACCGCATCTGACGCCGCGCGCTGATCCACCAGGGACTACGGGACAGCCCTTAGGTCCTGTGGTCCCGGGGATGCCGGGCGTTCCGCACCCGGCCCCCGGGGGCGGCGGGGGCCGCACGGACTGTGGCGGGCAGTCCGCAAGCGGACGTCCTCGGTTACTCGCGGCGCCCGAGCAGCGCCATGTCCTGCTCGTCGAGAACCAGCCGGCCGGCGGCCATGTTCTCCTCCAGGTGGGCGAGTGAAGCGGTGCCGGGGATCTGGACGATCGAGGGCGAGCGGGCCAGCCCCCACGCGATGGCGACCTGGAACGCCGTCGCGCCGTGCCGGTCGGCGACCTTCCGGAGGTTCGCGCCGGCGAGCTCGGTGTGCCCGCCGCCGAGCGCGAAGAACGGCATGTACGCGATGCCGGCGTCCGCGCACTCGTCGACGAGCGCGGCGTCCGCCTGGTCGAGCACACCGAACCGGTTCTGTACGGCGGCGACCGGTGCGATCGACCGCGCCTCCGCGAGCTGCTCACGCGTCACATTGCTGACGCCGAGCTGCCGGATCAGCCCTTCCTCGCGCAACGCGGCCAGCACGGCGAACCGTTCGCCGAGCGACTCCGCGACATCCGAACCCAGCCGCCCCACCCGCAGATTCACCAGGTCGAGGCTCTCGACCCCGAGATCCTCCAGGTTCCGCTCCACCTCCCCGCGCAACTGGTCGGGGCGGGCCTCGGCGTACATCTCACCGGTCTCGTCCCGCAGCGGGCCGACCTTGGTGGCGATGGTGACGTCGGCGGGGTACGGGTACAGGGCGTCGCGCAGGAGGTCGTTGGCGCGGTGAGTGCTGGAGAAGTAGAACGCGGCGGTGTCGATGTGCCGCGCCCCGAGCTCGACGGCGCGCCGGGCCACGGCCACGGCGTTCGCGGTGTCACCGGCGGGCCCGCTCCACCGCCCCGGCAACTGCATGGCGCCGAAGCCGAGTCGCGGGACGGTGACGGTGCCGCCCAGCTCGAAGGTGCCGGGGCCCGGGGCGGAGGGGGAGGGGGAACCCATCGGTGAGGAGGTCATGGGGGCAGCATGGCTGACGAAGGACCGGGTCGGCACATTCATTACCTTCGGGCTTTCGGGCCGGGGCCGCCGTGAGGCAACGGCCCCGGCCCGCCCCCGACCCGCCCTCCGGCCCCCGCCTCCATGCCCGGAGCACGAGCCGTCCGGGCCGGGCCGCGGATCCGCCCGCCGCACCTCGACCGCTCAGCGCCCGGAAAGCGCCGTGCGCAGGCGTTGCCCCATGGCGGCGGCCTCCTCGTCCGTGACGGACAGTACGCCGTTCTCGGCCATCAGCGCGTGGAACTGCTGTTGCGGGTACGGGGTACCCGCGGGAAGGCCGGCGATGTGCCAATGGAGATGTGAATTCCCCTGCTGGCTGCCGAGCGACAGCAGATACGTCCGCTCGGGCTTCACGACCGCCTCCACCGCCAGTGCCACCTTCCGGACCACCGACATCAGCCGCAGGTAGGCGAATTCGTCCAGATCGCGAACAGCGTGCTCGATGTGAGCCTTCGGGGCCACGAGCACCTTTCCCGGCACGGTCGGATACCGGTCGAGGAAGGCGACGTGCTGGTCGTCCTCGTACACCGTGACATGCGCGGCCCCCGGGGCACCGGCCACGAACGCGCAGACGAAGCACGGGTTGTTGCGCACCCTGGACTCGTAGGCCGCAAGATCGTGGGACCGTCGCTCCGGCCCCCGGTCCCCGGACGCCTCGGGCGAGCGAGCCGCCGGGTGCCCGGCCGGTCCGCTCGGCCCAGGGTCTCCCGTCACGATCCCTCGGGCTTGTGGGCGAGGAAGAAGGCTTGCCGGCCTTGCCGGGGTTTCTCGTGCTCGTCGGGTTCGCGGATCATCCGGGCGGTCATGACGAGACCGGCTCCGCTCATGAGGCCGGCGACACGATCAGGAGACATCCAGTAGACATCGAGGGACAGTTCGTGGCCGTATGCCCGGTCCAGGTGCCGGAGTCGGTCCCCGGCCTTGAATGCAAGGAGCATGTGGCCGCCCGGGGCCAGTACCCGGTGGCACTCGGCGAAGACGGTCGGCAGAAGCTCCGGTGGAGTGTGGACGGTGGAGTACCAGGCGATGATGCCGCCGAGGGAGTCGTCCTTCAGGTCCAGTCCGGTCATCGATCCCTCTTCGAACCGGAGGCTCTGGTGTGTCCGACGGGCAACGGCGATCATCTCGGGCGACAGGTCGATGCCGAACGCGTCCACGCCGAGTGAACGGAGATGAGCCGTGATGCGCCCCGGGCCGCAGCCCAGATCGGCGACCGGCCCGCTGCCCGGTGTCCGCACGAGCTCGGAGAAGGCCGCGATCATCGCGCGGTCCAGCGGTTTGGTGTCGAGTTCGTCGTGGGTGAGTTTCTCGTAGTCGACGGCGACGGTGTCGTAGGCCGTCCGTGTGGCGTGCAGGTAGGTCGCTTCGGTGTCGGTCATGGCCGATGACGGTAGCGGCGTTCCGCCGTTCCCGCCGCTCGATACCGGCAGCAGTTTCAGCCAGGCGCGCGTTGGGCGAGAGTCCGTCGGTTCCACTCGGCACGAGGAGTTGGGCACGGGCGCCCCCTCAAGTGGCGGCAGGTGTTGCGGAAGTTGTCCGAAGACGTATGCCTCGCCGTGGTCGACGACTGGTGCGGGACCCGTGGGGTGGTCACGGTCCGGGCGGCAGCCCGGCGCACGGTATCCGGGGCGACACGGTGAGCGGCAACGCCGCGGCAGCGGCTCCGACACTGAACGCGCTCGCGATCCACCCCATGTCCGAAGCGCCCCAGCCGCGTTCGTCCGCCAGGAGCACCAGACCAGTGGCGACCGGGCCGCTGAAGTGAACCGCCCCGGGTTCGGTGGAGACCTCAGATTATGGTCACCTGGCCTGGGGGTTTCGTGGTGGTGAGGTAGTAGGTGGTCTCGTCGTCAACGGGCGGTACGCGCCCTGGCCTTGCCTTGTGGCCTTGGTCACTCGAATCCTCTACTGTCTTGAGCCCGATCAGCCAGTGGAAAGGCCAGGAGGTTTCGTTGTCCTCGGCATCGCCATCTCCGAGTAGCGACCCGAACCCAACCCCTGACTCGGGTTCCGGACCAGTGCCTTCACCCCGGCAGCGATTACGCATGCGCCGGGCATGGGAGTGGTTCGGCGGTCTGACCGAGGCTGGCAAAGTCGCCCTTGTCGCAGCTGTGATCACGACCGTCGGTGGAGGGGTGTTCGGCGTGGTCAGCGCCGCCACTTCTGCGTTGGGCGGCGGCGGGGGCGGCGCGGTAAGCGATGGAACGCCGCAGAAAGTGGCTCCTGTCGAAACACCTTCCGGGCGCAACACGCCTGATGGCCAGCCGGACACACCGGACACCAGCCTGCCCACCCATGCCGCCGAGTGTGAAGTCCGCTCTAAGGTCCTGTACTGCACAGGCAACAAGCCAGGGACCAAGTTGTACCGCCAACGCGACTACCGTTCCGAGGTTGTCCACACACTCGCCGGTACCTCCAGCCGGTATTCGTGCTGGGGGCATGGCTTCTCCCACTCGGGAGGCAATGACATCTGGTACTGGACGCACTTCGAGGGCGAGGACTATTGGGGCAATGTTCCGGCGGTGGATGTGAGCACGAATCAGGACCCCGCCCCCGGCCTGCCCAAGTGCTCGTAACCCTCCACCCGAGTGGAATGACGACGGGGGCGGATCCTTCGGGCCAGCCCTATGCGGTGCTTTCTTCGTCGCGGTATCCCCGGGTTCCGGGTGGGCCTGGGCCTACGGGGCCGGGCGCCTGGTCGAGCTCTCCCCCAATTCCCGGAAACGGCCACGAACTGCCGGCTCACAGAGCGGTGCAAGGGACGGGGAACACCAGGGCGAACGTCGGCTGATGCGGCAGCAGCTCGCGGCGCCGGGGTTGATGCCGAGTGCGTCGGCGCCCCGGGTGGCGGTGGACGGACCGTGCTCGCGCAGCAGATTGAGCACGCTCAAGCGCAATGGGTGGGCGAGTACCCGCAGGGCAGCGCGGATGTCCGTGTCATCCGGGGCCGGACAGCGTCAGAGCGACATCCAGCAGTAGAGCTGATCGCCGGCGTCGCGAGCCCGCCTGGCAAGCCGGACGAGTTCTTCGGCCAGTGGCTGCATGTCCTCGACGCGTGTTCCATCCAGTTCCTCCGCTTCCACCCACCTGGCGACGACGGCCGGTATATCGGAGTCGCGTGCTCCTGCCAGCGTGTCCCGTGCCAGGGGGCCGAGTTCCGACACCCACGGTCCCGTCACCCACGGGTCGTCCTCGGTCGCGGGGCCGTTCGGGCCGGGAGCCGGGGAGGTCGGCCATACGGTCCTCTCCTCCACCAGGTCCACTCGCCACTCGATCCGGTCGATGGCGGCGATCAGCTGCGCCAGGACGACGGCCGGATCCACGTGCTTGGCTTCGACTCCGTCGAACACGTGGGGCTCTGCGCAGAGCGGGGACTCACCATCCGTCTGCTCCAGCGCCCGTACGACCGATGCGGCGTCCACCGCGCGGAAGTAGTCAGTCAGTGCACCCATCGCTCTTCTCCCCGCCTCGGGTTCGTCGACGGGCAGTAGATCAGACCCGGCTCGCAGCGCGGACGGGGACCGGCAGAAGTGGGACTGCCCGCACTTCGCGGAGACCGGACACCGGGATGGTGCATGCCGATGCCCGGTCCCGGCAGGTCCGGGCAGGGGAGGGTGTCGATCTGCGTGCCGAACCCCGCGTATGCCGCGCGGAGTTGACTGCCTTCAGCAGTCGGCGGGATGTCGCCCGCGGCCGTCAACCGGCCGGGCTCCCGTGGGACGGGCCGACGTTCGGCATCCCGTTCAGCCGTGGGCAGCCGCTTCTAGGGTGTTCATCGCGGAAGTCCACTGGCCGGCCCGGAGGTGCCATGTCCCTGCAGATGAAGTTGGTCGCGATAACGCTCGACTGCCCTGACCCGCCGGCTTTGGCGGCGTTCTATCAGCAGGCCACGGGCTTCGAACCCCATCCGAAGTCGGACGCCGACTTCGCGGGTCTCGACCGTGAGGACGGACTCTTCATCGGTTTTCAACGGGTCGACGACTACCGGGCTCCGTGCTGGCCCGAGCAGACGGTTCCCCAGCAACTGCACCTCTGCTTCGACGTCGCGGATCTGGATGAGGCCGAGGCCCGGCTGCTGCAGCTGGGTGCGGGCAAGCCGGACCATCAGCCTCATGACGCCGCCAGGGCACGGGTTCTCACTGATCCGGCCGGCCATCCCTTCTGCATCTGCCGAGGCTGACCGGGGCGGGAGGACTTCGAAGAGCGGGACCGCCTGCACGTCGCAGAGAAAACAGGACAACGACAGCCGTGCTCGGGCCCAGGGGGTGACTCCTGGCCCGAAGCCCGTTCCGCGGCCCCGCTCCGTCTCAGTCGTCCGCTCGCCGTTTCCTCAGGCGTGCGCCGAGGCCGACCAGTGCTGCGGCGGTGCCTGTCACGAGGACGCCCAACACCAGTGCGACCGGGTGCTTGGGGTCCGGGGCGCCGTGTTTGTCGTCCGGCGTGCTCGTCGGGTCGTTCCGTGGTGTGTCGGCTGTCGGTGCTCCCGGCGAAGGGGAAGGGGAAGGGGAAGGGGAGGGGGCGGAACGGATCCGGTCGTGCTGGGTGACGGGCTCGGTGTGGTGGTCGTACGCGACGTCGAACGGGCGGTCCCCGCTCCCGGCCGCGTGCCCGTGGCCGACCCGCCGGAAGTTCCCGAACCGCTCCCGCCGGAGGCTCCGGAACCGTTCCCTCCGGCGCCCGGCCCCGTCGTCTTCACCGGCTCCGTGACGTCGAGCGACTGCAGGACCGTGTTCTGCCCGGGGTTCACCGTACAAGCCGCGTTCATCGTGCCCATCGGGGTCAGGTTGCCGTACGCGTCCCTCGGGGTGAGGTGCAGGCCGAGGTCGCCGACGGTGACCTGCGCGTTGCCCGGCGGGGTGAAGGTGACGGCAGGCGCGGTGCCCTTGGCCGACATGTCGAACGCGCCAAAGGCCGGGATGGGGGTCCGGGGGATCGTCATGGGCACGGACAGGCGGCTGTCGCCCTGAGGCGCGGACACGGTGGCGGCCGCGTCCACGGAGCCCTCCAGGGTCCTCGCGCCGACGAGCGGGGCCAGCCCGGTGAAGCTCGCGGCCACCGTCGCGACGCCGTTCACGGCGGCTCTCGGGCTGGAGTCGCCGGTTTCGAGCGAACTCGGGATGTCCGTGCTGATCCTCATCGTCACCGGCACGGTGCCGATCCCCGTGAACGCGCAGGTGTAGTTCAGCTCGATGGACACCGGCTGCGCGGAGGCGGGCGGGGTTCCCCACGTTGCCACGATGCCCAGCACGGCTGTCATTGCTCCGGTGGCTCCCAGGGCCACCGCTCCCGTGCCGTACGTTCCCGTGCCGCCGCGGGCCGTGCCGCGCCCGGCGCTCACCGGCTCCTGCCTTCGGTCGGCTGTTCGGGTTGCCGATGGGCCTCGGCGAGGTGGTCCCGCAGCCGGGCATGGCGGAACTGGTGGACCGCGCCGACCTGGCGCAGTACGCCTCGAGCGCGGGCGTCGTCCAGGAAGGCATTCACCCTCCAGGGGAGGCGTCTTGAAAGGGGCAGCCAGAGGCGGACCAGGACCACCCACCGGCCCCACGCGGTCAGCGTGCCGACCCCGACCGCGGCCGCGAGGCCGAAGGCGAAGCCGTTGAAATGCGTGACAGCGGTTCCGTATCCGAGCCCGAGGACCAGTCCCACCGCGGCCGCCTGGACGAGCACGATGGTGCGGTTCGTGCGCAACAGGTCCGTCGCGCTGGCTGATTCCTCCGGCTTGGCGTCCGTCTCGAGCCAGGCCGCCAGCGCGAGGACGATCCCGGTCCCCAGTCCGGTCAGGGACCCGACCGCGAGCCAGTTCCCGAAGAGCACGGCGACCAAGGGCCAGGGGCAGTACAGGAGCATCGCGTAGACCGCGACTCCGCCACCGAAGACGATCCCGAAGATCAGTCCGCCGGCCAGCCCGCCGCCGACTCTGGGGAGGAGGCTCTCCCGCACTCTCCTCGACCTCACCGCCCTCGACTCGCCGTGTACCCGGATCTGCATGCGGGACGGCTTGAACGTGCCGCCGGCCTCGATTTTCGACGCGAATCCGTGCATGAGCCCGAAGGCCAGCCCGATTCCCAGCACGTTCAGGAGCATGGACAGGAGCGCCAGCGGGGGAGCGTTGATGAGGGCATGGACGAGTGCGACCGCCGTCCCCGACACAAGCCCGCACAGGGCCCCGGAGACGACCATGCGCGTGGGCAGGCTCATGTTCGTGCCCAGTTGCCACCACTCGACGTCCTGTGGGCCGATGCCGTCTGCGTCGCGCTTCTGTGCGTCCGGCTCCTGTTTCTTCAGGTGCGTGGCGAGGTAGCCGAGCCAGTGGCCTGCGCGCTCGGCGCTCCAGCGTCGGCGTTTCGGGACGGACGGGTTGAGGATGGGGTCGTACGTCCTGGGGACGAAGGCGTCCAGGAGGCGCTTCTCCAGCGCGCCTTGGGAGCTGAACTCCGCTGGTTTCAGCAAACATTCAGGATCGCCGCCGGACGCATGGAAGGCCTCGGCCATGGTGAGCATCAGGGGAGTTCTCAGTACGTTGGCGAGCCGTTCGGCGGCTGGTTCGCCGGAGTGGCTGTTCAACCGGCCCAGGACGGACGCCCATCCGGCCGAGTCGCCGAGGCGTGTGGACCAGTCGTCGAAGGTGAGTTTCGTCAGTTCGATCCCTGGAAAGAGCCCTTCGCTCGGCTTGACGCCCTTGAGCGCTTCGGGGCGGCTCGTCAGCAGCAGCGGCAGATTGAAGGCCCTGAGGTGCCGCAGCGCGTCTCCGTAAAGGTCCTTCGCCATCTCGTCGAACCCGTCCAGGACCGCCAGCACGTGGCCCCCCACGATCAGTTCAGTGGCCCATGTCCTTTTGTCAGGGAGCCGCCTGGCCAGGAAGGGGTGATCCCGCTCCAGGCGCTCGATCAGCCAGTCCCGCAGGAACGTGGCCCTGGGGTGTGAGCTGCTGTTGGTTTGCTGCGTGGAGTGGGCCGACCGCGTCACCGCGAACCGGGCCGTCGCCTACCGCATCCACCTCGACACCGGCCGTGGCCGCTGGTACCTCACCGCGTCCTGGCAACGCCCCGTCGTCCGGACGATCCCGCTGGCCACTGCCCGAGCCCGGGGCATGGTCGGCGTCGACACCAACGCCGACCACTTCGCCGCCTACCACCTCGACCCACACGGCAACCCCACAGGCGAGCCCCGGCGCTTCTTCTACGACCTGTCCGGCACCGCTACTCACCGCGATGCCCAGATCCGCCACGCCCTGACCCAGCTCCTGCACTGGGCCAAGCAAACCGGTGCGGGTGCGATCGGCATCGAGGACCTCGACTTCACCGCCGAGAAGACCCGGGAGAAGCACGGCCGCAGGAAACGGTTCAGGCAGCTGATCTCCGGCATCCCGACCGGCAAGCTCAGGGCCCGGCTGGTCTCCATGGCCGCGGAGCAGGGCCTGAGCATTGTCGCGGTCGACCCCGCCTACACCAGCGTGTGGGGGGCCCAGCACTGGCAGAAACCACTGGCCACCCCCAAACGAAAGATGTCCCGTCATGATGCCGCCGGCATCGCGATCGGACGACGCGCCCTCGGACACCCGGTCCGGCGTCGGACGGCACCGCCCCCACACGACCGGAGAGATCGTGCGGGGCATCGGACCGCCCAGGCCGAACCAGGTACCCGGGGGCGTGAGGGAACCCGCCCACCCGCAACGGAACACGCCCCTGGAGGCGTGCTGCCGAACGGGACGAGAAAGCGGCAACCCAGCGCATCCAACACCGTTCGGGACGCGCCCAGCACACATGACTGGGTCCAGGACCCACTCATGCACACTGGCTAGGAACGGTTCCATGCTCCCAGACTGAAGATCACCGGAACTGGTCCCTTGCCGGTCCAGTCATCGTCCTCCAGCCGGGCCTGCGCGAAGCGCCGGATCAGGACGGTCTTCCCCGAACCGGCCTGGCCCAGCACCAGCAGTCGGCTGCGCCTTTCCTTCAGGTAGACATCCGCGATGTTCTTCAGCGGACCTGCCAGGTCCAGCGGGGAAGCGTTCGCCAGTGCCGCCGAGGTCTCCCGGGCACCGTTCCTCCGACCGGTCAGCTCCTCGGGTGCCGCTTGACAACGCACGGGCAACGGATGCCCGCTCCGCAATTGCTGTTGAACCTGGTCCCGCCCCAGGTCGTCGAGGACCCTTTGTGCGAGGACATGGAGGTTCTCGGCCAGCGTGACCGGGTGGCGGCTCGGCCTGGAGACGATCGTTACGTTGTCGCCGGTGAAAATGGGCGCGCGGTTGTCGCCTCCCACGGCCACGGAGCGCGTGCTGTCCGCTCGCGCACTGAACCGCCCTCTCACCGGCGGGGGCGCCGTCCGCGCCGTCGCCGGTGAAGGTCTTCCCGGAATTGTCCCTGCCCACGGCAACGGAGCGCTCGCCCTCGGCGTGGACGGCGGGGGGAGGCTCAGGCGCCGGGAGGAGGGCCGAGAGTTCCTCGGCGAGGCCCGGTGTGTCCGTAAGTGCCGTGCGCAGCGCGATCCTCAACTCTGCGCGACGCAGGGTGAGTAGGTCCGGGTCCGCGCCCGCCTCCGCGAGGCGTACGACGGCGGTGCGCACGGGGTCGGAGTCGGGGGCCGTGCCGGCGTCACGGTTCAGGAGCCTGCCGATGAGGCGTTGCCCCAGCCGTACGGTCGCATGGGCGGCCTCGTCCTGGGTTCTGGTCAGCACGCTCACACCGAAGGCGATGGCCGCGGCTTCTGAGGCCGGCACGATCTGGTCGAGCAGCGAAGTAGTGTCGAGCACGCGTAATCCCCCTGCCGCATAAGCGAGGTCGGGCCCCGATGCTAGCCATGCGGGCACTCGCGTGGACTGGTTCGGCCGCGTACGTCCAAAAACAAGTTCGACTTGATATCTTTTCAGGGCATCAGGCTCGAATTCACCCGCCGTGTGATCACTTTCGGAAGTCCGGTCGGCAGCGGTGCTGAGGTACTCCAGTTCGACGTCCTCCGCCGATGCCTCACGCACATCCATCCGGGCTTCCGGTACGGCCGCCGACCAGCGCTTCTACCGTAGAAGCGCTGTGACCGCCGTACCTGCACAAGACCGGAACTTCCCGGAACTTGCCGAACTTGCCTACGTGTGACCGGGATTCAGCTGTCCGGTCCCAGACAAGTCCGGGCGCTGGTCTTCTCAGTCAGATGTGGAATTCGGGCGGGAAGCCGGTCCAGCGCAGTTCTGTGGGCAGGTGCCGCATGTCGTTGTAGAAAAGCACGGAGGGCGGCTTGTCGGGTGCGTAGCGGATGACCGTCAGAGCCGCGTTGCTGTGGTTGAGGCCCATCCAGCGCCACTCGGGCGCGTCGAGGGCGGCCCGGATCAGCCAGCCGATGAGGAAGTTGTGCGTGACAACCAGTTCATGGCGGGGTCGATCTCCGTCGACCGGACCTGTGAATTCCGCAAGTGCTTTCCGCGCCAGCGGGCCACCGTTGCGCTCCTCTTCCGGAAACTGAGCGAGGAAGCTGAGCATGGCGTCGGCCGAATCCGGCGGCAGTTCCTCCTTCGTAGGCAGGTAGGGGATGTAGTCGCCGGCCAGTTCCGATTGGTGCACTGGGACGGCGTCAAGTTGTGCGCTGATCAGCTGGGCCGTCTGCTGCGCCCGGGGCAGTGGCCCGTGGTGGATCGCCGAAAGCGGGGTGTTCTGGAGCCGTTCACCGAGCAGAACGGCTTGGCGTCGGCCGCTTTCCGTGAGGGTTGTCTCGTCTGCCGAGGCTTCACCGTGCCGGGCGAGGTAGAGATATCGAGCGGCGGTTTCTGTCATGTCCCGGGCCTCCGTCGTCATCCGTGATCTTGTCTGTCAGGGACGGACGCCGAGCTCCTGGTGCATAGTTCCATCGCGGCAGTTTTGCCTTGGATCCGCCTTGGTGCTGGCCGATTGGCGGGCGACAGGGCTTCGATCCGTCTGGCCCGGCGAAGCGTGTGACCGGGGGCCGGGACGTGGGCTTGGGCCGGGACGTGGGCTTCCGTCGTGGGGGAGGCGTCGTCCGCACGTCCACCGCCAGGGCTGTGCCGTCGCTGCGGCGGACGAAGAAATCCGGCGTATGCCGCACCCGACTTGCGGGGCCTACGGTTGAGTGGGACAGGTCGGGGCGGTGGTGTCCCGCTCAACCGTAGGCACCGTGGTGTTCATCCGCGGAGCCAGGCCAGCAGACGCCGTGGAGCCGGTCGCGAAGTGTGGGTTGTCGTGGTTCCGGGAGTCGGCGTGGCTTTCCTGACTTGTTGGGAGAGCCGGTATTCGTCGGCTTCACGGATCAGTTCTTGAGAGCGGATCCGGTGCAACTCGAAGTGCATGCCGCTCGCTCCTACTGCTGGAGCTCCATGACGTCGGCGACCACGCAGCTGACGTTGTCGAGGCCGCCGGAGCCGTTGGCGAGGGTGATGAGTTCGCGGACAGCCTGCTCGGGCGTGCTGATCTCGGAGAGCACCCGGCGGATTTCTTCTCTCGGCACGACGGTCGACAGACCGTCGGAGCAGAGCAGATATCGATCCCCCCGCCGGGCGTCGTGGAGGCGCATGTCAGTGGTGGTATCGGCTCCATGGCCCAGGGCCCGGACCAACAACGACCGCTGGGGGTGGGAGGCAGCTTCTTCCAGGGTGAGCCGTCCTTCGTCGACCATCGACTGGACCACGGTGTGGTCGTGGGTGATCTGGCACAGGTCTCCGTCGCGCAGGAGGTAGACGCGGGAGTCGCCGATGTGGACGAGGCCCAGCTGCGATCCGGTCCAGAGCATCGCGGTGAGTGTCGTGCCGGTGTCTTCGGGCGAAGAGCCGCTCCCGGCGACGTCGTGCACGGCCTGTTTGGCCTGTTCGATGACGTCTTCGAGGACGTTGAGGAGGTTGCCGGCCGGGATGCTGTCGGTTTCGAGGCGCTTGAGCGCGTCGACAGCGGCTGCGCTGGCAGGGGCTCCTTGGCTGCCGCATCCGTCGGCGACGGCGAGCAGGCGGGGACCGGCGTAAGCGGTGTCCTGGTTGCTCTCGCGGATCAGGCCCGTGTCGGACAGAGCGGCATATCGGATTCCCAGGGGCTTGGCGGTAGGGGACATGGCAGGGTCCTTCCAGGACAGATGGCCGATGAGGAAGGTGGCCAGGTCCCGCCGTGCGGCGGTGTCGGCCTCGACCTGGACCCAGAACGCGCGGACCTCCTGGGCTGCCGCGGCTGCATCCAGCGTGCAGACGTGCTGAATGCGGGCCAGAGGCATTCCCAGGCGACGAAGCCAGGCGACCAGCCTGGCCTGCTCCAGTTGTTCCGGTGCGTAGAGGCGGTAGCCGGTCACCGGGTCGACACGAGCGGGGGTCAGCAGACCGAGTTCGTCGTAAAGACGCAGTGCCTTCGGCGACAGCCGGGACGCCTTCGCGAACGCCCCGATGGTCAGCAACCCCATGCTTGTTCCTCCTCATGCCGAGCACGTCGCCCGGCCCCACTGATGCTGTGGGCTCCCCCAAGGTGAAGGTCAACCAAGGGTCCTGCTCGGCGCCGTCCGCTGGTCTCCCACTCGGCCCGGGGCAGCGTGATCAGCCGAGGACGCTGGTCTGTCCTTGGGCTCACTGGGCGGGTTCAGGAAGGCTTCGAGATGTCTGGCCGTGGCCTCAAGGGTTGTGCTCAGCCAGGTGCGGCTGGTGCCTCGCAGGGGCGCCGGCATCGGGAAGCGGTGGTGGAATTCGGCGATGGCCTGTATGGCGACGAGGAGGTCGTCGCTGAGGATCGCCCGTCTCCCATGGCCTGATACAGGGGCCGCCCGAGTGGTGTGGCGCACTTTTGCAAGCGCCCGCTTGCAAAAGTTAGCAAGGGTGGCGCACCATCGGGGTATGGCATCACTCAACGTCGGCAATCTCGGTGAGTACCTGCGCGAGCAGCGGCGCAACGCGCAGCTGTCGCTGCGGCAGCTCGCCGATGCCGCCGGGGTGTCCAATCCCTACCTCAGCCAGATCGAGCGCGGGCTGCGCAAGCCGAGCGCCGAGGTGTTGCAGCAGGTGGCCAAGGCGCTGCGGATTTCCGCCGAGACCCTTTACGTGCGAGCCGGGATTCTGGATGAGCGGGAGCGGGAGGAGCTGGAGACGCGGGCGGTGATTCTGGCCGACCCGTCCATAAACGAGCGGCAGAAGAGTGTTCTGCTGCAGATCTACGACTCCTTCCGCAAGGAGAACGGGTTCGAGCCCGGACCGGAATCCGGCGGCGGAGCCGGATCGGAGACCGGCGGCGAGTCCGCATCGGGCGCCGGTGCCGACGGCCCCCACAAGGCCGGTGGCGGCGATGCCGACACGGCTTCAAAGCCTTCAAAACCCTCACACTGAGTCTGATGATCCGGGAGGACCACAGTCATGGCCATCACCGATGACCTGCGTAAGACCCTCACCGACCCGACCCCCCTCTACTTCGCCGCCGGTACGGCCGACATCGCCGTCGAGCAGGCGCGCAAGGTTCCGGCGCTGATCGAGCAGCTGCGGGCCGAGGCGCCGGAGCGTATCGAGGCGGTACGCAACACCGACCCCAAGGCCGTGCAGGAAAAGGTGGCCGCGCAGGCCAAGGAGGCGCAGGCCACCGTGCAGGCCAAGGTCACCGAGGTGATCGGGTCGTTCGACAGCGATCTGCGGAAGCTGGGCGAGAGCGCCCAGGACCTGGCGCTGCGGAGCCTGGGTGTGGCCGCGGAGTACGCGGTGCGTGCCCGGGAGACGTACGAGAAGGTCGCCGAGCGCGGCGAGCAGACCGTGAAGAACTGGCGTGGCGAGACGGCCGACGAGATCGTCGAGATCGCCGTCGTCGTCGAGCCGCGCAAGGAGTCCCGGCCGACGGGCACCGCGAGGCCGGCTCCGGCCGCCAAGCCCGGCCCGGCCGCCAAGCCCGGCCCGGCGGCCAGGCCCGGTCCGTCGGCCAAGTCCGGTCCGGCCAAGCCCGCGTCCGCCCCGAAGGCCGTCAAGCCGGAGAGCAAGGCCCCGGCCGCGCCCGCCAAGAAGGCACCCGCGCGCAAGCCCGCCGCGAAGAAGACCACTCCGCCGACCGCGAAGTAGGGTCTCGGCGCCCCGGCCGGCAGGTGTACCGGGGCGCGGGATGGGCACCTTTCGGGGTGCCCGGCTCGTTGTCCCGGTACCTTGGCCGCGAGGCGCTCATCCATTCATTAGGCGGTGCACACCATGTTGCTCACAGGATTCAGCACATTCGTCTGGCTGCTCTACATGGTCATGCTCGTCCTGGCCGTGGTCGCACTGATCATGGCCGCGACGGCCCGTGAGGACGCCTACCGGGCCGCGGACAAGCAGAAGAAGTCCTTCTGGCTGATCATCCTCGGTGTCACCGTCGCCGTGAATCTCTTCGTGCCGATGTTGTTCCTGCAGCTCGCCGGAGCCGTCGCGTCCATCGTCTTCCTGGTGGACGTACGGCCCGCGCTGCAGGCGGTCTCGGGCGGTCGCGGCCGGCGTGGTGGCTCCAGCAGCGACGGGCCGTACGGGCCCTACAACGGCGGGCGCTGAGCGCTCGCGGCGCTCGCGGAGGGCGCGGACGGTGTCGGTTCGGGGCGGGGGCGCGGGATGCTCCGGCCCCGTTCGCCGTTTGCGCCCCACCGGCGGCTGTGCTCCTCGTCGCGGTCGAGCAGCAGGACTGCGACGTCATCGGTCAGCTCGCCGCCGTTCAGCTCCCGTGCCTCGGTGACCGCCGCCTCCAGGAGGGAGTCGCCGGTGAGCCCCTCCGCCAGCCGGCGGTTGATCATCGCGACCATGCCGTCCTGGCCGAGCCGCTGCGTACTGTCGGGCCCGACGCGCCCCTCGATCAGCCCGTCCGTGTACATCATCAGGCTCCAGGAGCCGCCGAGATCCACCTGTCGGCGCGGCCAGCGTGCGCGCGGCAGCAGGCCGAGGGCCGGGCCGCCGTCTTCATGGGGGAGAAGGCGCGCGGCCCGTTCGCGCCGGGTGATCAGCGGGGCGGGATGGCCCGCCAGGCAGAGGCCGGCGCGTCGGCCGTCGGCCGCGATGTCGACGGTGCAGAGCGTCGCGAAGATCTCCTCGCTCTCCCGCTCGTGCTCCAGGACCTGCTGGAGCGTGGCGAGCAGTTCGTCCCCGCAGAGCCCGGCCAGGGTCAGTGCCCGCCACGCTATGCGCAGTTCCACCCCGAGCGCCGCCTCGTCCGGGCCGTGCCCGCAGACGTCGCCGATCATCGCGTGGACGGTGCCGTCGGGGGTGCGGACCGTGTCGTAGAAGTCCCCGCCGAGCAGTGCGCGGCTGCGGCCGGGGCGGTAGCGGGCCGCGAAGCGCAGATCGGAGCCGTCGAGCAACGGGGTGGGGAGGAGTCCGCGTTCGAGGCGGGCGTTCTCCTGGGCGCGCAGCCGGGACTCGGTGAGCTGGTGCTGGGCGATGTCGGCGCGCTTGCGTTCGACGGCGTACCGGATGGCGCGGCTGAGCAGCAGTCCGTCGAGTTCGCCGCGGGTGAGGTAGTCCTGGGCGCCGACCCGTACCGCCTCGGCGGCCAGCTCGGCGTCGTCCTCCGCGGTCAGGGCGAGGACGGCGTGGCGCGGGGCGATCCGCAGCACGTGTTCGAGGGTGGCGAGCCCGTTGTCGCGCTCTGCCCCTTCCGCCCCCTCGGGGCCGGTGGAGCGTGCCTCGCCGCCGGTGGGCAGGGCCAGGTCCAGCAGGATGCAGTCCACGTCGTCGGTGAGGAGCCGGCCCGCCTCGGTGAGATTGCGGGCGGTGCGGATGCGGACCCGGGTGCCGGCCGCTGCCGGGAGCTCGGGGACGGTGAACGTGCCCGCCGGGTCGTTCTCGATCACCAGGAGGGTGAGGTGGGTGCCGTGGGAGGTCTCCGCAGCGGGAACGGCGTGCTGCTGCGGTGCGGGTACGGGTGCGGGTACGGGCATCGGTTCGGGTTTCCTTCCCTCCCCCCGAGGGCACGGCGGAGCGACGATCCGCCAGACGGGGACGATAGCGGTCCTTGGCGGGGGAACGGAATGGCGTATCAAAACTTGCCACTGTCATATGCACCGGCATAAGCCGCGTCAGCTCACGGATCCGGCGAGATGTGCGGGGGTGGGGCGAATCTCCGGGCATGACAAAGGTCACGCGGGGCGGGAGGGGGCGGGTGGCGCGGGTCACTCCCGTGCGGGGTGCGGGGGCGTTCCCCGTGGCATCGGAGCGCCGGGGCGGCGCCTCGCCACCCGTGGGCGTCGGGGGCAGGAAGGGGGCGCCCCCTCTGTCCCCCTCCCCGCCGGTGCGGGGGCGCCCCTCTCTGTCCCCCCTCCCCGTCGGTGCGGGGCGTCCCCCGCCGACCCTTCGGCCTCGGTCGCCGGGCGGGCTCGGTCTGCCCCTCCGGGGCCGGTCCGCCCACCCGGAAGGCGCCCCTACTTGTCCGGGCGGACGACTCCGAGGATCTGCATCGAGCCCGCGCCCGCCAGGGTGACGTTGCGGCCGGGGCGGGGGGAGTGGACGATCGCGCCGTCGCCGATGTACATGCCCACGTGGCTGGCGTCGCCGTGGTAGATGATCAGGTCGCCGGGGCGCATGTCCTTGATGGCGATGTGCGGCAGCAGCCGCCACTGCTCCTGCGAAGTGCGCGGGATCGGCCGGCCCGCCGCCGCCCAGGCCTGTGACGTCAGCCCCGAGCAGTCGTACGAATCGGGACCCTCGGCCCCCCAGACGTAGGGCTTGCCGATCTGCGAGGTCGCGAAGGCGACCGCCCTCTTCCCGCTCGCGCTCGCCTCGCGGTTGATGTCCTTCAGGGCGCCGGAGCTCAGCCAGGCGGTCTGCTGTTTGTACTCGGCTTCCTGTTCCAGCTTGAGCAGGCGGGCCCGCTCCTCCTTCTTCAGCCGGGATTCCAGCTTCTTCGCCGCGGCGATCTGCGCGTTGATCTTCTTCTTGGCCTCGGCCTGTTTGAGACGGCCGGCTTCGAGCTTCTTCCAGTTGGTGCTCGCGTCCTGGGTGTACGTCTCCAAGTCCTGCTGGGTCCTGGTCAGTTCGCCGAGGACGCCCTGAGTGGCCTGCTGGCCCTCCCTGACCCGGTTCACCCCGTCCAGGAACAGCTGCGGGTCGTCGCTGAGCATCAGCTGGGTGCCGGGCGGCAGTCCGCCGCTGCGGTACTGCTCGCGGGCCTGGGCGCCCGCCTGGTTCTTGAGTTCGGCGAGCTTCGCCTGGCCCTCGACTATGGCCCGGGCGAGCCTGACGATCTCGCCGGACTGCTTCTTGGCCTTCTCCTCGGCGAGGTTGTACGCGTCGGTCGCCGCCCCTGCCTTGCGGTAGAGGGCGTCGATCTCCTTGCGCACCTCTTCGAGGGTCTTCTTCGGCTTCGCCGCCCCGGACCCGGAAGCGGGTTGCGACGCGGAGGGGGCCGGGGGTGCGGGCGCGGCGAAAGCCTGGACCGGCGCGGTGAGTACGGTCAGTGCGCAGGCCAGAGCGATCGCGGCTGCGGCACAGTGACGTCGGTTCACGAGATCCCCCTCCGGATGAATCCGATGAGTCCTATGGGTCCTATGAATTCAATGAATCTGATTTACCGTCAGTAACTTTTGCCGATGACGAGATCGTGCCATGCCGTACCGAAAAGCAACAGAGGCGCACCCCTGTTGTCCTGACGGTCACACGGGTCGGCCGACGCCCCGGGAATCGCTCCCCGCGCCCCCGGAAACGCCCCCGCGCCCCCCGGAAATGCTTTCCGCGCCCCGGGAATCGCTCCCCTTCGTCTGGACGAACGATGCGCCGTCCGCGTTCCCACCTGCCTCCCCGTACAGGTGTTCGCCGGTCCCGTTCAGCGCTTGTCGGCTTGTCGGACGGGCTGGAGGGCGGCCCATTTCACCGTGATTTCGCCCTGGCGCCACCGCCGTACCCCGTCCGCCAGCGGCCAGTCGGCCGACAACGACCGCACCGCGGTGATCCAGCGCTGCCGGGCTCCCAGTGAGGCGTACGGGGCGGCCGCGGCCCACGCCCGGTCGAAGTCGCGCAGGAAGGCGTGGACCGGTTCGCCCGGCACATTGCGGTGGATCAGTGCCTTGGGCAGGCGTTCCGCGAGGTCGGAGGGGCGTTCCAGGGAGCCGAGCCGGGTCGCGAACGTCACCGTGCGCGGGCCCTCCGGGCCGAGCGCCACCCATACGTGCCGGCGCCCGATCTCGTCGCACGTCCCCTCCACCAGGAGCCCGCCCGGCGCGAGGCGGCCGCACAGCCGCTGCCACACCGCGGCGACCTCGTCCTCGTCGTACTGACGCAGCACGTTCGCCGCCCTGATGAGGTCGGGGCGCACGGGGAGCGGGATCTCGAAGCCGCCGTGCAGGAAGGTGAGGCCCTCGCGTGCGTACGGTTTCGCCGCCGCGACCCGCTCCGGGTCGATCTCGATGCCCGCCACCGTCGTGCGCGGCTCGGCGGTGCGCAGGCGCTGGAGCAGCTCGACGGCGGTCCAGGGCGCGGCGCCGTACCCGAGGTCGACGGCGATGGGGGCGTCGGCGCGGCGCAGGGCCGGGCCGTGGGTGGCGGCGATCCAGCGGTCCATGCGGCGGAGCCGGTTCGGGTTGGTGGTCCCGCGGGTCGCGGTGCCGATGGGGCGCATGGCAGCGAGCGTAACGATGCCCCGGGGGTGGGGGGCGGCGCGGGGCCCGGCCCCGGATCCGGCCCTGCCTCCCGGCCCCGGCGTGCGGCTCCCGCACCGTAATGATTTGGTAAAGCGGAAATGAAAGGAGGTATCCCACTGTTGCAGCCCCTGGCGAGGGGCTCCAGTCCCTCCGCTGTCATGCCCTGTGTGAGGAGGACCGGACGACGTGAGTCAGTACGTCTCCCGGCTCGGCAGCAGCCGTGTCGCGCCGCGCCTCAGGTTCCCCGCCGCCTTCCCCGGCGGTCACCGCAAGCCCCGCCGCATCGCGATGCTCTCCGTGCACACCTCACCGCTGCACCAGCCCGGCACGGGTGACGCGGGCGGCATGAACGTCTACATCGTGGAGCTGGCCAGGCGCCTCGCCGCGATCAACATCGAGGTCGAGATCTTCACCCGGTCCACCACCGGCGGGCTGCCCCCGGCGGTCGAGCTGGCGCCCGGTGTCCTGGTCCGGCACGTCGACGCGGGACCGTACGAGGGTCTGGCCAAGGAGGAGCTGCCCGCCCAGCTCTGCGCCTTCACGCACGGCGTGATGCAGGCGTGGGCCGGCCAGCGCCCCGGCTACTACGACCTGGTCCACTCCCACTACTGGCTCTCCGGCCATGTCGGCTGGCTCGCCGCCGAGCGCTGGGGCGTTCCGCTCGTCCACGCCATGCACACCATGGCCAAGGTCAAGAACGCGTCGCTCGCACAGGGCGACACCCCCGAGCCCGCCGCCCGCGTCATCGGCGAGACGCAGATCGTCAGCGCGGCCGACCGGCTGATCGCCAACACCACCGAGGAGGTGGACGAGCTCGTCCGCTTCTACGAGGCGGATCCCGGCTCCGTCGCCGTCGTCCACCCCGGGGTCAACCTGGACCGCTTCCGCCCCGCCGACGGCCGGGCCGCGGCCCGGGCGCGGCTCGGGCTGCCGAAGGACGCCCTGATCCCGCTCTTCGCCGGCCGCATTCAGCCGCTGAAGGCCCCGGACGTGCTGCTGCGGGCCGTCGCCGCCCTGCTGGACCGCGATCCCTCGCTGCGCTCCCGGATGGTCGTACCGGTCGTCGGCGGCCCCAGCGGGAGCGGGCTCGCCAAGCCGGAGGGGCTCCAGAAGCTGGCGGCGCGGCTGGGCATCGCCGATGTCGTACGGTTCCACCCGCCGGTCGGGCAGGACCGGCTCGCCGACTGGTTCCGGGCCGCGTCCGTGCTGGTCATGCCCTCGCACAGCGAATCCTTCGGCCTGGTCGCCATCGAGGCCCAGGCGTCGGGCACCCCGGTCGTCGCGGCGGCCGTGGGCGGTCTCCCGGTGGCGGTGCGGGACGGGGTCAGCGGCTTCCTGATACCGGGGCACGACCCGCAGGCGTACGCACAGGCGCTGGCCCGGTTCGCCGACGCGCCGGAACTGGTCGCCCGGATGGGTGCCGCGGCCGCCGCGCACGCCCAGGGCTTCGGCTGGGACACCGCTGCGTCCGCGACCGCCGATGTGTACACGGCCGCGATGTACGAACACCGCCGTCGCGTACGCTCGCACCATGGCTGACGCACCGGGTACCGCGGCGACGACGCAGGTCGCGCAGGTCATCGAGGCGGCCCTGGCGGACGCCGGGCTCGAATGGGAGAGCCCCGAACCAGGTGACTACGTCGTCAAGCTGCCCGGCACGCGCAAGCTGTCCACCACCTGCTCGCTGCGGGTCGGCAGGCACTCGCTCTCCCTCAACGCCTTCGTCGTCCGGCACCCGGACGAGAACGACGCGGCGGTCCACCGCTGGCTGCTGGAGCGCAACCTCCGCCTCTTCGGGGTGAGTTACGCGATCGACCGGCTCGGCGATATCTACCTGGTCGGCAAGTTGCCGCTCTCCGTGGTCACCCCGCAGGAGCTGGACCGGCTGCTCGGCGCGGTTCTGGAAGCGGCCGACGACTCCTTCAACACCCTGCTGGAGCTGGGTTTCGCGAGCGCGATCCGCAAGGAGTACGCGTGGCGGGTATCGCGCGGTGAGTCCACCAGGAATCTGGACGCGTTCACCCACCTGACCCAGCGCCCGGCCAGCTGATCTCCGTGCACCGCTCGACCGGCCGGACCGGCCTGCCTTCCTGCTGATTCGCTTCGCCCCAACTCTCCGGACTCCCCCTGCTCGCGTTCTCACCGGTGCGCGACTCTTTCGCCGCGCCGGGGCGTCGTGGCATGCTCGCCGCCGACGCAGGTATGAACATCGTTCACATGTATGAAGGGTGCTCGGATCCATGGCGACCAGGGAAAACATGCGGAACGCGGGGGACATCAGCAGGCGCGGACTGCTCGGCAGCGCCGCGGCCGTCGTCGCGGCTCGGTCACCGGCCCGGCCGTCCGTCAGACCGGCGGAGCGGAGGACGGCCTGGGCTGTTCCATCAGCCCGCACGGGGGTGACCGCACCTCTGTGCTGGATTCCGGTTCCGGTGTGAACTCACGTCGCGGACAGCGCATGCACAGGATGATCACGGCGCCGTCACAATCGCATCCCATGCCCGACTTGATTGATCATCAAACCATTTTCCGTCCATAGAGTGAGCAAAACCGAAGACCCTGCTCATAGAGACGGATCGGACCATGCGTTCCACCGCCATACGCCGTACCGCAGTTGCCGCCACCGCGGTGTCCCTGGCCCTGCTCGCCACCGCGTGCGGCGGCGGCTCGGACTCCGGCTCCGGGGACAAGGGGGCGGACGCCAAGGGCAAGGAGCCTGCTGCCGCCGCGCCCGCGGCCAAGGCGCTGGGCGCCGCCGAACTGGAGAAGGCCGCGCTGACCCAGGGCGACGTCAAGGGTCACAAGATCTCCAAGGCCGCCGCCAAGGACACGATCTCCGTCGACGACATCAAGACCGGGAAGGAGGTCTGCGCCCCGTTCGCCGACGCGCTGATGGGCGCGCAGGTCGGTCAGCCGGGCGCGTTCACCAAGCGCACGGTGGTCAGCGAGCCGAAGAAGAGCAACCTGGAGAAGCAGGACAGCGGGGACGCCGAGGAGGCGTTCAAGGCGGCGTTCGACATCACGACGACGCAGTTGGCCCTCGGTTCGTACGACGGCAAGGGCGCGCAGGAGTCGGTCGCCTCGCTGCGCACCGCGGCCACCGAGTGCGCCGGAGGCTTCGAGTTCACGGCGGCCGGTGAGAAGCAGAAGGTCACCAGGATCACCGAGGAACAGGTCAAGGGCGGCGAGGAGTCGGCCGCCTGGACCGTGCAGGTGGAACAGAGCGGGGAGAAGATCGAGTTCAAGCTCGTGGCGATGCGCCAGGGCGCCTCGTTCGCCTCGTTCTCCTCGATGAACCTGGCCGCGATGGGCGGCGGCGGGGACTTCGAGCTGCCGACCGCGGTGGTCCAGGCGCAGGCGGCGAAGCTGGCGTAGGGGGCGCGGGGCGGACGAGTATGTGATGCCCCACGCGTGAGTATTCGTACTCATGATCGACGTTTGGCGCTCCGTGCAGGCTGGGAGTTATCAGCCGACACAGAGGAGTGATCATGTACGGGATCAGCCGAATCGGCCCGGTGGCGTCCACCAGGGGCGGGCGCCGTGCGAACCGTTGTGCAGTGGGGCTCGCCCTGACCGCCTTGACCGTGGCGGTGCTGACCACGGGCTGCTCGACCGCGGACGCGATCTGCGGCGGCGGGGAGTACCCGATCATGACGGTCGGCGGCACCGGATCGGCCTGCCAGCCCGACGGCGAGGACCCGCCGAAGGGGTACGTCCGGTACCCCAAGGGCAAGGTCCCCGAGCATGTGGACGACAAGTGGGACATCTACTGGCAGACCCACACGGTGGACGAGAAGGGCAACATCATCGAAGTCCCGGCCGGTTCGTAGGACGTGCCGGCCGGCCCGGTCCGGGCGGTGAGGCCGCTGCCGGTTCAGGGCAGCGGGACGAGTCTCACCACGGTGACGGTCAGGACCGAACCGGAGACGTAGTAGAGGACGATCGCCCCGGCGACCGTCGCCTCGCGGCGGTCGCGCTCGCTCTTGACGGGCGACGACCCGTGTCCGTACGGGTCGAGGCCCAGGGTGCGTGCCATTTCGGCGCGGAAGGGATCGCCGTCGCGCATCTTGGCCAGGGTGTCGTCGGCGGGCGGGGCGTAGGAGATGCGGAAACTCAAGCGACGCTCCGCCTCTCGGCCTCGTCCTGCGCCAGGCGGTCCAGGATTTTTTCGGCCTCCGGATCGGGTACGGCCTCCAGCATCCAGTGCCGCATGACCGCCTGGATCTCGTCCACACCGGCGGCGTTGATGGCGCGGTCGAACTCCTCGCGTCTCTCCTCGGGCAGGGTGGCCCGGATATCCGGAATGCTGTTGGGCACGTCGACTTCGGCGCCGCCGACGAAGGTCTTCAGGGGCTCGCCCATGATTGCTCTCCCCGCTCTCCTTGCTCTCTCCGCACGGCCCGTCCGATCGGCTCCGCCCGTGTAGGGGCCGGTACTTGGGCCACCGTAGCGCCAGGGCCGGAGGTGGACGCGGAGCCCACGCGATACGGTTCCGCCGTGACTGGAACATCATGGGACATATTGCTGATCGGTGGAGCGTCCGGTGTCGGCAAGAGCAGGGTCGCCCTCCAACTGGCCGCCGATATGCAGGGGTTCGTGGTCGAGTTCGATGACGTGGTCAGCGCCGTGGAGGCCATGACGACGGCCGAACACCACCCCGCCGTCCACCACTTCGACGGCATCCCCGACACCGCGCAGCTCGCCGTCGAGCATGTGCTGAACCTTCAGATCGCCACTGCCCGCGCCCTGGAACCCGCGGTGCTCGGCGTGGTCCGCAACCGCCTGACCGTCGACGTACCCGCCGTGATCGAGGGCGACTACCTCACCCCGGCCGCCGCCGCGGCGGCGATCCACGAGGGCTCGGTATCGGGCCGCCGCGTACGGGCGGTGTTCCTGCACGAGGGGGACCCGGAGCGGATCACCGCCAACTACGCCGCCCGGGAGCCCGCAAGCGGTGTGCAGCGGCACCGGGCGCGGGTCAGTGCGGCGTACTCGCACTGGCTGGCCGACCAAGCGGCCCGGCACGGACTGCCGGTGGTCGAGTGCCGCCCCTGGGACGGCCTCGCGGGGCGCGTGGAGCGGGCGTTGGGCCGGGGCCTCCCGCTCTGACCGGGCCGGACCGACACGCCCCGCACGCCCGCCGCGACCGCGCAACTGCCGCCCGGCCGGGCGGTGTCACACCCCCGCCGTACGCTCCGGCCATGAGCGTTTCTGTCTACTACAGCGCCCGTCGCGCGGAGCCGCTGACCGGCTCCGAGGCGGCCGCCGTCGAGCGCATCGTCGCCGCCCGCGCAAAGTCGTTCCCGTACGACGACGAGGAGAGTCTGTATCTGTACGGCGGTGACGACGACCAGGACGACGAGATCGTCGCCGGGTCCACGAAACTGCCGAGCGACCCCGGCCGGTGGCTGCCGGTCATCGCCCATGTGCTCGACTCCGTCACCGAGTTGCGCCGTGCCGTCTCCGGTGCCGGGTGGCACGTCCACACGGACGACGTCGACGTCCCGTGGGACGAGAGGGAGGGGTACACCCTGCCGGGCATGCGGGACGCGGCACTCGTCGCCGAGCTCGGCGGCCTGTGCGACAACCCGGGCGAACAGGGCGGGTGAGGAGAGGCGAGGGGCGGGACCGGGTGCCGGCCGGCCCCGCACGGCACAGCGACGAGCCCCCTGCCGCGGGGCAACCGCGTGCAGGGGGCTCGTCCGGCGCTGTGGGCGCTTCCGGCTCGTCCGGCGCCGGCTACTTCTTGCCCTGATTCTTCACGGCCTCGATGGCGGCCTTCGCCGCGTCCGGGTCGAGGTACGTGCCGCCCGGCTTGAGCGGGCGGAAGTCGGCGTCCAGCTCGTAGGCGAGCGGGATGCCGGTCGGGATGTTCAGGCCCGCGATGTCGGCGTCGGAGATGCCGTCGAGGTGCTTGACCAGGGCGCGGAGGCTGTTGCCGTGGGCGGCGACCAGGACCGTTCGGCCGGCCAGCAGGTCCGGGACGATGCCGTCGTACCAGTACGGCAGCATGCGGACGACGACGTCCTTGAGGCACTCGGTGCGCGGGCGCAGTTCCGGCGGGATCGTCGCGTAGCGCGGATCGTCGCTCTGCGAGAACTCGGTGCCGTCCTCCAGGGCGGGCGGCGGGGTGTCGTACGAGCGGCGCCAGAGCATGAACTGCTCCTCGCCGAATTCGGCGAGCGTCTGCGCCTTGTCCTTGCCCTGCAGGGCGCCGTAGTGGCGCTCGTTCAGCCGCCAGGAGCGGTGGACGGGGATCCAGTGGCGGTCCGCGGATTCCAGCGCGAGCTGCGCGGTGCGGATGGCGCGCTTCTGGAGGGAGGTGTGCAGGACGTCGGGGAGCAGGCCGGCGTCCTTGAGCAGCTCACCGCCGCGGACTGCCTCCTTCTCGCCCTTCTCCGTGAGGTTGACGTCCACCCAACCGGTGAACAGGTTCTTCGCGTTCCATTCGCTCTCGCCGTGGCGGAGGAGGATCAGCTTGTACGGTGCGTCGGCCATGGGCCCGAGCGTAATCGAAGGCGTACGGGCGCTGCGTGGCCGGTCACGGGGCGGACAGGCGGGGGACGGGAGGGGCGGGAGGGGCGGGTGCGGGAGTGTGTGGGGAGCCGGGGAGCGGGACGATTGACGGTCGGTGTCAATTGACTGGCGGTCCGGGAACCGGGATTCGTAATGTTCGGATGGCCATCGGACCTCTTACCGATGATGCCCGCTCCGTACTTTCCTGGGGGATTCCGTATGCCTGTCACCACGTCTGTCGCCGGGCTCAGACGGGCCGCACATGAATCCGTGTCCGGTCTCCCCAGGGAGTTCTGGTGGCTGTGGACCAGCACGCTGGTCAACCGCCTCGGGGCGTTCGTCGCCACCTTCATGGCGCTCTACCTGACCCTGGACCGGGGCTACTCCGCCTCGTACGCAGGGCTGGTCGCGGCGCTGCACGGGCTCGGCGGGGTCGTCTCCTCGCTCGGGGCGGGGGTGATGACCGACCGGCTGGGCCGACGGCCCACCATGCTCATCGCGCAGACCTCGACCGCCGTGTCCGTGGCCGTCCTCGGGTTCATGGTCCACCCGGTGGCGATCGCGGCCGTCGCCTTCGTCGTCGGCATGGCCAGCAACGCCTCGCGGCCCGCCGTGCAGGCCATGATGGCCGACATCGTCCGGCCCGAGGACCGGGTGCGGGCCTTCTCGCTCAACTACTGGGCGATCAACCTCGGCTTCGCCGTCTCCTCGGCCGGGGCCGGGTTCGTCGCCGAGTACAGCTATCTCGCCGGGTTCCTCGGCGAGGCCGCGATGACGCTGGTCTGCGCCCTCGTCGTCTTCATGAAGGTGCCCGAGTCGCGGCCCGGGAAGCCGGCGGTGCCCGGCCGCGCGGCCGGCGGGGCGGACGAGGTCCGGCTCTCCACCATGCTGCGCGACGGGCGGTTCATGAGCGTCGTCGGACTGTCCTTCGTGATCGCGCTGATCTTCCAGCAGGGGTACGTGGGACTGCCGGTGGCCATGGGCGCGGACGGGTTCTCCAGCTCCGACTTCGGCACCGCCATCGCCGTCAACGGGGTGCTGATCGTGGTACTCCAGATCCCGGTCACCCGCTTCATCGAGCACCGCGATCCGCGCCGGCTGCTCATCGTGTCGTCCTTGCTGGCGGGGTACGGATTCGGACTCACGGCCTTCGCCGGATCCGTCGCCGTGTACGCGCTGACCATCTGCGTCTGGACGGTCGCCGAGATCGTCAACTCGCCCATCCAGAGCAGTCTGGTGGTCCGGCTCTCGCCCGTCCGGGGCCGTGGCCGCTATCAGGGCATGTACACGATGTCGTGGTCCGCCGCCGCGCTGGTCGCGCCGCTGATGTCGGGTGTGGTGATCGACCGCTTCGGCGCGGAGTGGCTGTGGGGAACGTGCGCGGTCCTGGGGACGGGGGCCGCGCTCGGTTACGGGCTGCTGATGCGCGGGATTCCGGCGGCGGAGACGGCGGAGGCGGCGGTGCCGGTGTCCGGGGCGGAAGCGGTCGCGCCGCAGGGCACGGTGGATCAGGTGGCCTGACCTCGGTGGGGCGGGGCACGCGGTGGCCGGCCCCGGAGCCGCTCCCGGCCCTGGAGCCGCTCCCGGCCCGGAGCCGGGCCCGTCCCACCGTGTCCGCACACGACGGCGCCCCGTCCGGAGCAGCGAGTGGCCTGCTCCGGGCGGGGCGCCCTTCGGCTTCCGTGGCGGCCGGTCAGCCGCAGCAGCCACCGCACTGGCACGGGGCCCCGGACTGGCAGCCGCATCCGCAGCCCGAGCCGCAGCCGCAGGCGCCGAGCAGGGGCAGTTGCACCACGTCGGCGGGTGCATCCTGCCGGGGTTCGGTCGTGGGGGAATCGGTCATGGTTCCTCCTCAAGGCGTGCGACAGGGCCGTACGCCACGGCGACACGCGTACGACCGGGGCGTACGGCCAAGACGAGCCGCCCCACCCCATTGCATGCCCACCCGGGCGGGCGCATCAAGGGCGCACACGCGCAGAGACATATGTGCGACGGAAATGCGACCGCGTACGCCCGACACCCCCGCGGTCCGGTCCTCGCCCGCGGCTGTGCGTCTGCGGCTGTGCGCCCTTCACCGCGGCCGTCCGCCCGCGGTCAGGCGCCCTCCACAGCCGTCTGCTGCTGGATCTCGTCGGCGTGCTCGCCCGTCACCAGGTAGACCACGCGCTTGGCGACCGACACCGCGTGGTCGGCGAAGCGCTCGTAGTAGCGGCCGAGCAGCGTCACGTCGACGGCCGTCTCGATGCCGTGCTTCCAGCGGTCGTCCATCAGGTGCTGGAACAGCGTGCGGTGCAGCAGGTCCATCTCGTCGTCGTCCTGCTCCAGCTGAAGCGCCAGATCGACGTCCTTGGTGATGATGACCTCGGCCGCCTTGGCCATCAGGCGCTGCGCCAGCTGCCCCATCTCCAGGATGGTGGCGTGCAGGTCGTGCGGCACCGCCGATTCCGGGAACCGCAGCCGGGCCAGCTTGGCGACATGCTGGGCGAGGTCCCCCGAGCGCTCCAGGTCGGCACTCATCCGCAGCGAGGTGACCACGATCCGCAGATCGGTCGCCACCGGCTGCTGGCGCGCGAGCAGGGCGATGGCCCGCGCCTCCAGGTCGTGCTGGAGGTCGTCGACCTTCTGGTCCGCGGCGATCACGCTCTCCGCGAGCTTGAGATCGGCATCGAGCATGGACGTCGTCGCCCGGCCGATCGCCGACCCGACGAGCCGGGCCATCTCGACCAGCCCCTCGCCGATCGAGTCGAGTTCCTCGTGATAGGCGTCACGCATGGAAGTCCCTCTCCAGTCCTCTGTGTAAGGCCGGGGCCAGGTATGAACCCCACGCTGCCACCCTGGGCGGCGTACGCGTCGGCTTCCGGCCGCGCAAGTGAACCACCCCTTGCCCCTCGGTGAACTCTGGGCGACGAGTGTTCGGACAGGCACTCGGATGGCTGGGAGACTCCTCCCGGACCCGCATAACCTTGACGTATGGACGTGAACGCGGCAGTCGCCGCAGCTGCGGCGATCGGCGGTGCGTGTACCGGTGTGATCGCCATGCTTGCGTTCCGCTGGAGCGAGCGCGACCAGAAGAAGCCGACGCGCACGTCCCTGCGGCCCGACAGCAATGCCCCCCTCCCGCCGGGGGTGGACACGGTCCTTTCCGTACTCAGCTCCTCCGCGGTCGTGCTCGACGAGAGCGACAGCGTGGTCAAGGCCAGCTCCGCCGCCTATGCGCTGGGACTGGTCAGGGGCGGGCGGCTCGCCGTCGACGCGATGCTGAACATGGCCAGGGACACCCGCCGCGACGGTGAGATACGCCAGGTCGAACTGGACCTTCCGCGGCGCGGCACGGGCCGCGGCGAGGCCCTCGCGGTCTCCGCCCGGGTCGCCCCGCTGGGCTCCCGGCTGGTGCTCCTGCTGGTCGAGGACCTCACCGAGGCCCGCCGTATCGAAGCGGTACGGCGCGACTTCGTCGCCAATGTCAGCCATGAACTCAAGACCCCGGTCGGCGCGCTCTCGCTGCTCTCCGAGGCCGTGACGGACGCCTCCGACGACCCGGAGGCGGTGGAGCGGTTCGCCGGGCGGATGCAGATCGAGGCGACCAGGCTGACCAACCTCGTGCAGGAGATCATCGACCTCTCCCGGGTGCAGAACGACGACCCACTGGAGGATGCCGAACCGGTCCGGGTGGACGAACTGGTGGCCGAGGCCATCGACCGCTGCCGCCAGCAGGCCGGCTCCAAGCAGATCACCATGGCGGCGGGCGGCACCGCGGAGCTCCGTATCTGGGGCAACCGCGGCCAGCTCGCCGCGGCGCTCGGCAACCTCGTCGAGAACGCCGTCAACTACAGCCCCGCCCGTACCCGAGTGGGCATCGCCGCCAGGCGGCTGTCCGTACCCGGCGGGGACCAGATCGAGATCGCCGTGACCGACCAGGGCATCGGCATCTCGGAGAAGGACCGCGAGCGGGTCTTCGAACGCTTCTACCGCGTCGACCCGGCCCGCTCACGGGCCACCGGTGGCACCGGCCTCGGCCTCGCCATCGTCAAGCATGTGGCCGCCTCGCACGGCGGGGAGGTCACGGTCTGGAGCTCGGAGGGCCAGGGCTCCACCTTCACCCTGCGGCTGCCCGAAGCGGGCTCCGTACGGGAACGGGACCGCAGCTCGGGCGGACCGCTCATCGTCAACGGCGACGAGGGCCCCTGCGGACCCGCTCACCCCGACACCCTTGAACCATTCCCTGCCCCGGAGGTCCTTCCGTGACCCGAGTGCTCGTCGTCGAGGATGAGGAATCATTCAGCGACGCCCTGTCGTACATGCTCCGCAAGGAGGGTTTCGAGGTCGCCGTCGCGGCGACCGGCCCGGACGGGCTCGACGAGTTCGAGCGCAACGGCGCCGACCTCGTGCTGCTCGACCTGATGCTGCCGGGCCTGCCCGGTACGGAGGTCTGCCGTCAGCTGCGCAGCAGGTCCAACGTCCCCGTGATCATGGTTACGGCCAAGGACAGTGAGATCGACAAGGTCGTCGGCCTGGAAATAGGAGCCGACGACTACGTCACCAAGCCGTTCTCCACGCGGGAGCTCGTGGCCCGCATCCGCGCGGTGCTGCGCCGCCGCGGTGAGCCGGAGGAGGTCACACCGGCCGCCCTGGAGGCGGGCCCGGTCCGGATGGACGTGGACCGCCACGTCGTCACGGTCTCCGGCGGCAAGGTCGACCTCCCGCTCAAGGAGTTCGACCTGCTGGAGATGCTGCTGCGCAACGCGGGCCGGGTCCTGACCCGGATGCAGCTGATCGACCGGGTCTGGGGCGCGGACTACGTGGGCGACACCAAGACCCTCGACGTCCACGTCAAGCGCCTGCGCGCCAAGATCGAACCCGACCCGGGTGCGCCGCGCTTCCTGGTGACGGTGCGGGGCCTGGGGTACAAGTTCGAGCCGTAGACCGGCCCGTACGCGACGGCGGAGGGCGCCCCCCTGAAAGGGAGGGCGCCCTCCGCCGTTCACGTATCCGTGCATGCGCGCGCGGTCAGACCGGTCAGCCGGTCTGTGCCGAGGCGGACGAGGCATCGCTCGGGTTGACCGTGTCGCCCGTGGACTCGGAGTCGGACTCGGAGCCGGACCCGCCGGGCGTTCCCGGGCTCGCGGAGGTGGAACCGGAGGGCGTGGCGGGCGGCGTCGGCAGCGAGCTCGGGCCGAAGCCCTCGAAGTAGCTGGTCGCCGGAACGACGAACGCGCCGAGCGAGATCTCCCCGGTCGAGCTGAACTTGAAGACGACAGGCTGCACATTGCCCGCCTGCGCGGCCTCGCGGCTGTTCTCGATCACGGCGGAGGCGTTGCCCTTGCCGCCCAGCACGACGCGGCCGCCGGCCGGGACCACGACGGGGCCCTTGCCCTTGGCTGCGTGCAGCTGCACCGCGGCGCTCGTACCCGGCAGGGTGACGGAGTCCAGGGTCTGCGGCTTGATGCCGTTGTTGAACAGCGTCGCGGACACGACGGCCGGGCCCTCGGTGTCACGCTTGGGCTGGGTGATGACGTTCGCGTTCTGGATGCTGATGTCACCGGAGGTGGTGGCAGCAGAGTCCGGCCTGACCTTGAGCGTCGCTGCGTCATTGCCCGCACCGCACGCGGTGAGCGAGGCGATCGAGAACACGATGGCTGTGGCGGCGAGAGCGCCGTGTCGAAGGCTGCGGCTCACGGCGGCGGCAACTCCTTGAACGTTCGGACTGCGGACGGGAGGGGCGAGCGACTTAAAGCCGCCCTAAGGGTGTGTCAGCGGCCTTAGGCTACCGAGCCGCCCCTCTCGCCCCGCACCCGACCCGCCCCTTGGCGTTCCTTCGCGCTCCGGGGCTTCCGGGGAGGGTGCCGTTCGGGCCCGCTCCGGGCAGGGGTTCGGAGACCGGTGCATCGCCGAATCCGGTCGACACGCGCCGTTCACATATCGCGGGTGATCAATTCATGGAGGGTGGCGCATTCCGCTCGTATATCCGATCGCATCGGGGCGCTGATCAATATCCATTGATCAACCGCACTTACGTCCGTACGGGTGATCGACATCCGAACGGAGTACGGAAAGTTCATCATCCGGAACCAGGCAAAACGGGACGTTCGGCCACTTCGGAGGGGGGTTCGGATGGGTGTAACGTCCGTGTTTCGCCTCGCCCGCACAGCCGCTCCGACCTGCGAATACCGTCCCCCGTGAGCCTTCCGCAGCACGTACGTGTTGCTGTTGTCAAGCCCTGAGATATGCCCTGACCTGCGAAAACGCCATTCAGGAGAAGCTCTTCTCGTGTTACTCTTGATAGCCACGGAAGGGGTACCTGTCACATGACGTTCAAGGTTGGCGACACCGTGGTCTATCCCCATCACGGGGCCGCGCTGATCGAGGCTATCGAAACTCGCCAGATCAAAGGCGTGGACAAGACCTACTTGGTGCTCAAGGTCGCCCAGGGCGACTTGACGGTTCGTGTGCCGGCGGACAATGCGGAGTTCGTGGGCGTACGCGATGTGGTCGGGCAGGAGGGGCTGGACCGGGTCTTCGAGGTGCTGCGTGCACCGTATGCCGAAGAGCCGACGAACTGGTCCCGGCGCTACAAGGCAAATCTGGAGAAGCTCGCCTCCGGCGATGTCATCAAGGTCGCTGAAGTGGTTCGCGACCTGTGGCGTCGTGAGCGCGAGCGTGGACTCTCCGCAGGTGAGAAGCGGATGCTCGCCAAGGCTCGCCAGATTCTGGTGAGCGAGCTCGCTCTCGCGGAGAACACGAACGAAGACAAGGCCGAGGCTCTGCTCGACGAGGTACTCGCGTCCTGAACCGGCGCGCGCCGGCCGTAAAGAATCTGCCGCGGTGCCCGCTGACAACCGTATTCACGGTATGTCGTCGGGCGCCGCGGCATGTTCGGTTTCAGCCACGACGTGTCCGGATTACGCCAGGACTCACCCGCGCGTTGGCTTCAGCAGCAATCCCCCCGATACGTTGCTCGCGATCTTGTGCAGCCGATCCCGAGCGGCCGGCGCGGCTTGCCCGACGCCGACCGGGTGTCACGGAAAGGGCCCGGTCGAGTCATGGCGTGGCGCCCGGCTCGCTTGTGGCCATACCCATGTCGGTGAGGGAAACAAACATGCCGAAGCTTCGGAGTCCAATCGATGTCTGATCAATCGCGTCCGTACCGCACGGCCGCCGTGATTCCCGCGGCCGGCCGCGGCGTACGGCTCGGCCCGGGTGCCCCCAAGGCGCTCCGCGCGCTGGGCGGGACGCCCATGCTCATTCACGCGGTACGGGCCATGGCCGCGTCCCGTTCCGTCTCCCTGGTCGTCGTCGTGGCGCCGCCGGACGGCGCCGCCGAGGTCAAGAACCTGCTCGACGAGCACGCCCTGCCCGAACGCACCGACTACCTCGTCGTTCCCGGCGGCGACACCCGGCAGGACTCGGTGCGGCTCGGCCTCGACGCCCTGCCCGAGGACGTCTCCGTCGTCCTCGTCCACGACGCGGCGCGCCCGCTGGTGCCCGTCGACACCGTGGACGCGGTGATCGAGACGGTACGGGACGGTGCGCTCGCCGTCGTCCCCGCGCTGCCGCTCGCCGACACCGTCAAGGAGGTCGAGCCGGGTGGGCCGGACGGGCCGGAGCCGGTGCTCGGCACGCCCGTACGGGCCCGGCTGCGCGCCGTGCAGACACCGCAGGGCTTCGACCGCGACACGCTCGTGCGCGCACACCGGACCGTCGCCGTCAGCGGCGAGGGCGCCACGGACGACGCGGGCCTGGTGGAGCGACTCGGGGCGCCCGTCGTGGTCGTACCCGGGCACGAAGAGGCGTTCAAGGTGACCCGGCCGCTGGATCTGGTACTGGCCGAGGCGGTACTCGCGCGCAGGAGGGCGAACGATGGCTTCTGAACGGGGCGCCGGGCCGGTGATTCCGCTCGTCGGGATCGGCACGGACATCCATGCCTTCGAGGAGGGCCGCGAGCTGTGGTGCGCGGGGCTGCTCTGGGAGGGCGAGGGCCCCGGCCTGGCCGGGCATTCCGACGCCGATGTCGTCGCGCACGCCGCGTGCAACGCCCTCTTCTCCGCCGCCGGGCTCGGCGATCTCGGGCAGCACTTCGGCACCGGGCGGCCCGAGTGGTCCGGCGCGGCCGGGGTCACCCTGCTGACCGAAGCGGCGCGGATCGTCCGGGCCGAGGGCTTCGAGATCGGCAACGTCGCCGTGCAGGTCGTCGGGGCGCGGCCGAAGATCGGCAAGCGGCGCGACGAGGCGCAACGGGTGCTGTCGGCCGCCGTGGGGGCGCCCGTCTCGCTCTCCGCCGCCACCTCCGACGGGCTCGGCTTCACCGGACGGGCCGAGGGCCTCGCCGGGATCGCGACCGCGCTGGTCTACCGCACGGACTGATCCACGGGCGCCGCGCCCGCCTCGACCGTTCCGGTGGGCGGAACCGGGAAGCGGGAGCCAGGAAACGGGGTTGGGGTACGGGTAGAGGAATCACCGATCCCGACCGGAGGACGAACACACCATGACCGTCGCACTCTCCGCAGAACTCAAGGCGCTTCTCGACACCCCCGTCTTCGTCACCGTCGCCACCATCCAGCCCGACGGCAGCCCCCAGGTCTCCCCGGTCTGGGTCAGGCGCGACGGCGACGACGTGCTCATCTCGACGACGGCCGGCCGCCGCAAGGAGCGGAACCTGCGCCGTGACCCGCGGGTCTCCGTCGTCGTGCAGCCCTTCGCGGCCCCGTACACGTACGCCGAGATCCGCGGCACCGCGGCGCTCACCACCGAGGGCGGCCAGGAGCTCATCGACGAACTGTCCATGAAGTACACCGGCAAGAAGTACGCGGAATTCAACCCCTCGTCCGTCGACGACGCCGAGCGCGTGGTCGTCCGGATCACTCCACGGAAGGTCGTCGGACGCATTTAGAGGAGCTCAGTGCCTCTCGCCCGAATCACGCCGAGCTCGCGGCTGATCCGAACGAAAGTCCCCGGAGACACTCCGCTGCCACAAACTTTTCCCCGCGATCGCCAAGGGGTCGCGGGGCACTGGTGCGCGCCCACTACCCTTGAGGCGTGACTATTCGCCTGTACGACACCAGCGCCCGGCAGATCCGTGATTTCGTCCCGCTCACAGCGGGCTGTGTCTCGATCTACCTCTGTGGCGCGACCGTCCAGGCCGCCCCGCATATCGGGCACATCCGGTCCGGGCTGAACTTCGACATCATGCGCCGCTGGTTCGAGTACCGCGGCTACGACGTCACGTTCATCCGGAACGTCACCGACATCGACGACAAGATCATCGCGAAGTCGGCCGAGCAGGGCCGCCCGTGGTGGGCCATCGGGTACGAGAACGAGCGGGCGTTCAACGCCGGCTACGACGCGCTCGGCTGCCTCCCGGTCACGTACGAACCGCGCGCCACCGGCCACGTCCCCGAGATGATCGAGATGATGCGGGGCCTGATCGAACGCGGTCACGCCTACGCGGCCGACGGCAACGTCTACTTCGACGTGCGTTCCTTCCCCGGCTACCTGGAGCTCTCCAACCAGGACCTGGACGATCTGCGCCAGCCGTCCGGCGAGGGCGAGACCGGCAAGCGCGACCAGCGCGACTTCGCCATGTGGAAGGCGACCAAGCCGGGCGAGCCCAGCTGGGAGACCCCGTGGGGCCGCGGCCGCCCCGGCTGGCACCTGGAGTGCTCCGCCATGGCGCACAAGTACCTCGGCACCGCCTTCGACATCCACGGCGGCGGCATCGACCTGATCTTCCCGCACCACGAGAACGAGATTGCCCAGGCCAAGGCGTACGGCGACGCGTTCGCGAAGTACTGGGTGCACAACGGCTGGGTCACCATGGCCGGCGAGAAGATGTCGAAGTCGCTGGGCAACTCCGTGCTGGTCAGCGAGATGGTCAAGCAGTGGCGCCCGATCGTGCTGCGCTACTACCTCGGCACCCCGCACTACCGGTCGATGATCGAGTACAGCGAGGAGGCGCTGCGCGAGGCCGAGTCCGCGTTCGCGCGGATCGAGGGCTTCGTCCAGCGCGTCACCGAGAAGGCGGGCGAGACGGTCGAGCCCGCCGCCGAGGTGCCGCCGGCCTTCGCCGAGGCGATGGACGACGACCTGGGCGTCCCGCAGGCGCTCGCGATCGTCCACACCACGGTCCGGCAGGGCAACTCCGCGCTCGCCGCCGACGACAAGGAGGCCGCCGTCGCCCGGCTCGCGGAGGTCCGCGCGATGCTCGGCGTCCTCGGCCTCGACCCGCTCGACGACCACTGGGCGGGCGAGGGCGACCGCGGCGACGATCTGCACGGGGTCGTCGACACGCTCGTACGCCTCGTCCTGGACCAGCGCCAGTCGGCCCGCGAGCGCAAGGACTGGCCCGCCGCCGACGCCATCCGCGACCAGCTCAACCAGTCCGGCCTCGTCATCGAGGACAGTCCGGTCGGACCGCGGTGGACACTCGGCCCGCGCCAGTAGTCCTCCCCGTGTGCCGCCCGGCCTCCCGGGCGGCACACTTCACTTACGTACGCATGTCTGAGAAGCAACGAAACAGGTAGGTCATGGCCGGGAACAGCCAGCGCAGGAACCGCCGCACGTCCAACAAGAAGGGCGCGCAGGTCGGCAGCGGTGGGCAGCGACGCCGTGGCCTCGAAGGCAAGGGCCCGACGCCGCCCGCCTCCGCCCGCAAGGGACACAAGAAGAACCGCATCGCCAACGCCCAGGCCAAGCAGGCCGCGGCCCGCCGCCCCGCGCCCCGGCGCGGCGGCGTCAAGGGCACGTCCGAGATGGTCGTCGGCCGCAACCCGGTCTACGAGGCCCTGCGCGACGGCGTCCCGGCGACGACGCTGTACGTCCAGCAGTACATCGACAACGACGAGCGGGTCCGCGACGCACTCCAGCTCGCCGGTGAGCGCGGCAACATCAACCTGATGGAGGCCCCGCGCGTCGAACTGGACCGGATGACGAACGGCCTGAACCACCAGGGCCTCGTCCTCCAGGTCCCGCCGTACGAGTACGCGCACCCGGAGGACCTCACCGCGGCCGCGTACGACAACGGCGAGGACCCGCTGATCGTCGCCCTCGACGGCGTCACCGACCCGCGCAACCTGGGTGCGATCGTCCGCTCCGTCTCCGCGTTCGGCGGTCACGGCGTGGTCGTGCCCGAGCGGCGCGCGGCCGGGATGACGGCGGGCGCCTGGAAGTCCTCGGCGGGCACGGCGGCCCGTACGCCGGTCTCCCGGGTGACGAACCTGACCAGGGCCCTGGAGGGCTACCAGAAGGCCGGTCTCACGGTCGTCGGCCTCGCGGCGGACGGCGAGCACACCGTCGAGGACCTGGAGGCCCTCGACGGCCCCGTCGTCATCGTCATCGGCAGCGAGGGCAAGGGCCTGGGCCGCCTCGTCGGCGAGACCTGCGACTACCGGGTCCGCATCTCGATGCCGGGCGGCGCGGAGTCGCTGAACGCCGGTGTCGCGGCCGGGATCGTGCTGTACGAGGTCGCGCGGCGCCGGGCCTGAGAGCCCTGTCGGGTGACCTCTGATCGGGCGGCCACGCCCGATCAGAGGTCACCCGACAGGCTCTGAGGTACACCCGGCCGGGGGGCGGCCGACCGGGGTGCCCCCGGCCCGCCTCCCATTGACGGGCCTCGGACATATCAGGGCCGTCAAGGCAGTGTCCTAAACACACATCACTCGGTTAGATGAGTGTGGACACCAGAACGCCTCGGTTCGACGAACAACCCGCCCTGAGCATGACCAAGGTGGACTGCGACCCTGCGCAGGTCATCGTCAACCACGCCAGCTTCCGGGTGCAGCTCGCCCCCGGCCAGCGCGCACGGCTGCGCGGTCTGGCCCCCGCGGGCGTGCCCAGCATCCCTGCCATGAGTGGCGGCACCGCACCGGCGCGCGGCAGGCGCTCGCCCGTCGTGTGGAGCGGCCGGTCCGCTCCCGGTGACCCCGGCGCCGGCGGACTCCTCCAGGCCGTACGGAACTCCACCGCGGGCAGCCCGGCCACCGCGTACGACTCCTATGCCGCCCACGCGGGCCACGAGGTCGACGGCGGGCCCGGCACGGGCGGCACCCAGGTCATCGAGCTCCTCGAGGAGACCCAGCCCAACCCCGTCATCACCGCGCCCCACCATCCGGGCCGCCCCGGCAACGGCCCTCTGCTGCCGCCCATGCGCCAGGCGGTGGGTGCCTACGACCCGGTCGACACGGGACCGTACGGCTGGGGCGGGTACGCCGAGGGCGGGTACGACGACAGTGCCGAGGCCCACGGCCGGCGCCAGGGCAACGACTCCGTGCGGCACGCGTACTACCCCGGGCGCCGGATGAACCTCGGCGTCGTGCTGCTGCCCCTGCGGGTCTTCCTCGGCTTCATCTCCATCTACGCCGGCATGGGCAAGTTGTGCGACCCCGTCTACTTCGACGGCGGCGAGCGCGGTTCCATGGTCAAGTGGCTGACCTCGCTGCAGCCCTGGGCGCTGGCCGAGCCGCTGCGCGACTTCGCGCTCTCGCACCCCGTCGGCGCCGGACTGACCGTCGCCTTCCTCCAGGTCGTCGTCGGTGTGCTCACCGTCCTCGGTCTCTGGCAGCGTGTCGCCGCCTGCGTCGGCGCCCTTCTCTCCGCAGCCCTGCTGGTCACCGTCAGCTGGCGCACCGTCGCCGCCTACGACGCGCCCGACATCATCTACCTCGCCGCCTGGAGCCCGCTGATCATCGCGGGTGCCCCCGTCTACTCCGTCGACGGACGCCTCGCCGGCGAGGCGTGGCGCAGGCTCGGCCCGCGCTCGGCGATCTGGGACCTCCGCCGCCGGGTGCTGCGGCGGGGCAGCGTCGTCGCCACCGTCGTCGTCGGCCTCACCCTGCTCGTGGGTTCCGTACTCGGTGGCGCGGTCCGCTCCTCCGGGGTCGTCACCGTGCCGGGCCCGAACGGCAACCCGACCAACCAGCTCCCCGGCTCCCCGCTGCCGCAGGAGTCCCGCAGCGGCCGGGCCTCCCACACGCCCGAGGGGCAGCGGCCCTCGCCCTCCCGCAGCAGCGCCGCCGCCACCACCCCCTCCGCCGACAGGTCCACGCCCGCCGCGGGATCCGTCCGCGAGTCCGGGCAGGCAGGGGCCGGTGCCGGACAGCCCAGCCAGACGCAGGGCACCGCCCAGCAGCCCCCGCGGCAGACGGCCCCGCAGCAGCCCCCGTCCGGCAGCTCCGGCCCGAGCTCCTCAGGGTCCACCGGCACCGGCGGCGGCCCCACCGGAGGCGGTTCGGACAGCGGCGGCGGCGGTTCGACCGGCGGGACCTCCGGCGGCGGGCAGAACCCGATCGGCGGCCTGCTCGGCTGAGCCGCCCGGCCCCCATGACGGAGGGGCGGTCACCGGAACGAACCCGGTGACCGCCCCTCCGCCCTGCGGGCCTCAGGTCCTCCGTTCTGCGGGCTTCAGGTCCTGCGTCCTGCGGGTGCCAGGCCCCCGCTACTGCCCGTCGAGTTCCTTGGCGGCCTCGGTCAGGTCCTTCGCCGTGTCGATGGCCCGCCAGTACGCCCCGTGCGGCAGCGGGTACCCGGCCAGCCGGCGCTCGCGGGCCAGCCGCGGGAACGTCGTCCGCTCGTGGTCGCCCCGGTCCGGCAGCAGCGTCGTGAACGTCGGCGAGAAGACGTACACACCGGCGTTGATCAGATACGGGGACGGCGGCGACTCGATGAAGTCGGTGATGTGGCCGAACGCGTCCGTCTCCACGGCGCCCCACGGGATCCGTGGGCGGGCCAGGGCCAGGGTGGCGGTGGCGTCGCGCTCGGTGTGGAACGCGGCCATCTCGCGCAGCGAGAAGCGCGTCCAGATGTCGCCGTTGGTGGCGTACCAGGGCTGGCCGGGATCGGGCAGCCGGGCGGCGGCGTACTTCAGCCCGCCGCCGCGGCCCAGGGGCTCGGACTCCACGACGGTCGTCACGCGCAGCGGCAGCACCGCCGAGTCCAGCCACTCCTGCAGCACCTCGGCCAGATGACCGCACGACACCACGGCGTCGGTCACGCCCTCGGCGGCCAGCCAGGAAAGCTGATGGCCGATGATCGGAGTCCCGGTTCCCGGGATCTCGACCATCGGCTTGGGGCGGTCGTCGGTGTACGGCCGCAGCCGCGAACCCTGGCCACCAGCCAGGACCACGGCCTGCGTCGGATACGTATGCATGTCAGGCACGATATGCCGTGCCCGGACAGGCCGGTCAGCTGAACTGTGCGACGCCCGAGGCGAACGACGTGTCACAGACGGGACGCGAGAAGCGGTGGGCGCGCGTCGGACCGTACTGCTCGACCGCCGCGCGGCCCAGTGCCTTCGCGATCGACATGCAGTGCCGGGCGAGCGAGGGACGGGCCTCGACGGAACGCTGCAGGTCCGTCAGCGCGACCCCCGGGTCCTTTTCCCGGAGCTCCAGGAGCAGCCGGTCGCGGAGGATGTCCTGCGGGGTGCGCGCCTCGGCGCGCTTCGACACGTTCTGAGCCGATGCGGCCAGGACCTGCGACTCGGAGTTGTGCGCTGCCCACGGCACGCTGGTGACGGCGAGAGTCCCGGAGAGGACCATCACGACGGGCAGAACGAAAGCGAGGGATCGGCCGATGCGGCGAGCGGTGTGGGTCACGCAGCGAGCGTAGCGGGCAGTAATGATTTGGCGACATCTTGTCACCCTTGAGTGGGATGGTTCGAGGGCGCCTTTCGAATCGCGTGTTGACGGACGGCAGTGAAATGCCCGGCGCGCCGGGGCTTTGGCGCCGCACGGATTCAAACCCGGACCCGCCGTGCGGCGCGCGAACGGCCCCGCACGGAGAGCGTGCGGGGCCGTGGCCGTGGCCGTGGTGCGGGTGCGCGGGACGTCAGTCGGTGAGGCGGGCGCCCGTCGAGGTGGAGAAGACGTGCAGCTCGTCCGGGCGGGGCACGACGTGCAGCTTGGTGCCCTTCTCCGGAACGGCGCGCCCGCCGACACGGACGACCAGGTCCTTGTCCGTGCCGCCGACCTGCGCGGAGCCGTAGACGTAGCCGTCGGCACCGAGCTCCTCGACGACGTTGACCGAGACGGCCACGCCGGCCGGGGCGTCGGCGCTGTCCTTCGAGAGGGACTTCGCGGCGGCGCCGCCGTGCTCGACGATGTCGAAGTGCTCGGGGCGGATGCCGACCGTGACGGTCGTGTCGCCCTTGTCCGCGGCGGCGGAGAGCGCCTCGCGGGAGACCGGGACGACGCTGTTGCCGAACTTCACGCCACCGTCGGTGATGGGCACCTCGACCAGGTTCATGGCCGGGGAGCCGATGAAGCCGGCCACGAAGAGGTTCGCCGGCTTGTCGTACATGTTGCGCGGCGAGTCGACCTGCTGGAGCAGACCGTCCTTGAGGACCGCGACACGGTCACCCATGGTCAGGGCCTCGACCTGGTCGTGCGTGACGTACACGGTCGTGATGCCCAGACGGCGCTGGAGCGAGGCGATCTGCGTACGGGTGGAGACACGCAGCTTGGCGTCGAGGTTCGACAGCGGCTCGTCCATGAGGAAGACCTGCGGCTCACGCACGATGGCACGGCCCATCGCGACACGCTGACGCTGACCACCGGAGAGCGCCTTCGGCTTGCGGTCCAGGTACTCGGTGAGGTCCAGCATCTTGGCCGCCTCTTCGACCTTCGCCCGGATCTCGGTCTTGTTGACACCGGCGATCTTGAGCGCGAAGCCCATATTGTCCGCGACGGTCATGTGCGGGTAGAGCGCGTAGTTCTGGAACACCATGGCGATGTCCCGGTCCTTCGGGGGCAGGTGCGTGACGTCGCGGTCACCGATGCGGATCGCGCCGCCGTTGACGTCCTCAAGACCCGCGAGCATGCGCAGGGAGGTCGACTTGCCACAACCGGAAGGACCGACGAGGACGAGGAACTCGCCGTCCGCGATGTCGATCTCGAGCTGGTCCACGGCCGGCTTCGTGGAGCCGGGGTAGACGCGGGACGCCTTGTCGAACGTGACACTGGCCATGCTGAATCTTCTCCTTCACCGGCAGGAACGTGCCGGACGATCCGAGTAAGGGAGTGGTCTGGTCCACTTGGGTGAATCCTCAGCGACGCTACCTGGACATCTGAAATCTGTCAGTAGTTCGAGGGACGGGAAATTTTGGGACCGCGAGGGGGGCGGCGTTGGTTACACTGCTCCGGCATGCCTCCTTAGCTCAGCTGGCCAGAGCAACGCACTTGTAATGCGTAGGTCGTCGGTTCGAATCCGACAGGGGGCTCTGGGAAACCCCAGCTCAGATGTGCTCTGAGCTGGGGTTCTTTCATTCAGCGGATGCGGTGGCGACGCCGGGAGCGGGCCGCGCGGCTCGGCGCCGTCCCCGGCCGTGACCGGCGTTCTCGGGATGACCGGCGCTCCGGGCGAACGGACCGTGGCCGACCGCCGGGCGGGATATTCGTTTGTGGAGTGCCGGGTCTTCCGGAACGGTGGGCCGGACGGCCGGACGGCCGGACGTCAACGGGAAGCGCCGGGCCCGACGAAGGAGTGTCCTTGGCTGCCGGGAAGATGCACGCCGACGAAGCGGAGATCGACGTCTCTCTCGTGAGGAGGCTGGTCGACGCGCAGTTTCCGCAGTGGGCGGATCTGCCGCTCGAACCGGTCGCCTCTTCGGGGACGGACAACGCCATGTACCGGCTCGGCGAGGACATGGCGGTACGGCTGCCCCGTATCCCGGGAGCGGCCGGCCAGGTCGCCAAGGAACAGCGGTGGCTGCCGAGGCTCGCGTCGTTTCTGCCGCTGCCCGTTCCCGAGCCGCTGGGACGGGGAACCTCCGGTCAGGGCTATCCCTGGAACTGGTCGGTGTACCCCTGGCTCAAGGGCGAGAATGTGGAGCGCATCGCCGATCCGCGCCGCACCGCCGTGGACCTGGCCGGGTTCGTCACCGCCCTGCACGCGATCGACACCGGCGGCGGGCCGCCGCCGGGCGATCACAACTTCTTCCGCGGTGTGCCGCTGGCCGCCCGCGACGCCGCCACCCGCAGGGCGATCGCGGAGCTGGCAGCGACCGTCGACACCGACGAGGTGACCGCGGCGTGGGAAACAGCGCTCCGGGCCCCGGCCCGGAGCGGGGCGGACGTCTGGATCCATGGCGATCTGTCCTCGGGAAACCTGTTGTTCCGGCAGGACAGGCTGAGCGCGGTCATCGACTTCGGGGGCCTGGGCGTCGGTGACCCCGCCTGCGACCTGATTCCCGCGTGGGAGATCTTCTCCGCCGAGCACCGGGAAGGCTTCCGTGACGCGCTGTCGGCCGACGCCGCGACCTGGCAGCGAGGCCGCGGCTGGGCACTCTCCGTCGCGTTGATCCAGCTGCCCTACTACCGGTACACCAATCCCCCGCTCGCCGCCCGCTCGCGGCACGTGATCGCCGAGGTCCTTGCCGACCACCGATCCGGCGTGTGACCTGCCTTCAGGTCCGGATGCGTACGCGGGAAGAAGGGCGGGCGGCGGTCACGGAGCGTCTTGCGAGAGGCCGCCGGAACGAGTTCTTGCGTTCCCCGCAATGGTCCCCGGGCAACTGACCGAACGCATCGCGGGCACCCGCCACCATCTGGTGGCGGGTGCCCGCGATGCGTTCGGTCAGTGCCGTCCCGCCAGCCGGTCCGCGGCCTTCGCGAGGGGGTCCGTGCCGGGGCGGGGAGAGGTGAGTTCGCGGCGGTCGGCGGCGCGGTAGGCGGCGTACATGCCGTGGACGCCGAGCCAGCGGAAGGGTTCCGGTTCCCAGCGGCGGACGCGGTGGTTGACCCAGGGGAGGGTGGTCAGGTCGGTGGGGCCGCACTGGCCGGAGTCCTGCTGGATCAGGTCGCGCAGGGTGCGGGCGGCGAGGTTGGTGGTGGCGACGCCGGAGCCGACATAGCCGCCGGCCCAGCCGAGGCCGGTGGAGCGGTCGAGGGTGACGGTGGCGCACCAGTCGCGGGGGACACCGAGGACACCGGACCAGGCGTGGTCGATACGGGCTCCCGCGGTGGTGGGGAAGAGGCGGACGAGGATGTCGCGGAGGGCCTCGACGGTGGCGGGCCGGGTGCGTCCGTCGTTGTCGGTGGCCGACCCGTAGCGGTACGGGACGCCGCGGCCGCCGAGTGCGATGCGGTCGTCGGCTGTGCGCTGGGCGTACATGTAGGCGTGGGCCATGTCGCCGAGGGTTTCGCGGCCGTCCCAGCCGATGGTGTCCCAGACGGACCCGGGGAGCGGTTCGGTGGCGATCATCGAGGAGTTCATGGGGAGCCAGGTGCGCTTCTGGCCCTTGAGGTTCGCGGTGAAGCCCTCGGTGCAGCGCAGGATGTACGGGGCGCGGACGGTGCCGTACGGGGTGTGGGCGTGCTTGGGTCTGATCTCGGTGACGGGCGTCGACTCGTGGACGGTGACGCCGAGCGCCTCGACGGCGGCGGCGAGACCCTTGACGAGTTTGACCGGGTGCAGCCGGGCGCCGTGCGGGGTCCAGGTGGAGCCGACGGCTCCGGTGACATTGATGCGCTCGCCGGTCTCGCGGGCGCCGCGCAGGACGCGGTCCGTCTCGCCGAAGGCGATCTCCACGGAGTGGAAGTCCTTGAGCCGGGCGAGCTGGGCGGGGGTGTACGCGACTTCGAGGACACCGCCCTGGTGGATGTCGGCGTCGATGTGTTCCTCGGCGGTCACCCGGACGACTTCGCCGACGGTGTCGTTCATCGCCTGCTGGAGGCGGACGGCGGCCTCGTGGCCATGGAGTTTCGCGTAGCGGTCGCGGCCCGCGATGCCGTTGTAGAGCCAGCCGCCGTTGCGCCCGGAGGCGCCGTAGCCGCAGAACCTGGCTTCGAGAACAGTGATGTTGAGGAAGGGGACGGCCTTCTTGAGGTAGTAGGCGGTCCACAGTCCGGTGTATCCGCCGCCGACGATGCAGACGTCGGCGGTGGTGTCGCCGGGCAGAGGTTCCCGGGGGGTGGGGGTGCCCTGGTCCGCGTACCAGAACGATATGCCGCCGTTGGCGATACTGACGGTGCTCATGCTGCCCCTGCTCTGTCCGGTGCGAAGCCCTGGTTGCGGCTTCTCTCCATGGGGCGGGACGTTACTGCGCCGGAGGTGCTTTCGTCTGCGGCCGGGAGCGGGCCGTTGTCAGTGGGTAGCAGGCCAGGCCGATGAGCACGGCGGCGAAGTGGCCGAGGTCGGTGAAGGTGCGGCCGGCGATGAGCGGGATGCCGTAGAAGACGACGACGGCGAAGAGATACACGTACCGCCAGGGCTGTGGGACGTGGTACGTGAGGACGGCGATGACGCCCGCGAGCGCGTAACTGACCCCGACGTCGAGCGTGTTGGCGGCGGACTGCGGTACGTGTCCGTGTCGGATGGCCCAGGCCAGGACGCCTTCGCTGACGAGGGTGGCGAGGACGTGGGCGGCGAGGGCGACGGCGAGCCAGCGCAGGATGCCGAGCCAGCGCTCGGCGGTGGCGTGGAAGACGGTGTAGAGGACGGCGTACGGGGCCCATCGGCCGCCGTCGATCCAGAAGGCGCTGGTGATCAGTACGTGCACGGGGTCCTGGGAGAGTTCATGGATGTTGGTCGAGCGCTGGCGCAGGAAGTCCTCCTCGAAGTCCGGTGACATCTGGTGGATGACGACGGTGGTGACGAAGAGTGCGGTCAGCCAGATGTAGGTGCCCGGTGCGCTGCGGATCCAGGAGCCGGCGCTGCGGATCCACGAACCGGCCGTGGTGTCGTGCCGGGTGGGCGGGGCGGGGCTGCTCGGAGTCATAACCGATTGACGCACGGTCCTACGATGGCCGGCGTGATCGACATTCCGGACGAGCTGATCGAGACCCAGTCCAGGTACAACGGCGCCGCCGGGCGGGCTTTCGTCGCGGCGCTGCCGGGGCGGGCCGCCGAGTTCCTGGAGCGGTGGGGGCTCCGGCGGGACGGTGAGGCGTTCCACGGGGTGTGCGCGCTGGTGCTTCCGGTGGTGCGGGTGGCGGACGGCCGCCGGGCGGCGTTGAAGCTTCAGCCGGTGGACGAGGAGACGGTGGGGGAGCCGGTCGCGCTGCGGGCGTGGGGCGAGGCGGGTGCGGGGGCGGTGGGGCTGCTGGACCACGACGCGGCGACGGGGACGCTGCTGCTGGAGGGGCTGGACGGGCACCGTTCCCTGAGAGGGATGGCGGACGAGCGGGAGGCGGTGCGGATTCTGGCGGGGCTGCTGGTCCGGCTGTCGTCCGTACCGGCTCCGGCGGGTGGTGGGCTGCGGGGGCTCGGGGACATCGCGGCGCAGATGCTGGAGGCGGTGCCGGGGGCGGTGGCGGTGCTGGCCGACGAGGAGGAGCGGCGGCTGCTGGCGGACTGTGCGGCGGCGGTGCGGGAGGTCGCGGGGGAGCCGGGGGACCGATTGCTGCACTGGGACCTGCACTACGGGAACGTGCTGGCCGGGAGGGCGGGGGAGGAGGGCCGGTGGGTGGCCATCGACCCGAAGCCGCTGGTCGGCGATCCGGGGTTCGAGCTGCTTCCGGCGCTGGTCACCAGGTTCGACGCGGCGGCGGTGCGGTGGCGGTTCGACCTGCTGACGGAGGCGCTGGGGGCGGACCGGGCGCGGGCGCGGGCCTGGACGCTGGGGCGCTTGCTGCAGAACGGTCTGTGGGCGGTGTCGGGCGGGGCGCGGCGGCTGGAGCCGGAGCAGGCCGAGACCGCCCGGCAACTGCTGGGGCGGGGACGGCGGAGTTGACGCCCCTGTTTACGCTGCCCTCATGATTCGCACCGCTACCCCTGACGATGTTCCCGTCATCCACGCCATGATCCGCGAGCTGGCCGACTACGAGAAGGTCCTGCACGAGGCGAAGGCCACCGAGGAGCAGTTGCACGAGGCGCTGTTCGGCGAACGGCCCGCCGCGTACGCGCACATTGCCGAGTCGGACGAGGACGGCGAGGTGGTCGGTTTCGCGCTGTGGTTCCTGAACTTCTCCACCTGGCGCGGAGTGCACGGCATCTACCTGGAGGACCTGTACGTACGTCCGGAGCGGCGTGGTGGCGGGCACGGGAAGGCGCTGCTGGCGGAGCTGGCGCGGATCTGTGTGGAGCGCGGCTACGGGCGTCTGGAGTGGTCGGTGCTGAACTGGAACACCCCGTCCATCGCGTTCTACGAGTCGCTGGGCGCACGGCCGCAGGACGAGTGGACGGTGTACCGGCTGACGGACGGGGCGCTGGCGAAGCTCGGCGGTGAGTGAGCCGCCACGGGTTGCCGGGCGGCGGCTACGGGATCAGGACGACCTTGCCCATGGTGCCCCGGGTCTCCAGGGCACGGTGTGCGGCGGCCGCTTCGGCGAGCGGGAAGCGCTGGACGGCGGGGCGGAGCCGGCCGGCGGCTGCTTCGGCGAGCGAGCGGGTTTCGAGGGCGCGCAGGCCGCCCGCCTTCTCCGTCATGACGGGGCCGAGCACGCTCTCGGAGGTGATGCCGCGCTCGGCGAGTTCCTCCGCGGTGAAGGTGAGCGGGGCGCCGTCGTGGAGACCTTCACCGGACCAGCCGAACACGATGTGCTGCCCGCCCCTGCCGAGGAGGCCGACGGCGGCGCGGCCGGTGGCGCCCCCGACGGAGTCGTAGACGACGGTGGCGCGGCGGCCGAGTCCGTCGAGGTGGGCGCGGACCTGCCGGGGCCAGTCGGGGAGCGTGTAGTCGACGGCGAGGTCGGCGCCGTTCGCGCGGACGGCGGCGACCTTGGCCGGGCCGCCTGCGAGGCCGATGACGGTGGCCCCGGCATTCTTGGCGTACTGCACGATCAGGGTGCCGATGCCGCCCGCGGCGGCTGGGACGAGGACGGTGGAGCCGGGGCCCAGTGCGGTGAACTGAAGGATGCCGAGGGCGGTGCGGCCGGTGCCGATCATGGCGACGGCCTCGGCTTCGTCGAGGCCGTCGGGGATGGTGTGCAGCCTCTCGGCGTCGACGACGGTGAGTTCGGCGTATCCGCCGGGGGCCGTGCCGATGTGCGCGACGACGCGTCGGCCGAGCAGGCCGGGGTCGGTGCCCTCGCCGAGCGACTCGACCCGGCCGGCGACCTCGCGGCCCGGGACGGTCGGCAGCTCGGCGGGGGCCGGGAACGGGCCGGTCATGCCTTCGCGCAGGGCGGTGTCGAGGAGGTGCACGCCCGCCGCGCCGACGGCGATCCGGACCTGGCCGGGGCCGGGAACGGGGTCCTCGACCCGCTCGTGGACGAGGTTCTCGGCCGGTCCGAAGGTGTGGAGGCGGATGGCGTGCACGGTGGGCTCCCCGTGGGTTCGGTGGTGGTGGGCGTCGGCCGGGCCGGCGGGCGCGTGGGCCTGCGGGTCCCGTGCGGGCCACTCTCCGACCTCAAGTCCGCTTGAGGTCAAGCGGGTTCGGGCGGAGGCGGGCGGGAGCCCGCTGCGGCGGAGCCGGGGAGGGGCATTGTCAGTGGGGTGGTTCACGATGGGGGCATGGCACGCGGCAGAGGGAAGACGGGCACCATCACAGCGGCACGGCGGCCGGAGGTGCGGCTGCCGCCGCTCGTTCCGTACGACGGGGTGGGACTGGAGCCCGACGGGGACTACGACGGTGTGCGTTTCGAGGGGACGGATCTCGCGGACGAGCCGGGTCCGGGGGCCCGCTTCATGGACTGCGCGCTGGACGGCTGCGCCCTGGACCGTACGGAGCTGGTCGGAGCCCGCTTCATCGACTCGGTGCTGACGGGCGTGCGGGGGGTGGGCACCGACCTCGCGGGGGCGTCGCTGCGCGACGTGGAGGTGGTGGACGCGCGGCTGGGCGGGGTGCAGCTGCACGGCGCGGTGCTGGAACGGGTGCTGGTGCGGGGCGGGAAGATCGACTACCTGAACCTGCGCAAGGCGCGGCTGAAGGACGTGGTGTTCGAGGGCTGTGTGCTGTCCGAGCCCGATTTCGGGGATGCGCACCTGGTGCGGGTGGAGTTCCGGGACTGTGTGCTGAAGCGGGCCGACTTCAGTTCCGTACGGATGGAGTCGGTGGACCTGCGGACGGTCGCGGAGCTGGACATCGCGCGCGGGGTGGAGCGGCTGGCGGGTGCGGTGATCAGCCCGGCGCAGCTGATGGAGCTGGCCCCGGCGTTCGCGGCCCAGATCGGGGTGCGGGTGGAGGCATAGGGCTCCCTGTCCGGGGCGGGGGCGGGCGGAGACGCAGGGCTCTTCCCGTCCGGGTCGGGGTTGCGGGGTCAGGTGCGGGGGAAGCGGGCCTGGAGGTCCCAGATCACGGGGTTGTCGGCGAGACCCTCGTGCATGTCCGCGAGGTCGGCGATCAGGTCGTGCAGGAAGTCACGGGCCTCGCGGCGCAGCACCGAGTGGCTGAAGGTGAGCGGGGGCTCGTCGCCGGGCATCCAGTCGGCCTCCACGTCGACCCAGCCGAAGCGGCGCTCGAAGAGCATCCGGTCGGAGGACTCGGTGAAGTCCAGCTCGGCGAACTGCTGCCGGTGCGAGCGGTTGCCGCGCGGATCCTGGTCGATCTGCTCGACGATGTCGCACAGCGCCCACGCGAAGTCGAGCACCGGCACCCATCCCCAGGCTGTGGACACTTCGCGGTCCGCCTCGGTGTCCGCGAGGTAGACGTCACCGGAGAACAGGTCGTGCCGCAGGGCGTGGACGTCCGCGCGGCGGTAGTCGGTCTGCGGGGGATCGGGGAAGCGTCGGGAGAGGGAGTAGCCGATGTCGAGCACGGTCCGATGGTGTCACGCCCCCGGGCGCGCCGGTGCCGGGGCATCCGGCCGACGGGCTGAGGGCGCACGGCGGGCGCCGGAGCACCGCGGGCGGGTGCGGGCGGGCGCGGGCGGCGCGGATCGTGGCGCTGCGCGGCGACGGCGCGGGCCCGCAGGCGTCGGCCGTGCAGAAGGCGTACACCGCCGCCTCCTGGAACGCGCCCACCTCCGAGCCGGCCAAGCGCCTGGAGCAGGCCCCGAACCTCCAGGACATCCCCGGCACCCTGTTCCTCGCGGGCGGCGCCCCGGTGCAGGTCAAGGGCGCCCCGGTGGCGGGCATCGGCGTGGCCGGAGCCCCCAGCGGCGGCCTCGACGAGAAGTTCGCGAACGCCGGCGTCGCCGCCCTCGCGCAGTAGGTTCCCGTCGCGCCGGCGTGCCGATGCTCACAGGCGGCGCGCCCGGGGTCGTCCTAGGATCGCAGACGTGAATCAGCGAACACCAGTACGCCGCACGGCCCGCGCCGCCGCCCTCGCCCTGCTGGTTCTGACGACCTCCACCGGCTGCATCGGCGGTGTCGGGGGCGCCCCCGGCGCCGCCGGTCTGCGCGACCCGTACTTCCCGAGGGCCGGCAACGGCGGCTACGACGTCACGCACTACGACCTCGCCCTCGACGCCGACCCGGCCGCCGACCGGCTGCGCGGCACCGCCACGATCACCGCACGCGCCACCCAGGACCTCAGCGCCTTCAACCTCGACCTCGCCGGGCTCACCGTGCGGTCCGCGACCGTCGAGGGCCGCCCGGCCGCCGTCAACCGCGCGGGCCACGAGCTGACGCTGCGCCCCGACGCCGAGGTCGAGAGCCGGCTCCGCAAGGGCAGGACGTTCCGTACGGTCGTCCAGTACTCCGGCTCCCCGCGGACCCTCACCGACCCCGACACGTCCAAGGAGGGCTGGCTGAGGACCGCGGGCGGAGCGGTGGCTCTCGGTGAACCGGTGGGCGCCATGGCCTGGTTCCCCGGCAACAACCATCCGAGCGACAAGGCGACGTACGACATCACCGTCACCGTCCCGAAGGGGCTGACGGCCGTCTCCAACGGCGAGCTGATGTCGCGCAGGACCTCGGGCGACACCGCCACGTACCACTGGCACGTCGCCGAACCGATGGCGAGTTACCTGGCGACGGTCGCCATCGGCCACTTCGACACGAAGACATCGACCACCCCGGAGGGCATCAAGGTGTTCACCGCCGCGGAGACGACGGTGGCGGCGCGGAGCGCGCGGATTCTCGCCCGGGTCCCCGAGATCGTGGCATGGGAGGCGGAACGTTTCGGCCCGTACCCCTTCTCGGCCACGGGGGCGATCATCGACCGTTCCGGGGACGCCGGATACGCCCTGGAGACCCAGAACCGGCCGTTCTTCCCCGGGCCGCCGGACGCCGGGCTCCTCGTCCACGAGATGGCCCACCAGTGGTTCGGGGACTCCGTCACGCCCAAGAGCTGGCGGGACATGTGGCTCAACGAGGGCTTCGCGACGTACGCGGAGTGGCTGTGGGAGGACGACCAGGAGGGCAAGCCGGTCCAGAAGCGGTTCGACGCCGCCTTCGCCAACGACGACAACTGGGCCTTCCCGCCCGCCGATCCGCCGACGGCCGCGGACATCTCGCAGGCGCCGGTGTACGGGCGCGGGGCGATGGTCATCCACAAGATCCGGCAGGCCGTGGGCGACGACAAACGTTTCTTCGCGCTCGTCAGGGGCTGGACGAAGGCCCACCGGCACGGCAACGCGTCGACCGCGGACTTCACCGCCTATGTGGAGAAGACGACCGGCAAGGATCTGACGAAGCTGTGGAACACCTGGCTGTACGGCAGGAGCCGGCCCGCCTCGAAGGGCTGACCGGCTCCCGTCGTACCGCTGTCGGAACCTACTTCACGTTGACGCCGGTCCAGGCGGCGTCGACGGCCTTGAGCTCGGCGCTGTCGGCCCCGTACAGGTCGGTCGCCGCCTTCTCGGTCGCCTCACGGGCGCCCGCGTAGTCGGTGGTCGAGGTCATGTACTCGGCGAGGGCCTTGTACCAGATCTGGACGGCCTTGTCCCGGCCGATGCCGGTGACCGTGGAGCCGTCCTTGGTCGGGGAGTCGTAGTCGACCCCGTTGATGGTCTTCGCGCCGCTGCCCTCGGACAGCAGGTAGAAGAAGTGGTTGGCGACGCCGGAGGAGTAGTGCACGTCGAGGTCGCCGACGTTGCTGTCCCAGTAGTCCGCCGAGCCGCTGTCCTTGCTCGGCTTGTCCATGTAGCGCAGCGGGGTGCCGTCGCCGTTGATGTCGATCTTCTCGCCGATGAGGTAGTCGCCGGCATCGGTGCTGTTGTCGGCGGCGAACTCCACCGAGGTGCCGAGGATGTCGCTGGTCGCCTCGTTCAGGCCGCCGGACTCGCCGTAGTAGTTGAGGTTGGCGGTGGACGCGGTCAGGCCGTGGCTCATCTCGTGGCCCGCGACGTCGAGCGCGGTGAGGGCGCTCTTGTTGTCGGCGCCGTCGCCGTACGTCATGCAGAAGCAGCTGTCGTCCCAGAAGGCGTTGACGTACGCGTCGCCGTAGTGGACCCGCGAGTACGCGGCCTTGCCGTCACCCGCGATGCCGTCGCGGCCGAACGCCGACTTGTAGAAGTCCCAGGTCTGCGCGGCGCCGTAGGCGGCGTCGACGGCGGCGGTCTGACGGTCGTTGCCGGTGCCGTCGCCCCAGGTGTCGTCGTCGTCCTTGACGAGGTCACCGGTGCCGTTCTCGCCCTGGTTGAGGTCGTACGTCTTGTGGCCGCCGCGGTCGCCGTCGACCAGCTCGAAACCGGAACCGGCCGCGGTGGTCGTCAGGTCGACCTTACCGCTGTACTGGCTGTTGCCGATGCCGGTCTCGATCGCCTCGAAGCTCCGGAGCTTCTTGCCGGTGGTGGCGTCGGTGATGGTGTGCAGCCTGCTGGGCGTGCCGTCCTTCTGCACCCCGTTCTTGACCGTCTCCAGGGCGAGGACGGGCTTGGAGCCGGCCGCCCAGATCACCTTGCGGGCGGCGGCCGCGGTCTTGATCTTCGCCGTCGTCGACGGCACGGATATCCGGGCCTTGGTCGCCTTGGTGACGCCCTTGAGCTTTCCACTGCGGGCGGTGTGGGTCACGAGGTCGCCGCCGAGGACCGGGAGCCCGGCGTAGGTACGTTCGTAGCGGGTGTGGACGGTGCCGTCGGCGTCCTTGATCACGTCACGGACGATCAGCTTCTCCTGACCGCCGAGGCCGAGGGACTCGGCGGTCGAGGAGGCGTCGGTCTGCGCCGACTTGATGGCGGCGGTGCGCTGCGAGGCAGTGTTCGCGCCGAAGGGGACGGCGCTGCGAGAGGCGGAGGGACCGTCATTGCCGTTGTCGGGAGCGGCGCTTGCCGCACCCGACTGGACGCCGACGACGACCATCGCGGCCGCGGCGGCCAGGGCTGCGGCGCGACGGGTGTTCATGTGGGGGGTCATGTTCTCTCCGTTGCTCGTTCCGTGGGGGGTTACGAGCCGAGAGCGTGCCACCGAATGACCAAGATTGACGGTGTACTAACAAATGCCTCACATTTTTTTGACCACTTCTTGTCCGAATGGGGTTCGCTTGGGTTCGCTATTCGGTCAACTGTGAATGTTCGCAGGGTGTTTGTGGAGAACGGCCGGGGAGTGAAACCCGGTCGGCGCGCACGGAAGCCCCCGACCGCGACGGTCGGGGGCTTCCGTGGGGTGAGCTCTCGGGCCGGAGAGCGGCGCCGTACGTGTCAGATGCTGACGCCGAAGTCCTGGGCGATGCCGCGCAGGCCGGAGGCGTAACCCTGGCCGACGGCGCGGAACTTCCACTCCGCGCCGTTGCGGTAGAGCTCGCCGAAGACCATGGCGGTCTCGGTGGCGGCGTCCTCGCTCAGGTCGTAGCGGGCGATCTCGGTGCCGCCGGCCTGGTTGATGATGCGGATGAACGCATTGCGCACCTGGCCGAAGTTCTGGCTGCGGGTCTCGGCGTCGTAGATCGAGACCGGGAAGACGATCTTGTCGACCTCGGCCGGCAGGCCCGCCAGGTTGACGTTGATCTGCTCGTCGTCGCCCTCGCCCTGGCCCGTGACGTTGTCACCGGTGTGGACGATGGTCTGGTCCGGCGTCGACTTGTTGTTGAAGAAGACGAAGTGGCCGTCGGAGACGACCTTGCCGGCCGGGTCGACCGCGATCGCCGAGGCGTCGAGGTCGAAGTCGGTGCCGGTGGTGGTGCGGACGTCCCAGCCGAGGCCGACCGTGACGGCGGTCAGGCCCGGGGCCTCCTTGGTGAGCGAGACGTTGCCGCCCTTGGACAGGCTTACAGCCATGGGAAGTCCCTTTCATCGTCGAGTGCGGGCTTCATGCCATCACGAAGCTACCGTCACAGGTCATAACGTGGGCAAGGGACCAGGAGGTTCCTGCTCCCTTTGCTTTCTTTACCGAAGTCCCCCGGCCGGTACGGCGGCCCGGGGGATCCTTACCGGCTGGGGGCCCGTACGGCGGCCGGCAGGGCCCGTACGGCGCGCGTACGGCAAAAGAAGGCGCACGTACGGCAAAAAGGGCGCGCGTACGGCAAAAGAAGGTGACGAACGCCCGGTGGGCCGGGGAACATGGGTGCCATGTCCGGGCCCTATGTCATCCGCGGTTCGGTCTCCCTGCCGGAGGCCGAGCTCATGTGGCGTTTCTCGCGGTCCTCCGGGCCCGGCGGGCAGCATGTCAACACCAGCGACTCCCAGGTGGAGCTCCGCTTCGACCTCGCGGCGACCGAGTCGCTTCCTCCGGTGTGGAAGGAGCGGGCGCTCCAGCGTCTGGAGGGCAGGCTCGTGGGCGGGGTGATCGCGGTACGGGCGTCCGAGCACCGCTCCCAGTGGCGCAACCGCGAGACGGCTCTCGTGCGGCTCGCCTCCCTGCTGGCCGAGGCCACGGCGCCGCCCCCCAGGCCGCGCCGCAGGACCAGGATTCCGCGCGGCATCAACGAACGCCGTCTGCGCGAGAAGAAGCAGCGCGGCGAGACGAAGCGCGGCCGCTCCGGCCGCGACTGGTGACCGCGCCCGCACCCTTCCGGCACCCCCTTGCCCGGCCGCGTTTCGGCGGCGGTGCGGCACTGGGGTCCCCTCGCCCCGACCACGCGGCCATCGGCGTCTGCCTCTCGTCCCGGCCGCGTTTCGGCGGCGGCGCGGCACCGGAGCCCTCTCGCCCCGGCCGTGCGGCTTTCCGCGATGTCCCCTCAGCCCAGCCGCCGGTACCGTCCCCGGAAGTACGTCAGCGGTGAGCCGTCCCCGCTCGGCAGGTCCGCGCTCAGGACCCGGCCGATCACCAGGGTGTGGTCGCCCGCCAGGACCCGCTGCTCGGTGCGGCACTCCAGTGTTGCCAGTGCGCCGCCGACCAGGGGCGCGCCGGTGACCTCTCCCCTCCGGTAGGGGATGTCCTCGAACAGCAGCCGGTCGCTGATCCGGCCCTTCATCGCGAACCGTCCGGCGATGTGCCGCTGGCTCTCGGTGAGTACGGAGACCGCCCACAGCGGCTGCTCCGACAGCAGGTCGTCCATCCGCGAGTCGTTGCGCAGGCTGACCATGACGAGGGGCGGGTCCAGCGACACCGACATGAAGGCGGTCGCCGTCATCCCGACATCCTCGCCGAGCCCGTTCTCGTCGAGCGGCGGCTCCTCGGCGGTGATCAGCACGACACCGGCGGCCAGCCGGGCGAGGGCGGCCCGGAACTCATCGTTGCTCACCCCCTCAGCATGGGGGACGGGCTCGGAACGCGGGGCGGGAGGTTTCGTCTGCAACACATCCGGCACGCTAGCCGCGGACGGCGCGCCGTCGCATCGGGCCAGGGGACCAGCCTGGTCCTAGGACCCCGACCCGGAGCGCCGGGGGGCCGGCACTGCAACGCCCGGATTTGCGTTCAAGAAAAGGACGGACCGCGCCGACGCGGCACCGGAGCCCCTTCACCATCTGTTGTGACTTGAGTCACAGAGTGCAATATTTGCTGACCCTGTGTACCGACTGCACAGCTCACTGTGATTCAGTGGCCGTGACACTGCAGTAAGTACGTCGATATGAAACCTGGAGTGCTGTCGAGGGTCTCGGGGAGTGCGGGCAATGGAGGCCGAGTCGGAGCCGTACGTCCGTCTTGCGACGATGCGGCAGCTGCACCAGGCCATGGCCGATCTCAACACGGCGCGGAGCCTGGCCGACACACTGCAGACCGTGGCCGACGGAATCGTCGACGGTCTCGGCTACGAGCTCGCCTGCGTGAACCTGGTCCGTGCCGACGGCGATCTCGTCGTCGCCGCCTTCGCCGGCAACAGCGCCGCGGAAGCCCTGATCACCGGCCGTGTCGGCTCGCGCAGTTCCTGGGAGCGCAGGCTGTCGATGGGTGAGGAATGGGACGAGCTCCGTTTCATACCCCACACCGACGGCTGGGTCCTTCTCGACGACGACGTACCGCAGTGGCACACCGAGGGCCCCGAGCCCCGCTTCGAGGACGAGTGGCACCCCCTGGACCGGCTCTACGCCCCGATGTACGCGTCCGGCGGCGGCAACGACCTCCTGGGTGTCCTCTCCGTCGACCGCCCGCGCAACGGCCGCCGCCCCGGTGCCTGGGGCCGTGAGGCACTCCAGATGTACGCGTCGCAGGCGGCCATTGCGATCAGCAACGCCCGGCTCAGAGCAAACATGCAGCGCGCCCTGGTCCGTCTGGAGCGTGAACAGCAGGCGCTGCGGGCCAGCGAGGAGTCCTTCCGCCAGGCCTTCGAGTACGCCCCCAGCGGCATGGCCATCGCCGAGATGGGCGGTGATCAGCACGGCCGGCTGCTGCGCACCAACGACGCCCTGTGCCGGCTTCTCGGCCGCCCGGCGTCCGCCCTGCGCCGCTACTCCTTCGCCGACCTCGTCCACCCGGAGGACATCGGCACCCTGCTGCGCACCTCCGCCGAGGGCGGCCGCGCCGAGCTGCGGCTCGGGCGGCGGGACGGCACCTACCTCTGGGTCTCGCTGCGCAACTCCGTCGTCGCCGACACCACGGACGGCCCCCGTTTCCTGCTCACCCATGTCGAGGACATCGAGGAGCGCAAGCGCCACGAGCTGAATCTCGCGCACCGCGCCTCGCACGACGCGCTCACCGGCCTGCCCAACAGCGCCGAGCTGCGTTCCCGGCTCGGCTCCCGGCTGTGCGAGCGCCCGCACTCGGAGGCCACCTCCGCGGTCGAGGTGCTGGATGCGGCGTACGGCGACGCCGACGACCCGGACGCACGGACCTCCGGCTACGACGTGGACTCGGCCCCCGGCGGCCCGTACGACCATCACGTGCACGCCGTCGCGCCCGACACCGAGCACGACGACGGCGCGAAGGGCCTTGCGGTCCTCTTCTGCGACCTCGACGGCTTCAAGTCCATCAACGACCGCTTCGGCCACCACACCGGTGACGCCGTCCTGATCGAGGTCGCCCGCCGCCTCACCACCTGTGTCCGCGACGGTGACACCGTCGCCCGGCTCGGGGGTGACGAATTCGTCGTCCTCGCCGACGGGCTCGGCGCCGCGGATGCCGCGGACTTGGCCGTACGGCTGCGCAACGCGATCATCCCGCCCATCCGGGTCGACGGGCGGGCGGTGCGCGTCGGGGCGAGTTTCGGCATCGGCTGGGCCGCCTGCGGCATGACCGCCGAAGAGGTGCTGCGCTCCGCCGACCAGCGGATGTACGTGGAGAAGCGGTCCAGGGCGAAGGTTCACCGCAGGGCCGGCTGACGTTCACGGCGGTGCGTGTTTCCCCGCCCCGGGGCGGTTCCAGGACGTGCGACGGCAATTCTTGGTGGGGTCCGTTCGGGGTAGGCTCGGCCGGTCGGCCACGGCTGGCGATATTCGGCGACGGCTGGCGACATGGTGAGGAGTGACCCAGGGATGACGGCCGGGAACAACGGCGCAAACAAGCCCGAGGACGACGATCCGTTCGGCTACCTGTACGAGGACGGACAGGCAGCGGGCGCCCAGCCACCGCGGACGGGCGGCTACGGCTACCCGGGTCCGGCGGCCCAGCAGCCCGGTGTGCCCCGGACCTCGTACAACCAGGTGCGGACCGTGGGCGAGCGCCAGTACGGGCAGCAGGTGCCGCAGCAGCCGTACGGCCAGCCGTACAGCCAGCCGAACGCGCAGTACGCCGCACCGGAGACGTACCCCGGCGGCGCCTCCCCCGGGCATGCCCCGCAGCAGGGCGGCCGCGGCAAGGGCGGCCCGAACACCAAGGGCCTGCTGATCGGCGCGGTCGCGGTGGTCCTGGTCGTGCTCATCGGCATCGGTGCCGCGCTGCTCACGGGCAACGACAAGAAGGACCAGAAGAAGGAAGAGGCCACCACCTCCGCCGGCCCCGGCGACCAGGTCGAGGAGTCCCCGAAGCCCAAGGAGTCCGCGAGCCCCGAGGCGCCGGCCGAGCTGCCGAAGCAGGACGCGGCGACGCTGAAGCTCGGCGGTTCGGCCACCCTCGACAAGACCGTCAAGGGTGCGGAAGGCCCCAACGGCTCGTACGTCACCGGCTTCAACGCGGTCGGGTCGTCCGTGACATGGCGGGCGAACATGCAGACCAGCGGTTCGTACCGACTGACGGTGCGCTACGCGATCCCGGCCAAGGACGCCAACGCCACGCTGACGGTCAACGGGAAGCCGAACTCACAGCCGATCGGTCTCAAGAACTTCATCGAGTCCTCGGACCCGAACTGGGAGAAGAACTGGCAGACCACCTGGGCGCCGGTCGACCTGATGAAGGGCGAGAACGAGATCAACATCTCGTGCCAGGACGGAAATCAGTGTGACGTGATCCTCGACTGGCTCGAGGTCACGCCCGCGAAGGGCTGAGTTCTCCCGACGCGTCTCTGTCTCCGCGGGGCGCGTGCCGGCTGCCGAGAACCAGAAGGCCCCGCCTCACGCCAGGTGCGGATGCTGTTGGTTTATTCGGGGCCCGTCTGCTTCGCTCCGTCGATCTGGCGATCGGCGGAGCGAAGTGCTGCGAAGTGGCTGGTTCGGGTGCGG
>NZ_JBIBVN010000030.1:78060-88888 GCF_043080425.1 Streptomyces sp. NPDC015032 | reverse complement strand
TCGGCAGAACTGAGCTCGCTCTCCAGGGGATCGGGGGCACCAAGAGGGTCCGAACCCGATGCCGCACGAGCTTCCTCCGCCCTCTGCCTTTTGTCAGGTCGACCAGCAGGTTGACTCATGAGGACCTCGTCACTCTAAGTAGCCACACGGTGACACTTTATCAAAAATCGCCCTGACCAGGTTAAATCCGGCATACGCTGCGAGGGTGAGAATTCCCGGCCGGGCTCGGCCTTGAACGGCACCTGCGGTCCCGTCGGCGCAGATCATCGAGCGGGCTGTCCAGCTGGGCGGCGCGGCGTCGCCGTCGCCGAGCAGCAGGGTCGGGCGGCCCGCACCCGGGGTGCGGCGGAAGGCCTCGCACACGGAGTGCACCCGTACGGTGGTGACGAAGCGCCAGGGCCTGGGGCGGGCGGCCGAACCCACCACGCCGAGGACACCTGCGCCGCAAGCTGCAGAGCATCCTCGGCCACCTGGGCATGCACAGGCATTACCTGCTGCCGCACACCCTCTACCTGCACAAGGACATGCCCATCGGCGCCACCGCCCACCAGGCCGGCACCGTGCGCTTCGGCAACGATCCGCGCACCTCAGCGCTCGACACCACCTGCAAGACCCACGACCTGGACAACCTCTACGTCGTCGACACCAGCTTCTTCCCGAGCATCGGCGCAGTGAACCCCTCCCTGACCGCCATCGCCAACGCGCTGCGCGTCGGCAACCACATCGCCGAACGCCTCGGTGCCTCCTCCCCCGTCTGACCGCTACACAGCGCCCACGCGGGCCGGTCCCGCTGAGCCCACGCCAAAGATGCACCCCCCGTCGCTCACCTCATTCGCCTGCCCCTGATGCCTCTCGCGCCTCCGGGGGGCGGAGGGAGGACCAAAGGACATGCCCGCTCAGCACCAAAACCCAGGCGGGGAAGACGAGTTCAGACCAGGCGATGGTACTGACGAGGAACATCAGGACCAGCCCGGCGAGCACGCCGAACCAGGTGAGCCAGCGGGGGAAGACACCCATGCGGTGCCCCATCGTGGTGGTGCAGAAGGTGAAGACCGCCGCCATGCGCATCGCGTAGTTCGCCAGCAGGGTGAGTGCCAGGTGGCGCCCGAACTCCCACGACGCCAACTGCCCGGTGAGGCGGAGCGTGCCGGCAGCTGCGATGAGGCCGTCGACCCAGGCGGTGAGGACGAACACCATCGCGATGAACAACAGCCCGCTGCCTATGAAGAGAGTGCCGAAGAACCTGTCCGCCTGCCCGTGCTCCACGTGATCCCGTACCGCACCCATGAACCACAGGAAGAAGACCCCCGCGAAGGGCACCAGGCCCGCGGCGGTGCGCAGCGCATCACGGTTGGTGGGGTTGGCGAGCTATGTGTCCGCACCGACCGGGTGGCCGGGAATGGCGATACGGACCAGGACCAGGGCCGCGCTCAGCAGCAACGCGAACAGGACCCCTGCGACACCCGCAGCGCGCGGTGTCCGCAGCACCCGTGCCGGTTCCTCATTCATCGTCCGCATACCGCCTCCTGCCGTGCTCGGTCGCGCTGCCGGCCGAGGGCGTCATCCAGAGTGGTGGCAGCCGTGCTCAGCGACGGGCACGGGCTGGGAGAGGGGAACGTGATCCGGAGATACATGACAACACCGGGTGCCCGAAAGGCGGCGAAGACGCTGGGCGAGTCGAACTGGGGAGCCGCGAACCAGTCGCCAACCCCCTGCCCGGGGACCGGGGCCGCAGCCTTCAGGTCCCCGACAAGACCGTGTTCGGCGATGGGGGGATACCGATCCATGATCATCCCGCCTCACAGATACCGATACTTCCACTGTCACCCCGACCCGCCGAGGGCGCGAGAGGAGGAGTGGCTGGAGCGCCGCACTCAAGAGCGCACGCCCTGCGTCCGGCGGCACACCTCGGCCTCGAAGCCCCCCATCCACCGCGACGCGGCCAGTCACGACCGACAAGACCTTCCTGGCGGAATCCCACACCGTTCCGTTTCCGTTGACGATCGCCGCGGCCTCGCTGGTGAAGGCGGGCAGGGTGGCGCAGCCGTTGACGCACATGCCGACGGGCGCTGAGAGACCATCGAGGGCGCGGCCCCGCCACGATCACGGTGTCGGCGCACAAGAACCAGGCGAGCCAGGGCCACGACATCCCTCTGGACGCCGTCGAAGAGCAGCGCTGAGGCGTTTCGTCACACCTCCATCGTGGCCCTGACTGTTTTCAGCGGTCAGGGACCGACCGAGGCCGTTGTCAGCCGCGAGCGATCTGCAGGCTGTACGTGACCTCCGCGTCGGGCATGACGCTGTTGTTGCGCGCGGTGATCGTGAACCGTTTGGTGCCCGGGGCGGTGGGGACTCCGGTGATGCCGCCGGTGTCCTTGTTCAGACTCAGTCCGGCGGGCAGCGCGCCGGTGGTGACCTCGTACCGGACCGTCCGGGGCGAGCTGGAGGTGACCTTGAACGCGTAGAGCTCACCCACGCGGCCGTCGGCCGGCTCCGGTGTCGTGAAACCAGGCTTCGGCGCCTGCACCGGCTGAGCCGGGCCGACCGGACTGCCGGACGAGTCCAGTTCCTGCAGCGACCACTCCTTCCCCTCGGTCATCTCGCTCAGGTGCCAATTCTTCTTCTCGTCGGTCATGAGCTGCTGCTGGGCGGGCGTGAAGGCGCCGGCCTCGATGGCGGAGTTCCAGATCCGTACCGCGGTGAGGACCGCCGCGGTGTTGGATCCCTTGGCGAGACTGTCCGTGCTCGTCTCGAACCAGCCGAAGTTCGCGCCGATCGATGCGCCGAGGGCCAGGTTGTGCTCGACACCGAGCGTGCTCGTGCCTCCGCCGATCGGCAGTGAACCACCCATGGCGGGCAGGAAGTTTGCCCGGTAGAAGTTGTTGTTCCTGGTCACCTGCGCATAGTTGGAGTCGGACCAGCCAATGCCGCCCCAGCTGATCCGCGACTGGGCGAACCACGAGTTGGACGACGGGTTGGAGGCCTCGCAGATGAAGCCGTCCCGGGAGTCGAGCCGGCGGTAGATGCCGTTGACCAGGTGAGCGAAGCCCTGGCCGCGCCAGCCGCTCCAGGACACCTCCTCCAGTCCGTCGTAGGAGATGCTCCGTACACCGGTGGTGTTGGCCATGGTGGCAAGGCGGGTGGCGATCTCGTCGATGACCGGCAGGTCGCCTCGCGCGCCGCCGTACTGGTTCTCGCTGACCCGGGTGGCATCGGCCCCGGCGGGGTGGGCCGCCGCGGCCGATCCCCACTGCGCCCGGCTGACGCCGGTGAACTGCCACTCGCCGGCGCCCGCCTGCGTCACACCGGAGTACGTGAGGAACTCGTCGCCGATGCGCAGCCGGCGGCCGATGACATGACCGCCGCCCCCGGAGTCTCCGTCGGCGTACAGGGTCGTGTCCGACGCGGACAGAGCGCGGGTCAGCTGCACGGTCACTCCGACCGTGAGCCGCTTGTCGGCCGGTGCGGGAGAGATGTACGGGTCACTGGCCTGGATGAAGTTGGACAGGGTGTGCACGCCGACCCGCATGCCGCCCGCGGCGGCGGTCGCCACCAGTTGAGCCGCGGCGGCGTCCGAGCCGCCGAAGCCGCTGTTGAACTGGTAGTGCCCCGTCGACTTCCAGGGACCGGCCGCGCCCTGCACGGAGTAGACATTCTTGATGCCCGCCTGCTTCGCGAACTTCATGGCGTCGGACAGGTTCGAGGTGCCGAGGGACGACAAGGCCAGGAACGGCTGCCGGGTCGCCCGGGCCGCCTTCTGCCACTGCCCGTCGATGGTCGGGTACGGCAGGTGCTCGCCCTGGGCGATCTGGCTGAGCACGGTGAGCACGAGGTCAGGGGTGCTGCCGTGCACGGCCAGCTTCGATCCGAGGATCCGGCCTTCGAAGCCCGGCAGCGGACCGATCCGGATGCCGTCCTCGCGGGTCCGTACGGTGCTGTAGTCGTAGGAGTAGGCGCGCAGAATGCTGCCCCACGACGTCTTCGCCGCGGCGCCCCACTCGTTCTGCGTCCCGGCCTCCCCGTACGGCTTCGACTTCACCTCCGAACCGAACCCGTACGCGTCGAACTCCTTGGGCCAACCGCCGACGGTCTTGTCGTTGAGCGGGGTGATGCCGAGGGCGAAGCCGCTGTCGTGGACCACACCGACGGCCTCGCCGACGGTGTCGGTGACGCTGGTGGTCAGCGGCCCCCACAGCAGGGTCCGCACGTCCACGCCCGGTGCGGCGTCCAGACCGACGACCTCAAGCGTCGCGTACGTCGCGTGGTTGACGATCTCGACCTCGACCGTCGCCTGGCCGCCGCTGAACACCAGCACGTGCCGGTCCCACCGGGAGACCTTCACCTGGGTGGGGACGTCCTGCTTTCCGTCGCCCAGGACGACGGACACCAGGGGGAGCGACTTGCCCGCCGACAGATGGTCAATTCCCGTGCGTACGTCCTTCAGTTCGACGACCCGGCCCGTCGGGTCGAGACCCAGCGACAGGAATCCCGCCCTGATCCGCAACGGGCGACCGGCCTGCTCCGTGAACGCCGGCCCTGCTGCTGCCGCCGGCTGGGCGAGGGCCGGCGTCGCGATCAGCGCCAGCGAACTGACACCGCCGGCGATCAGGAAGTTTCTTCTGTCCACGATTCCTCCAAATCGACATGTGTCGATATGTCTCGTGTTCTACGTGGAGGGTGCAACCGGTTGTGCAGTGGTGCCGGCCGGCGTCGTCACCGATGAAGGCCACGAAACCGGCCGGTCGCCGTGTCACCTATCTCCCGTTGATGGCAACCTCGAGCAGGTCGGTCGTCGACCCGTTCGAGCCGTCGTCGAACGCCAACCTCACGTACTGGGCCTGTGCGCTGAGGGGGTACTGGTTGTGGAACCCGAAATAGGCAGTACCCGTCGGTCCGTTGACCGTACTGGCATCACTCCAGGACACACCGTCGACACTGGTTTGGATCCCGATTGTCTTGGGCGTGTTGACGTACCGCTGATCCAGCGTGTTGAAGTTGATGTCGATGTTCGCGATATCCGACTTCCTGGGCAGCTTGAATTGAATCCAAGCCTCTTCGCTTCCCGGCACCGACCACATCGACTGATCGAAGTGGTCGCCATCGATGAGCCTGCCGTCGGTGAGGTTCGACAACGCGTCCTGCCCCTGGCCGGCCGTGATTTCTGCTCCCTTTGCAAGGTTCCGGTACGGCAGCAGGTCCATGAAGACCCTGTTTGTCCGATAGTTCTTACCGTCCAGTGTCACGTCTGCCCAGACGACCCCTCTCGTGGGTGCCTCGACCTGCGGGGTGATGATCTTGTTCCCCTTGAACGTGAACGTGTCCACTTCCTTGATGGCGACCGGCTTGTATGTGTCACCGCCGGCCAGATCGACGATTCCGCCATGCCATGTGATCTGAGCCGCGTCCAAGCCGATGGGCCCGCCCGAGGCCGACCTGCCTTGTATCTCGTACGTGAGCCCGTCGGTCAGGCCGAACTCGCCGTAGGCCTCTTTCCCCTCCACCGACAACGACGCACTGAGCATGTCGGCGGCATGGATGGCACCATCCTTCACCGTCACCTTCAACACGCCTTGCCTGGTCACGCCCTCATAAGTGCCTCGGACCGTGATGCTCGTCGTGCCGTCCGACACCGGATTCACGATTCCACTGGGGCGAACCTTCGCAATCTCAGGGTTCGCGCCGCTGTAGGTCACGCCCGAAAGACTGGCTTTCAGCGCGGGATACGTCATGTAGCCCTCGGCCTTGACCTTCAGCACCTTCGGCGCCAACTGCTCACCAGTGACGTCGACATTGGTCAGCTGGTACTTGCGCTCAGGATCGTCCGTCACGATCTTGACGATGGTGTCGATCGGGTCTTCCTCCACATCGGCCAGGTCGATGGTCAGGCTGTCGCCCTTCTGGCTGAACGACGTGACCGGGACGTCGCTGTTCAGCCAACTCACCGACTTCACCCTATTCTTGACCGGACGAATGGTCAGGGACTTGTCGGTGATCGCGTCGAAGCCCCTCTTGCCGTCCGGCCCCTTCACGATGTGCAGATAGATGTTGTTGTCCCTGGCGGTCGCATATCCCCATTGCGGGCCGGTCGCGCTGTCGGGGAAAGCGAACTTCTCGTAGTTTCCTCGTCCATCGTCTTCGTAGCCGTAGCCCGCCAGGAAGTACGGCGTGGTGCCCGTCGTGGACTCGTGTCTCTCCGGCCCCTCCTCAGGACTGAACCAGCCGGCGAGGTTCTCTCTTACATCGATGAACTCCTGGGCGGCCTTCGGATACCTCGTGGCGATGTCCTGGGCAGAGTCCCAGTTCGGTCCCCGGCTGTCGAGAACCGACTGATCGTTGTTGTCGACATAGCCCCGACCGGCATTCATCACCATCTCTTTGGCGACCTGCCTGAAGTCGTCGCGCTTTTCGTAGTACGGCGAGAGCATGTTCTTGGTGTGGATCATCTTCCACGGTTCCATGGGGGTCCGCTTGAGAAGATGGTTCTTCCCCGTATTGGCGTAGATGCCCGACGCCTCGCCGGTTCTCACATCCGGATCGCCGTACTCTGCCCCCCAGGCATTTGAGTCCACGATGATCTCATCGCTGCGGTTGCGTATCGCACTGTACATGGCGTCGTAGTTGGCATTGGGCATCGCCTGTGGACCGTCGAAGTAAAGGTACTCCGGAGCGTAACGCTGAATAAGATCCTCCACATTCTGCACGAACACATCAGTGGAGTAATGCTGCAAACCGCCACCCTCGGTCGCGTAGTACAGGCCGAATTTCATACCGTACCGCTTTACCGCCTGCTCGTACTGCCTCAATCCGTCTACTACCTTGCCGTTCTCGTCCTTGGGCAGGTACTCCGCCCTGATGTGTTTCGGATCGGCGAATTTCGACGGCCAGAAGTAGTTCTGCTGCAGAGCTTCGATCGAAACCAGCGAGTGTCCTTCACGCTTCGCTCTCGCTGCCCATTGATCAACGGAGTAGTTCGGATCCACGAAGTAGTTGTACGTCGCGGTGGAATGGGTAAGCGCGCCTACCCTGCCCTCCTCGAACCACTTGTTCGGACGTTCCTTCACCGTGATGGTGAAGTCCTTTGAAGTAGTACTCCCTTCCCTATCGGCCACCTGGACGGTGAAGTGGTAGTCGCCTGGTTCGGTTTTGACGTCGACGATGCCTTTGGGGCTGTTCAGATCGACTTTCCCGTCGACCATTCCATCCGCGATGGAGCCATCGGGGTTCAGCTCCAGACCATCAGGCAACTTCCCGTCGATGATCTTCCAGGTATAGCCCGGTGCGCCACCGGCAGCCATGAACTGGAAAGCCGAAGCACTGACGCCGTACTTGTTGTCGGACGCCGACTTGTTCCAGACGTACGGCCATTCCTTGTAACCAGTGGGCATGTTGTTCTTCGGAAGCGGAGTGCGGATCGCATCGTCGGTCGAGAGTTCTTGCGACACGATCTGCAGACTCCTCGACGACCCTGTCACGGAATTGACCAGGCCATCGATCTTGTTGCCGTTCTGGTCCGTCACCCGACCGTAGAACCCGAGATAGGCGACGTTCTGATCCTTGGCTATCGGCACACCGTTTGAATTCACGTCCTCCGTGTAGGTGTGCTTGATCTGAATCATCAGCTTGTTCCAGCCCGCGTGCAGCTGGACGGCTTGCTTCGTCAGATCCTTTTGGACCTCCACCGGGGTGCTCGGGTTCGTCAGGCAGCTGTCGTTCGCATACAGCCGGTACGAACCGCTCGCACCGGCATTGAAATATGCCTGCTGCTCGACCGGGCTGTAGACGTACGTGTGCGCGTACACGTACTTGTTCCTCGTATCGACACCCTTCTTGACGGAGTAATACCCGTAAAGATCCTGGTAGTCGTCGTAGTTCCGGTTATAGATGCGGTCGTCGAAGTACTCCCACTTTCCGCTTTCGTTGCCGAAGCTCAACGAATCGCCGACCTTCGGGGTGATCTTCGTCCTCCCGTCGACCGGGGCCTTCGAGCCATCGGCTTCACATTCATATTGCTTGTCGGCCAGCGGCGAATCGAATGGGCCCGAGACAAGCCAGGAGTTGATGAACGGAGCGTTCCCGGCCACCTGCTGCGCGGACGCCTGCTTCGTTGCGGATACGCCGAACAGGAGTGATGCGATGATCACCACCCCCAAGAAGGAAGCAATCTTTCCATAGCTGTTACTCACTGCCGAGTGACCCTCTCTCCATGAGCGACTGTTCCGTGCCTGGTAGGGGTTGTGCAGCGGTGCCGACCGGCTCCGTCACCGGCCGGCACCACGTCTCAGCGGCGCGGGGGGTTCGTCGCCGGGCTCGCGGCCCGGACCTCGAGGCGCCGGAGCGAATAGCCGAAGGACGACGTGCGCCTGATGCCCTGCATGCGGATGTACCGGCCCGACACGGGAGCGAAGGTGAGGTCGTCCACGCGGGCGCCCGCGGGCTTGTCCCGGACGGCAGCGGCTGTCTTCCAGTTCGTCCCGTCGTCGGAGACCTGGATGTCGTAGTCCTTTCCGGACGCCGTCTCCCAGTCGAGCAGGACGCGGCGGACCGTCTGTACCTGGCCCAGGTCCACCTGGATCCATTCGCCGTCACGGTAAGCACTGGCCCAGCGGCTGGCCTGGTCACCGTCGGTGGCGTTCTCCGGTCCCAGGCTGGGCACTTCGGACGACGAGGCGGTGGTCGGCCTGCGCAACGCCAGATCCGCTGCGTCGAAGACGCGCATGCTCCACAGCGCGTAGCCGTCCTGTTTGCGGGCCGCTTCGGTGCCGACGAGACGCACGTACCGGGCGGTGACCGGTTCGAAGGTGAGCGTGTCGGATCCCGCGGACGTACGGTCCGTGCGGCGGGCGACCGTGGTCCAGGTCGCGCCGTCGCCGGACACCTGGATCGCGTAGTCGCGGCCGTGTGCGGGCGCCCAGTCCAGGTCGGCCTTGGTGACGATCCGGGGGCGGCCGAGGTCCACGCGGAGCCAGGCGTGATCTCCCGGGCCGCTCTGCCACTTGGTGGTGCTCACCCCGTCGAACGCCGCGTCGGCCGTGCCCGCAGACGCGGACGCCGGCTTGCCCGCGCTCAGCTCGCTGTCGGCCGGGGTGGCGAGGGTCGTGGCGACCTCGGTCAGCCCCGTACCCACGCCGAGCTTGCGTACGGTCGACATGAAATCGCCGTACGGGACAGCCGAGTTGGCGCCGCTCCACATTTTCTGCGCGAGGACGCCGAAGGTGGGGTCGACCAGTTTGTGTACGTCGAGTTCGGTGTAGCTGGACTTGGTCAGGTCGTTCCACACCGAGGACATGGCTCCGAGGAGCTGGGGGTCCTTCGGCGCGACGCTCTGGCCGTCGGGGAAGACGTTGGGTTCCCAGTTGTCGTAGAGGTACTTACCGTCCAGGCCGTGGCCGTGGTAATAGCTCGCGAACGGGACGATGTAGAGCAGGGCGTCGTTGGTGTTGATGAACGAGTAGCCGTCCTTCTTGGCGGCCTGCGGGCCGTACCACGAGTTGTTCCAGCTGTTGAGGGTGACGTCGCGGTCGAAGCCCTCGGTGTCGGACGTCATCAGGGACAGGCTGCCCCAGGCGCGCGGCTGCTTGCCGAGCGTGCGGATGTGGGCGGCGATCTCGTTGAAGTAGGTCTTGTAGCGGGGCTTGTCCGACCGGTACTCGTCGGCACCGAAGTGCACGTCCGGGCCGCGGAACCACGGCGTGAACTCGTCGAACACCGACTTCATGAACGCGGTGGTCTCCGGCTTGGACAGGTCCAGGTGATCGGAGTCGCCGTTGTTGAGGCCCAGGGACGGCTTGAACCGGATGAACGCGAGCGAATGGGCGGGGGCATCGAACTCGGGGACGAGCGTGACGCCGTTGGCGGCGGCGGTGTCCTCGAAGGAGTCCCAGTCGCGCCGGTCGTACGCCCCGTCCTTCGAGGCCAGGCCGGACAGCGCGGGGTTGTCGGTCCTGAGCCGGAAGCCGGCCTGGGCCTCGCTCCAGGGCCCGTCGCCCTTGAACCCGTTGTCGTTGAGGTGGATCTGGAACTCGTTGAGCTTGAACCAGCCCATGAGACGGATGTAGTCGCGGATGAAGTCCGCGGTGAAGAAGCGCCGCCCGACATCCAGCGTGAAGCCCCGCACCCTGTAGTTCGGCCAGTCCACGGCGGTGCCCACGGGGACGGAATCACGGCCGTCGTCGAGCAGCAGGATCTGCAGGAGCGTACGGGTGCCGTAGTAGACGCCCTTCGCGGTCGGAGCAGTGATCCGCACGTTCTTGCCGGTGACCGTGAAGGTGTAGCCCTCTTCCTTGAACCGGGCGCTGTCCACCGCTTCGGGCAGGGTGGGATCGATCGAAAGCACGATGTCGCCGCTGTGCGGGTGGCGCGGCGACAGGGCCGGCTTGCGCCCCGTGACCTGCTCGATCTCGTCGGGGAGGGTGGCGAGTTGATCGCGGAGACGGTCGCGGTGCGCTCCGGCGAACACGAGGCGGCTGTGCCGGCTCAGCTCGAAGAATCCGGTGCGGCCCTGCCACTTCTGGAGGGCGGGCACCACCGCGGGTTCTGCGTTGACCGGGTCGGCGGCGGCGCTCGCCGGTGTGGCGGGAGCGGCGAGGGCGAGCAAGGAGACCATTAGCGCGAGAAGGCACAGCAGCTGTCTTGGACGCACTCTCATGTGAAACTCCAAGCGTTCTCGATGAATCCGTTCCTGGAGGTTCGTGCGGGTGACGCGACGGGGAGCAGGTCCCGGCCGTGGGGGGGGGGGGGGGGGGGCGCCCGCCGCCCCCGCCCCCGGCCCCCCCGGCCCGGCGGGGGCGCGGGGGGGTCGGGGGGTATGAGGTCTGGGGGGGGATCGGAA
>NZ_JBIBVN010000030.1:0-78050 GCF_043080425.1 Streptomyces sp. NPDC015032 | reverse complement strand
TCACACCCCCCCCCTTTTCCCGTTACCGGCGGGGCGGGGGGGGGGGGGGGGGCCGGGGCGGCCCCGGGGGGCCCCCCCGCCCCCCCCCCCCCCCCCCCCGGGGGGGGCCCCCCCCACGGCAGCGGTCACGGCCGCGTCGTCACCTTGTAGGTGACCTTGGCGTCGGAGATGATCCCGCCGTTCGTCGCGGTGATGGTGAACTTGCTGGTGCCGACGGCGGTCGGGATTCCGGTGATGCCACCGGTGTCCTGGTTGAGGGTCAGGCCGCGCGGGAGGCGGCCGTCGGTGACCTCGTAGCGGATGGTCCGCGGAGTCGTCGAGGTCACCTTGAAGGCGTACAGCTTTCCGACCCGGGCGTCCGTCGGCTCCGACGTGGCGAAGCCCGGCTTCGGGGCCTTGATCGACTGCGGGTCACCGATCGGCTGACCGGACGTGTCCATCTCCTGCAGCGTCCACTCGGCGTCCGGCGTGACCTCGCTCAGGTGCCAGTGCCTGCTCGCGACGGCCAGCTGCTTCTTCTGCTCGGCAGTGAACGCACCGGCTGCGCGTGCGGACTCCCACATCCGGAGGGCGGCGAGCAGCACGGCGGTGTTCTGCCCGGACTGGAGGCTGTTCACACTGGTCTCGAAGTTGATGCCGGCGTCGAGGGAGGCCGCGTGCGCCAGCGTGTCCTCGATCTTCTGCAGGGTGTCGCCGCCCGAGAGCCCCTGCTGGCCCATCATCCCGGGCAGGTAGTTCGCCCGGTAGAAGGTGTTGCTGCGGATGATCTGGGCGTAGCTCGTGGGGCCGATCTCACCCCAGCTCGCCCTGGACTGGGCGTCCCAGGTGTTCGACGCGAGGTTGCTGCACTCGGTGATGAAGTTCTTGGTGGTGACCTGCCGGTGGACGCCGTTGACGAGCCGTGCGAAGCCGTAGCCGCCCCAGCCGTTGTAGCCGGTGCCTTCAAGCCCGTCGTAGGACGTGGCGTGGACACCGCTGGTGTTGTAGGCGGTGGCCAGCCGGGTCGCGATCTCGTCGGTGATCGGCAGACTGGCCAGGGCGCCGCCGTAGCCGTTCTGGATGAGCCGGGCGACGGTGGTGCCGGCCGGGTAGTCCTTGGCGGCCGAGGACCACTGTGCCCGGCTCAGGCCGCCGACCTGCCACTCGGTGTTGCTGACCTTGGTGACGGAACCATAGGTGATGAACTCGTCGCCGATGCGCAGCCGTTGACCGTCGACGCCGGAGGCCAGCAGGCCGTCGGCATCCACGTACAGCGCGGTGTCCGCCCCGGCCAGCGGGCGGGTGAGCCGGGCGGATCCGCCCACCGCGAGCCGTGGATCGGCCGGCGCCTTCATGTACGGGTCGTTGGCGTCGATGAAGGTGGACAGGGTGTGCACCCCGACCTCGATGCCCTCCTTCGCCGCTGCCGCCACCAACTGGGCGGCCGCCGCGTCCGATCCGCCGAAGGAGCCGTTGAACTGGTAGTGCCCGTGCGACACCCACGGCCCGTTGCCGCTGATCGCGTAGATGTTCCGCACCCCGGCCTGCGCGGCGAGCTCGGCGGCCGCTGTGACGTTGCCCGTGTTGAGGTCGTGGACCCAGAAGTGGGTCTGCGAGGTGCGCTGGGCCACCTTCTGCCACTGGCCGTCCAGGGTGGGGTACGCCTGGTCGTGCTCCTTGGCGATCTGGCTGAGCACGGTCAGGGCGAGATCCGGCGCACTGCCGAACAGGGCGATCTTCGACCCGACGATCCGGCCCTCGGGCGCGGGCAGCGGGCCGAGCGGGATCTCGTAACCGTTGGTGCGCTGCCGGACCCGTACCTTGCTGTAGTCGTAGGCAGTGGCGCGCAGGACGCTGCCCCACGTGGTCTTCGCGGCGACGTTGCTCGCCAGCCACTCGTCCTTCGCGCCGGTCTGGAGCCCGTACGGATTCCAGACGAGATCGGGACCGAACCCGTACGCCAGATGCTCGTTCGGCCACCCGCCCACCGTCTTGTCGTTCAGCGGCCGGACCCCCATGACGAAATCGGAGTTGGCGACCACACCGGCCGTCTCGCCGATGGTGTCGCCGAGCGTCGTCGGCAGCGGACCCCACAGCAGCGTCTGCACATCCACACCCGAGGCGGCCGTCAGGCCGACGACTTCAAGTGTGGAATGCGTGGGAAACCCGACGGCCTCCACCTGGATCGTCACGCTCTCGCCGACGAACTCCAGGACCTGCCGGTGCTGCGCCCGGTCACGCGACACGACCCGCACCTTCGTGGGAACCACGCGCTTGCCGTCGGCCACCACGCTGACCAGCGGCACGGGGGTGTCCTTCGCCAGGTGGTCGGTGCCGTCACGCAGGTCCACCAGGCTGTCCACGTACCCGGAGTCGCTGATGCCCACCGACAGGAAGCCCGCCTCGATCCTCAGCGACGGGGACGTCCTGGTCCTGGCCGTTCGCGCGGCATGTGCGGGTCCGGCGGCCATGGCTACGGCCGTGGCCGAACTCAAGCCGCTGGCAACCAGAAAGCGACGCCTGTCCACATGTCCTCCTAGGTGAAGTGACTCTCGATGACGCGCGGGATCGCTGATCAACTGCCCGTGAACAGCACAGAGGGGCGCAAGGCCGGCAAACGTCGAGCGACGAACGAGGTCACCTGGATAGTTCGTATTCTTCAGCGGAGATGGTTCGCGCTGTTCCGGGGAGCGGGATCGGCGGACGGCCGTGAGCCGGAGAGCCCGTAGGCCTGCCCGTGCGGGGAAGTGCGCTTCCTTCTCCTGTGTAACTACCGCAGCACAAGTGCGGTCTAGCGTGCACGGCACGGAAGGGACCGTCAAGGCTTAGTTCGGATCTATTCCCGATGGTGCGGGTGCTCCGTGGGGCGGTCCGAGCACCCTGAACGGACGGCTCGGGAGGTATCTTGGGGGCCCAGCACTTGGCATTTCGTGACGGCATGCATCGGATACATGGAGCAGCATGACTAGATCTTCCCGGCCCGCGTCCGCGGCATCGGAGACGGAGACGGAGGCGGCTCCCTACCGCCCCGGCTACGAGGTCGCGGCGGAGCGCATCCTGGAGTACGTCGCCCGGCAGGGGATGGGGCCCGGCGACCGGCTGCCGACGGAGAAGGACCTGGCGGCCGAAGTGGACATGAGCAGGACGGTGGTGCGAGAGGGCGTCAAGATCCTCTCGGCCCTCGGGAGGCTTTCGGTGGAGAAGGGGCGCGGCATTTTCGTGGCGCACCCCAGGAACGACCTGTGGTCCGACACGTTCTCCCGGTTCCTGCCGACCGACCCGAGCCGCGTCGGCGAACTGTTCGAGTTCCGGCGCTTCACCGAGGCCGAGACCAGCGGGCTCGCGGCCGCGCGGGCCACTCCGGTTCAGCTCAGGGCGATCCGCGAGGCGGCGCGGCGCTCGACGGAGGCCGCCGAGCGCGACGACCACGAGTCGTTCGGCCGGGCCGATGCGGAGTTCCATCAGGCGATCGGCGCGGCAGCGGGGAACGCGTTCCTCTCCAGTCTGGTCGACGCGATCCAGCAGCTGCAGCGACAGGTCACCATCGTGGCCCTGGCCGACTCGGCACCGGGATCACTCGCCGGAGCCGCGGAGCAGCACCTGGCGATCCTGGAAGCGATCGGGGCCGGTGAGCAGGAAAAGGCCGCCGCCCTCATGGCCCGCCATATCGACACGACGGAACTCCAGGTCCAGCGAGAGATCCGCAATCGCATCTTTGCCGCTCCCGCCGTTCCCGCCGGCCCGGACAGGGCGTGACCGCGGACGACAGCCTCGATCGGCAGTACCCCCGCCTCCCCGCCCCGCCGCCCACACCGGAAACGACCGGGCGACGGGGCGACGGGGCGACGGGGCGGTCGAAGCGTGCCGGGGTCGTGCACCACACCACCGACGTGCCTCGTTCCTGTGAAGCGAATCCGCAGGATCCGGCGAACCCTACGGACATGTATCAGATCTATTGCGGCCTCGGTTGAGGTAATAACTCCTTCTCATCTCTTGACATGCCGTCGCGCGCGGACTTCCATACCCCCAAGGTGCCCTGACGGGCGAACGCTGAGGGGAAGCGGTCGCCCTCGAGAGCAGCAGGACTCTGGGAAGAGTCTGAACCATGTGACGGATTCGGTGGACGGTCGGCAGCGGGATTCCCTCTCTCGTCTCGGTACGAACAAGACAGCGACTCGGTACCGCCCCCGGACAACGACGGGTAGGGGAAGTTGAACATGACGCGCAATCCGATACTCACAAGAACCGCCGCCCTCGCAGGTGCCCTCCTCCTGGCCGGGTGCACGGCCGGCAGTTCCGGTTCGAGTGCGTCCACAGGCAACGGCGACAAGGTCACCTTGACCTTCCTCACCTTCGAAACGCCCAACCTGGACGCGAAGTACTGGGACGCCGCGATCGCCCGCGCCTCGGCGAAGGTGCCCGGGGTGACGATCAAGAAGCTCGTATCGCCCAGCGCCGACCGCACCGGGTACGCGAAGCAGCTCGACAGCACGGGCCAGTTCCCGGACGTCATGATCGGCCTGAACCCCGCCGGATTCGCCGAGGCGGGCAAGCTGGCGCCGTGGACGGACAAGGAACTCGCGCCGTACGAGAACCCCCGTGCCAACACCTACGACGGCAAGGTCTACCAGCTGCCCTACTCCGCCCAGACGACGCTCGTTTACTACAACAAGAAGGACTTCGCGGCGGCCGGCATCGACACACCGCCCCGCACGTACGGCGAACTGCTCGACGACAGCGCCAAGTTGAAGAAGAAGGGCATCAACCCCTTCGTGGTCGGCGGTGGCGGCAAGGACTCCTGGGCCGACATGTTCCCGCTGATCTGCACGGTTGCCACCGACGTCTACAAGAAGACGCCGGACTGGCTCTCCCAACGCGCCAAGGGCAAGGTCAAGTTCGCCGACCCGGCGTTCGTCGCCGCCGCCCAGAAGGTCGCCGGCCTCGCGGACCAGGGATACATCGACCGCGCCGGCCTTTCCCGCTCCTACGCGGACACCGAACAGGCCTTCCGTGACGGTAAGGGCGCGATGTATCCGATGGGCAGCTGGTTCTCCGCCTCGGCCGACACGCAGAAGCCGGACTTCGACACGGGCGTCTTCGCGTGGCCCACAGACAAGGGGGCCCCGGCACTCCCGGGTGTCCTCGGCGGCGGGATGACGGTGAGCTCCAAGTCGTCCGATGTTCCCCTGGCCAAGAAGTGGACCAAGGCCTTCATGGAGGACCAGAAGAACCTGGACGCCGCCGTCAAGGCCGACGGGCTCATCATCGACATCAAGGGCTACAGCCCGCCCAGCACCATGGGCCCCGTCTACAAGAAGACCGTGGCGGCGTATCGGCAGGCCCAGAAGGACGACGGGATCGTCAACTCGTTCTCCCAGGAGACCGGTGACGGCTCCCTGCCGCCCGGCCTGGCCGACAAGGCAGCGGCCGGCGTCCAGAATCTCCTCGGCGGCCGCATGACAGCCGGCCAGTTCGGTGCCTACATGGACGAGCAGTGGGACAAGGCCACCCGATAATGCGCATACGTACCCTGACCCGACCGGAGGGTTCCGCTGCCGCGCCCGCGGCGAAGGACAAGGCAGCAGTCCGGCCACCGGACACCCCCGCGCGGCGGCCGTCGCGACCGTCCCGGCGCTTCCGCCCGAACGGCGGAGCGGGCCGCTTCGCCCTCTTCGCGGCTCCCGGACTGCTCGCCTACCTGGCCCTCGTCCTGGTGCCGATCGGTATGACCGCCGGCTACAGCCTCACCAACAAGAACCCCTTCAACCCGCCGACCCAGTGGGTGGGCCTGTCCAACCTCACGGGCCTGTTCTCCGACGGCGATTTCCTCAAAGCACTGCAGAACACCGTCGTCATCACCGTGATCGTGACGCTGGTGACCAACGCCGGCGGCCTGGCGATCGCCCTGCTGCTCGACCGGCGCGGCTGGCTGTACAACGCTCTGCGCAGCGTGTTCTTCGTGCCGGTCGTGCTGAGCGCCGTGGTGGTCAGCGTCATCTGGCAGACGATCCTCGTCGACGACGGCCTGCTCAACTCCATGCTGCGACAGCTGGGCGTGAGCCATCCGCCGGGCTGGCTCTCCGATCCGAGCCTCGCCCTCTACACGGTCTCGTGGGTCATCGCCTGGCAGGGGCTCGGCTTCTGCGTGGTGATCTACCTGGCCGGACTGCAGGGAATCCCGCAGGAGTTGCACGAAGCGGCGGCCATCGACGGCTGCGGACCACTGATGCGGTTCCGCCATGTCACCTGGCCGATGCTGGCACCCGCCGTCACCATCAATACGGTCATGTCACTGATCGGCGGATTCAAGGCCTACGACCAGATCCAGGTGCTCACCAACGGCGGCCCCGGCCCCGGCACCACATCCACCCTCGCCTTCCAGGTGATCCAGACCGCGTTCAACGGCAACCACGTCGGCTACGCCTCCGCGATGGCCGTGGCGATGCTGATCCTGGTCGCGACCGTCTCCGTGATCGCGCTCGGGTGGCTGCAGAAACGCGAGGTGTCCGCATGAGCACGAACACGAAGACGAAGACGGACGCGGGCCTGGACGCGAGCATGAACAGGGGTGGAAGAAGGGCGTGGATACGCCCGGTCATCGCGCTCCTCGCCGGCCTGCTGTTCTTCCTGCCGATCTACCTCGTGCTGGTCAACGTGTTCAAGGAGGGTTCGGCGATCGTGTCGAACCCGGTCGGCCTCCCGGTCCCGCCGACCCTGGACAACATCCAGAGCGTGCTGTCGCGCCCGGACCACCTCTTCTGGTATGGGCTGGTCAACAGCACGGAGGTCACCGTGATCTCCATCCTCGTCATCACCGCGATCTCCGCCATGCTCGGCCACTACCTGGCCCGGTCGACCGGCGTCCTGTCCAAGGTCATCATGGTCGTCCTGCTCTGCGGTCTCATGGTGCCGCCCGCGGTGATCCTCACCCCGACCACCGAAGTCCTGCGCACGCTGGGGCTGATGAGCAGCGTGCCCGGACTGGTCCTGGCGTACGTCGGCTACTACATGCCGTTCGGGGTGTTCGTCTTCGCGGGCTTCGCCAAGACGATCCCCCGAGAGCTCGAAGAAGCCGCGGCGATCGACGGCGCCGGAGCGTTCCGCGCCTTCTGGCAGGTGGTCTTCCCGCTGATGCGGCCGGCGTCGGCCAGCGTGGTGATCTTCCTCGGCGTCTGGATCTGGAACGACTTCCTCAATCCGCTGATCGTCCTGGGTCCGGCGGCAGGCACCACGGTGACCGTCGGCATCTACCGTGCCATCGGCGAACACCAGGCGGACTTCGGCTCGGTCTTCGCCTTCATGTTCCTGGCGACACTGCCCATCCTCGTCTTCTATCTGGCCTTCCAGAAGCAGTTCGTCAAGGGCCTCACAGGAGGAGCAACGAAGGGTTGACCGGCCGGCACCGGGGCGGGTCCGCGCAATCCCCCGCCCCGGTGGTCCCATGCCGTGCGACCGGGTCCCGAACGAGAGGCACACCTGAAGTCATGCGCACCACCACACGGGTCGGTCAACTCACCCTGGGCGCCGCCGCGTTGGGCAACCTGTTCCACCCGGTCAGTGACGAGGACGCGGCCGCCACCATCGAGGCAGCCTGGGCCTGCGGCATCCGCGCATTCGACACCGCTCCGCACTACGGACTCGGTCTGTCCGAGCGTCGACTGGGAGACGCACTGCGCACCCGGCCACGTCCGCAGTTCACGCTGTCCACCAAAGTCGGCCGCCTGCTGCGCGCACGCGCCGGACTGCCCGGCGACGACCTGGCGAACGGCTTCGCCGTCCCGGCCACCCACGAACGGGTGTGGGACTTCAGCGCCCGCGGTGTACGCACCAGCGTCGAGGAGAGCCTCACCCGGCTCGGCCTCGACCGCGTGGACACCGTCTACCTGCACGACCCGGACGGACACGAGCGCGAGGCCTTCGACTGCGCCTACCCCGAGCTGGAGCGGATGCGTGCGGAGGGCACGGTCGGCGCGATCGGCGTCGGCATGAACCAGACCGCGATGCCGACACGCTTCGTCCGCGACACCGACATCGATGTGGTCCTGCTGGCCGGCCGCTACTCCCTCCTCGACCAGAGCGCTCTGGCCGCACTGCTGCCGCTGGCGGCGCAACGCGGAGTGTCCGTGCTGGCCGGCGGGGTGTTCAACTCCGGCCTCCTCGCCGATCCCCGGCCGGGTGCGACCTTCGACTACGCACCGGCCCCGGCACACCTGCTGGAGCGGGCGCTGGCTCTGCGCACGCTGTGCGAGACCTTCGGGGTTCCACTGCGGGCAGCCGCCCTGCAATTCCCGCTGGGGCACCCGGCTGTCGCCGGTGTGCTGCTCGGGGCACGCAGCCCCGCCGAGGTGACGGACGCCACCGCGATGATCAGCCACCCCGTCCCCGAGGAAATGTGGCTCGCCCTGCGTGCCCAGGGTCTGCTGCCACCGGGCCTGCCGGTGCCTGTACCGACATTGATCTGAAACTCAATTCGCTGGAACACGCACACAAGGATGGTTGCAGAATGCTTGACAGGAGAAACTGCCTTTCTTTGTTGGCGGCCGCCGGAGTCGGAGCGAAGATCGCTCTCGAACCCACGGTCTCGCGAGCACAACCGCTCGACGCAGGGGTTTCCGGAGCCAGTGGCCAGGCTGCGGAACTCAGCCGTGCGCTGCGCGAGTTGCACGGCTCCCTGCTGGTGTCGATTCGGGAATATGACGGCACGATGCCGCGCCGGGCCCAGCAATTCGACGGCGACCTGCTGACAGACGGACCGCGACAGTGGCAACTGAAGTGGGATACGCGACGGGTGCCCGATGGTCACGGGTGGGAGGTCACCCTGACCTGCACCCTGGAGAAGGGGGCGGCGGAACAAACCGCGATCTCCGTGGACTTCCCATTCGAGAGCTGGGAGACCGCCAACTACGTGATGATTCCCGGAATCATCTACAATGGAAATCGCTATCGCGCCATCGGCAACGGATATAATCCGGACTATCCGGCCGACATGTACTACAATCCACGGACACCGCTGACGATATCGAACAACCCGCGACTGGCCGTCGATGCTGCGGCGCCTTCACGGATCGAGCTGGCGACGTTCAGTACTGCCGCCCCGGCGATGAGCTTCTTCTCGCCCAAGTTCAAAAAGGGATGGATCGTCCTCACCGAGCAGGGAACCCGCCTGGGCAACAGTGGACTCTCGATTGAGGAGAGTGCAGGCAGGGAAAGCTGTGAATTCAGCATCTCGGCACCGGTTGTGCGCCGACAGGTGGCCGGTTTCGGTGATTTCCGGACGAGCGATGACAGGGCGTCGAACTGGGCCCCCGGTGACGCGGTTTCGATTCGCTTCCAGGTCTTCGCCTTCGATGCCGACGGGATTCCGGCAGTCCTGGAAAAATTCATGAAAGTGAGGAAGTCGCTCACCGGCCCCACCACGCCTCGCAACCTGCTTCCGATGAGTAGGCTGGCCGAACTCGGCACCAACATCTGCCGAGGCAATTTCACAGAGACCAAGGCGGGCCGCTACTACCTTCCGGAAAACTCCAGGCACTTTCAACTGGGTTGGGTCAGCGGAATGATCAACACCTACCCCATGTTGGCTCTGAATGACCCGACGGAACGGGGCAGGGTCTCCGATGAGCTCGACTTCATCTGTTCCCGCATGAAGGGGCGGAGCGGCTTCTTCTACGGCTTCATCAGCGAAGACGGAGAGATCCGATCGGAGAAGGCCCATCCCGACTTCCCTGCTGTGCAGGCGATGGTACGCAAGAACGGAGACGTACTCTTCTGGCTGATCAAGCATGTGATGCTCCTGAAGGCGCAAGGGCACGGCGACACCATCAAGGAATCCTGGGAACTGGCCGCAGGAGGTCTGGCCGAAGCATTCACCCAAGTCTGGCGAAAGCATGGAGAATTCGGCCAGTACATCGCGCCCGAAACAGGCGACATCGCCGTGTACAACTCGACAGCCGGCGCCATCGCTCCGGCCGGGCTCGCCCTGGCGGCTGAATACTTCCACCGTCCGGACTGGTTGGCCGCGGCCGAAGAAGCAGCCGAATTCTACTATGAGCGCGACATCAAGTCACGTGGATTCACCAGCGGAGCGTGCGCGGATATTTCACAGGATGCGGACTCCGAAACAGCGTTTGGCCTCCTGGAATCATTCATGGCGCTGTACCAGTACACCGGAAAGAAGAGATGGCTGAATCGCGCAAAGGTCCAGGCCGCTCTGTGCTCGTCCTGGACTCTTGCGTACGATCCCCTGTTTCCGGCAGGCAGCGATATCGCGCGGCTGAAGGGAAGGATGACCGGCGCCATTTGGGCGAGCAGCCAGAACAAACATGCCGCACCCGGAGTCTGTACGTCCTCCGCTGACCACCTGTTCAAGCTGTATCGAGCTACTGGGGACAAGAAGTACGCTGAACTCATCAGCGATATCCAGCATGCCCACGCCGAGGCCGTCAACATGCCCGGGCACATAACCACCGACTACCTCATCGGTTCGAGCATGGAGCGGATCCAGCCCAGCGATGCCGAGGGCAAGGATGCGGTCGGTGATTTCATCAGGACAAGAAATTCCTGGACCGAGACCAACGGTGTCTTGATGGCACTCGAACTTCCCGGAATCTACGTCCGGCCCGGGGAAGGAATTCTCATTCCCTTTGATCACGTCGAGGCCGAGCATGTCAGCGAGAGCCGTCAGGCCGCCGTAGTCCGCTTGACCAACAACACGGCCTACGCGGCACGGGTGTCGGTACTGGCGGAAACGGCCCGCCAATCGGCCCGCCCCCTTGGGTACACGGCGTTCCTCGATTGGCCGCAGGTCGAAGTCCCGGCGGGTGGGGCGGTCACCGTGCGGATCACGAGGACGGGCAAGGTCGTACGTCAAGCCTGATCCGGCTGTTCTCGCCGTGCACCCGTTCCATCAGCATGCCGAGCACGTTGTCAGAAACGACCGAGCCGACTGAGCCTGTCCCCGTGACCGAGGAGACTCCCGAATACCTGGCACCGGCCGCGGCCGACCCGCTGGTGGCCGGCGTCGTCGGCTGGGCGGACCTGACCTCTGTCGTGGTCACGGACGCCCTGGTCACACTGCGCGCGCTGCCTGGTGGCGACCGTCTCGTCGCCATCCGCCACCAGGTACAGGGGCAAGCGGCCCAGGGGGCGGACGCAGCTGCGTCCGCCCCCTGGGCCGCTTGCCCCTGATGTCATTCGAGAGGGAAGACCTCTTCGGCAGGTGCCCACCACTCGCCGTCGCCGACGCTGTCCAGTGGCTGCTGGCAGGGGTCGGTACGGGCCCACCAGTCCCGGGTGACCGGGCACTCGGCGATGAGCGCGGTGTCGGCCGCGTAGTCCTCGCCGGTGTACTCGAGGTAGCTGAAGAGCAGCCCGTCACGCAGGAAGATCGAGTAGTTGCCGATGTGGGCGCGCTTGAGGGTAGCGAGGACCTCGGGCCAGGCCACCGCGTGCAAGGCGCGGTACTCCGCCTCGAGTTCCCCACGCAGGCGTATGACCGAGGCGTAGCGTTGCACGGGCATGGTGTGGCTCCTTTCCACGAAGCACCGAAGCGTTGAGACGTGGAGACGTGGAGACGTTGGAACATGAGCCATCATCAAGGACGGACCGCAGTCGCCCTGTTGGCTCGACCGGAAGTAGTCACCAGCCCGGTTGGTCGAAGCCGATGCCGGGGGCCGTCGGAGCCCGCACCAGCCCGTCGGCACCGACCGCCGGCTCGCGCTGTACGGGGTTGGTGTACACGAGGGACTCGTAGTAGGTGGTGTTGGGGATCGCCATACACAGGTGGGCGTTGACCACTCCGCTGCCGTGCACCTCGGCCCTCAGGTTGTAGCTCTCGGCCAGGTGCGCGATACGCAGGGCTCCGGTGATCCCGCCTTTGAGCTGTGCGCTGGTGCGGACCCGGCTCGCCGCGCCCGCCATGATGAAGTCACCAGCGTTGAAATGCGCGCCGTCGGAAGTCTCCGCGACCAGCAGCGGAATGTCGACCTGTTCGGCCAGCCACCGGTGGGCGGTCACGCTGAACTCGCGCATCGGCTCCTCGTACCACAGGTAGTCCGCCTCGGACAGTGCGCGGCCGAGGTACACCGAGTCCGCGAGGTCGAACCCGGCCGAGCCGTCGTACATGAGCGGGACGTCGTCACCGACGTGGGCCCGCAGCTTCTGGCACAGGTCCGCGTCGGCTCGCGGGTCTCCCCACGCATGCAGCTTGATGGCGGAATAGCCGAGCTCCAGACACTGGTCGGCCACATCGAGGTACTCCTCGACGCTGCCGAAGGTGACCGTACTCGCGTAGGCGGGGATGGCCTCGCGGTAGGGGCCGAGCAGCCGGTGGACCGGCTGCCCGGCCGCGAGGCCGGCCAGGTCCCACAGCGCTACGTCGACCAGGCCGAGCGCGTAGATGGGGAACTCCTCGATGCGGTCCAGCTCCCACAGGCGGTGCCACAGCAGCTCGCGCATCAGCGGGTCGCGGCCGCGCAGGTCCTCACGTATACGGCGGTTCACCAGATCGGCGACGATCAGCCCACGTCTCGTGTGCGCCTCGCCCACCAGACCTTCGTCCGTGTGGACCCGCAGGATCCCGCCCACGACCGCCGACTCCGAACCGGGCAGCCCTGCCCGCCACCGGAAGGGCGGCTGAGCCGGCAGATCGACCAGTTCCACAGTCACGTCGGTGATTCGCATGGGTGTCCTTCATGGGTGGTGGTGTGGGTTTCAGGCGCTGGGGTGGCCCGAGGCGATGCGGTGCCGGATCTCTCGTTGGAACTGGTGGGTGGTCCGGTCGATGTGGTGGGCCATGAGGGTGTGCGCGTGCGTGGGTTCGCCGGTGGCGACGGCGTGGGCGATTGCTTCGTGCTGGGCTGCGGCGTCGCGCAGGGAGCCGCCCGCGAGGCCGGCCAGTCCTATGGCGGTGACCTGGTGTTGCAGGCGACGCAGGGTGTCGATGGTGGCGGCGAAGAAGGAGTTGTTGGTGGCGGTGGCGATGGCGGTGTGGAAGGTGTCGTCGGCGTGGCTGAAGGCGTCGATGTCGTCCTGCCGGGCGGCCCGGGTGGACTGGTGGGCGGCCGCACGGACGGCTTTGACCTGGGCGGGGGTGGCACGTTCGGCGGCCAGGCGGGCGGTGGTGGTTTCCAAGTGGCGCCGGAATTCGAAGAGTTCGTCGACCTGACGCAGATCGGCGGGCAGGAAGTGGGTCAGGGAGTGCTGCCAGGAGGACTGGTCGGGCTGGGCGACGTAGATGCCGCGGCCCTTGTGCACGGACAGCCGGCCCAGCGCGGAGAGGATCTTCACCGCCTCGCGGACCACGGTCCGGCTCATCCCCACCCGGTCGGCCAGGTCCTGCTCGGTGGGCAGCCGGGCGCCGGGCCCCAGGCGGGCCAGGACGAGGTACTCGAGGATACGTTCGGCCGCGACCTCATAGCCGGGACGGTAACCGGGCCCGTCGCCGGAGGGTGGCGGCGCGGGTGCGGTACTGCGGGCTGCGCGGGTCAACGGCGCTCCCCCTTTCACGTCGATCCGCTTCTCCGTCGATCCATGTCGCGGCGGTCCGGACGGTACGGCGGTCCGCGTCGGGCGTGAGGACGCCGAGTGACGCAGAGACGCACATGCGGCATGTTTCTGATACATCATCCAATCCGGGGTCAGTGAATCACATTCAAACTCTTGACGCCAGGATTCGGTGACCTCAGACTCGTGCCGTCCCGCACCGACCACCTCACCCCACCTCTCACCGGGGCAACATCCTTCTCTGGCCCGGCCGCAGCATTCCCGAGAGCGCGGCCGCCCCGGCGGTCGGCACCATCTCGACCCCGTCGGAATCAGACACAAACCCACCATGCGACCGGATATGTTCCACATCTATCATCCGGTCATCCTCGCCCTGCTGGGGTCGAAATCTTCTGAAAGGGCAAGCACCTTGGACGACATCAGGCTCGGCGTCATCGGCCTGGGTAATCGCAGCGACCTGGCCGATCTGGCCCACCAGCCCGGATCGGGCTCACTGGTGGCCGCCGCCTGCGACCGCGACCGACAGTTGCTGACGCGTGCCGAACAGCGATTCGGCACCCGGGTGCGGACCGCCGCGGATCACCACGAGCTGCTCGACGCGGGACTCGACGGCGTGCTGGTGCTGACTCCGGACCACACGCACGAGGAGATCGGCATGGACTTCCTTCAGGCCGGTGTACCGGTGTTCCTGGACAAACCGATGGCGATCACCACCGAGGGGTGTGACCGGCTGCTCTCGGCAGCTCACCGGCATCGGACCCCGTTGTACGTGGGCCACAACATGCGCCACATGCCGGTCGTGGTGGCCATGCGTGAACTGATCGTCAAGGGGGCGATCGGCGAGGTCAAGGCCATCTGGTGCCGCCATTTCGTCGGCCATGGCGGGGACTTCTACTTCAAGGACTGGCACGCGGACCGACGCCTCACCACCGGCCTGCTGCTACAGAAGGGCGCGCACGACATTGATGTCATCCACTGGCTGGCCGGCGGCTGCACCCGGCGGGTGAACGCCATGGGCGGGCTGACGGTCTACGGGGACATCGACTCACACCGCGACCGCAGCGGGGAGCGGATGCCCGAGTGGCTGTCGACGGAGAACTGGCCGCCGCTCAGCCAGACCGGTCTCCACCCGGTGGTGGACGTGGAGGACCTGAGCATGATGCAGATGCAGCTGGACAACGGAGTTTTCGCGAGCTACCAGCAGTGTCACTACACCCCCGACTACTGGCGCAACTACACGGTGATCGGCACCGAGGGGCGCCTGGAGAACTTCGGCGACTCGGAGGGAGCGGAGGTCCACGTGTGGAACCGCCGCTCCGACGGCCGCGCCGAGGCCGATCTGGTGGTGCCCGTACACACACCGACCGGCACGCACGGGGGCGCCGATCCCGTGCTGATGGCGGAATTCCTGCGGTTCGTACGGGACGGCGGAGCTACCGTCACCTCGCCGGTCGCGGCCCGCGAAGCGGTGGCCGCCGGCTACGCGGCCACCATGTCGTTGCGGGACGGCGGCCGGGCCGTCGAGGTCGCGGCCCCGGACCGGGACCTGGCCGCGTACTTCGGGCGCGGCCAGAGCTGATTCAGGCAGGCGGAAGCCCGTCGGCCCTCCGGGACTCGCGTCGGTGGCTCCGGTCCGGAAGGAATACGGACCGGAGCCATCTGGCAGTCCGAAGGTCAGTCGGTCGGGCCCAGATCCGGGGCGTCACAGAGCTCGATCCGCTCGCCCGGCCGGTGCAGTTCCAGGATCACGAGTTCATTTCGGCCGGCCCGCCACACCGGGGCAGGGGCGTACAGGGTGCGCTGGGGTCCGCGGTCCCAGTAACGGCCGAGGGCGAAGCCGTTCAGCCATGCCTGGCCCTTGGTCCAGCCCGGCAGGGCCAGGAAACCGTCAGCCGGTTCCGGTACCTCCAGCGTCGCATGGTGAAAGGCCGGGCCCTCGACCTGCTCGGCGGCCCCGAACCGCAGACCTGCCAGATCGGTCAGCGGGAGAGGGCGGATCTCCCAGTCGAACTGGTACTGGCCGTCGATCCGGACGCCGCCGCTGATGCCCTTGCGATCCTCCAGCAGGGGGCCGTAATTGATCCGCCCCATGTTCTCCACCAGCAGGTCGAGTTCACCGCCGGTGTCGGGGACGCTGATCGGCAGCGCGTCGAGCGACCCTGTCCGCTCCAGGACGCCCAGCGGCACTCCGTCGAGGAACACCTGGGCCCGGTCCGCGAGGCCGTGCACGCGCAGGGTCGAGTCGGGGAAGGAGCCACGGAGCCACGTGCGGTAGTGGATCAGTCCCAGTGACTGGCCCAGCACCTCCATCGGTTCCGGTGAGAGCCGCTGCAGAGGAGTGGAGAGCACGTCGAGACAGTCCGTCAGCGCCACCGCACCGTTCGGCCGTACCGTCTGCGGGGCGAGCCGGTCCGGTGTCGCGGGTATCGCGTACGGGATCGGGCCACGGTGCCGCTCGATCACCGCGCGGAACGCGTGGAACTTCTCGGTCAGCTCTCCGGCCTCGCCGACCGGAGCGTCATAGTCGTAACTGGTGCAGGTGGGCTGGTAGTCGGTCTCGTTGTGGTTGGCTCCGTTCCACCATCCGAAGTTCGTGCCGCCGTGGCCCATGTAGAGGTTGACCGAGGCGCCCTGAGCCAGCATCCGGTCCAGCTCCGCGGCGGCCTCGTCCGCGTTCCGTACGTGGTGGTGCTCGCCCCAGTGGTCGAACCAGCCGTGCCAGTACTCGGAACACATCAGCGGGCCGGTCGGCTGGTGGCGGCGCAAGGTCGCCAGTGATTCCTCGGGCTGTGAGCCGAAGGTCGCGGTCGCCAGGGTGCCGGGCAGCACGCCCCCGCGCAGTACGCCGTCAGTGGCTCCGTCGGCGGTGAACAGCGGGCAGTCCACGCCGCGTCGGATCAGGCCCTGCCGCAGATGGTCGAGGTAGGGGGTGTCATGGCCGTAACTGCCGTACTCGTTCTCGACCTGGACGGCGATCACCGGCCCACCCCGACTGGCGAGCAGGGGGCGCAGGACGGGGATCAGCTGGTCGAACCAGGCGTCCACGGCGGCCAGATAGCGGTCGTCGGTGCGGCGCAGCCGCAGCCCGGGGTCGGCCAGCAGCCATGCGGGGAGGCCGCCGAACTCCCACTCGGCGCAGATGTAGGGGCCGGGTCGCACGATCACGTCCAGGCCGAGCCGGGCGGCGGTGCGCAGGAAGCGGGCGACATCGGCCTGTCCGGAGAAGTCGGTCTGCCCGGGAGCCGGCTGGTGCAGATTCCAGGCGATGTAGGTCTCGACGGTGTTGACGCCCATGGCGCGCAGCCGCAGCAGCCGGTCCTCCCACAGTTCGGGGTGGACACGGAAGTAGTGGATGGCAGCGGAGACGATCTGGTGGGGTCGTCCGGCGCGCAGGAAGCCGCGCTCGGTCACGGTCAGTTCGGCGGTGGAACGGGGAGGGGTCACAGCTGTTCCCAGGGGGTCGGGGGTGTGGATGGAGGAGATCTCGTCGGGGGGATCCGCTCTGCACAATCCCCGGAAGAAGGCGGAAAGGGGTCCGGCCGACGGGCACGAAGTGGTGCCGGCCGGACAACAGCAAGCCGCTCAGCGTCGTGCCGCCGCCCGCTGGACGGAGGCCGGGCCCGAGGGGCTGCGGGGCGAGTGCGGCGGCGTGCTGATGCGCCGCCGGTGATGATGTGAGGAGGGCACCGAGGTGAGCCCTTTCTTCTCTTCCTTGATCCGGCTTCCTCCGGGTCCCGCACGTGCCGGCCCGATGTCAGCGGGAGTCTCCGGGCGGATCGGTGCGGTCGCCCGGCCGGCCGGCCGCCCCGGCCAGGTAGGCCGCGCCGAGCAGCGGGGCCTCGTCCGGCCGGTGCGCCGGGGTGATGACGACGCGCCGGTTGCGGACCGGATCGGCCTCGGTGAGTCCTGAGCGCAGCGGTTCGGCCAGGAGATCCCAGGCCCCCGCGATGGCGCCCCCGACCACCAGGACCGTCGGTTCGAAGGCGGCGAGCAGTGGCCCGAGCACTCTTCCCAGGGCACGGAACGTCTCGGTGAACACCTCCGCCGCGGCCCGGTCCCCGTGCCGTGCCCGCCGAACGATCTCCCGGACGTCGGGCGGCGCCTCGCCGGTCGCCCGTGCGTAGGCCCGCCGCAGGGCGCGCCGGGACACCGTCTCCTCCAGGGGTCCGCCCGCGTACCGCAGGGTGTGGACGCAGCCTTCGGAAGGGACCCCGGGGCCGTGCCGCAATATCCGTCCGTCGCGCAGGAAGCAGGAGCCCACACCGGTCCCGAGGGTGATGCCGGCGACGGTGCGGTGCCCGCGCGCCGCCCCGGCCCACCACTCGCCGAGCACGAACGCGTCCGCGTCGTTGCAGAAGCTGAGCGCGGTGGCGCCGGGCAAGGACGCCGTAAGGGCGGCCCGCAGATCGACCCCCCGCAGGGCGTCGAACTTGCCGACCCCTTCGAACCGCCCGATCCCGCGCTCGTAGTCGAACGGACCGGGCAGTGCCACGGCCCATGGGCCCGCGCCGAGGCCGGGCAGCCGGCCGGCACAGCGGACGAGGGCCGACAGGATCTCCTCGGTACTGCCGTCGCTGTCCAGCGCTTCACGGAACGAGCGGCCGGACCGGAGGCTGCGGGCGTGGATGTCCACCCCGGCCGCGGTGACATGGGTGCCGCCGACCTCGAGGACCGAGACGGTGGCCTCGTCGGCGGGGCTCACCGCACCAGCGCCTTCACGTAGCGCACCGGTCCCCCGCCGAGGGCCTGCACCCGGTAGGCGCCGACCGCGGCGGGCACGGTCAGTGTCTCGGCGTACGCCAGCACATGGCGGTGGCCGCCGCTGGTCTCCAGGAGGATTCCGTCACCCTCCACGACGTTGAGGATGTGGAAGCGGTGGTCCGTGTCGTCGTCCGCGACGGTGTCCGGCGCCAGTGCGATCCGCCGGACCTCGAAGAACATCTCCGGGAGGCGGCCGATGACGTCCTCGTGCCAGCCGTCGCCCGAGCGCAGGGTGCGCGGCGTGGGGACCAGGTCCCTGACCACGGCTTCCCCCGACCGGCCCGGGTCCAGGTTTTCGAACGCATGGCCGACGTGGACCGGCCGCTGCCTGCCTTCGCTGTCCTTGCGCAGCCAGTCGTAGAGGCGAAGGCTGTACAGGTACGGCGTCGCGCTGATCTCGAGTACGACATTGCCCTCGCCGCTGCCGTGCGGGGTGCCGCCCGGGATGAGGAACATCTGGTGCGGATCGGCCGGGAAGGTCTGGACGTACTGTTCGATGTCGAACGGCACGCCGTCGTGGAACGCCCGGTCCGCCTCGTGTCGGAAGGCCGCGAGGTCGGCGTCCTTGCGCAGTCCCAGGAACACCTGCCGGCCGGGCCCGCCGAGCATCATGTAGTAGGTCTCGTGCTGGGTGTACGGCCATCCGAATACGCGGCGCATGTAGTCCGGCTGCGGGTGGCAGTGGACGGAGAGGTTGCCGCCGCCGACGGTGTCGAGGTAGTCGAAGCGGATCGGGAACGAGGTGCCGAACCTCGCGTGCACGTCGTCGCCGAGGATCGCCTCGGGGTGCGAGGCGACCAGTGCCTGCAGGGGCACCTCGACCCGCGGACCGTCCGGCGTACCCACCAGAATCCCGCTCTCGGGAGCGATGAGCTCGTAGCCCAGCGCGGTGTTGGCCGCCTCCTGGTTGAAGCCGAGCTCTTCCTGGGCCCAATGTCCGCCCCAGGACGTGGTGTTGAAGGTCGGGCGGGTACGGAAAGGCCGCCCGGCCAGGTCTGCGAGGGCAGCGCGCAGGGCGGCGCCCTCCAGCCAGGACGGACGCTGCGCATCCTGGGTGTCCAGCCACAGGTCGACGCCGGAGACGAGGGTGTCGCGGTGCCGGTCGAGGACGGGCCAGTCGATGTAGAAGAGCCGACGGGTCGTGCCCGCCCCGGTACCCGGGGGCTGCCCCAGGTTGCGGCCGGTCCCGCCGGTGATCTGGGCCTCGGCGTACCGTTTGGGCAAGTCCGCGTACCAGAGCCGGTCGTGCGGCACCAGGGCCGCGCCCGGTCCGAAGACAACCGTTACGGTGTCGGCGGCGGCCTCGGGCTCCGGCAGCCCTGTGAAGAAGTCGGCGAGCCCGGCCCGGGACAGCGGGGCGAAGTCCGGGTCGTCCTCCAGTACCGCGGACGCGGTCAGGGCGAGGACGTCCGGCCAGGGCGCGAAGTACTCGCGCAGGTCGGTCTGCTTGGTCGCGACGGCGCGAGCGGCCAGCGCCGCACAGATCCCGGCGGCAAGCGCCTCCCAGTCCACGGCCACGGGGCCGTCGACGGCGAGGACCAGACCCGGGGCGAGTCCGGCGACCGCCTCCCGGTACCCGGCGCCCACCTCTGCGGAGATGCTGTGACATGGTTCGGCTTCATAGCCGCGAACTTCCGGCATGACGGTGTCAGCCTTTCTTTCTTTCGGCGGGGCTTGCTGATTTGTGCGGCTCAGGCCGTTCCTGCGACCGGGCCGAGACGCGTGAGCATCCCGAAGCCGTCGACGCGGACGGTGGCGGGCAGGGGCGGGCGTCGCGCCGACCATGAAGGTCGGACCGACGCCGCAGAGGGCCGGGAGCACCCCCGCGGCGCAGGCGCCGACAGCAGGTTCAACGTCCATCCGATATTTCTGAGCTACACATCTCCTCGGGTGGAATGTATCGGATCTATGGTCTTGACGTCACGAGGTGCCCCACAAATACTGAGCTTCGCCTCGCGGTGGATACACGTACCGGACCTCAGCGCCTCGGGAAACTACAGCCTCACCCCTCGGCCTTCGAGGGCAGCACCAGGCTCCTCATGTTCAACGTGCCCAAGAATCTGAGTAATTTCCAGTTCTTCGCAACGGGAAGGTGCATATAGATGCTTGCTAAGTTGGCCGCGCGCTCCAGAAGGCGGGCCGTATTCGGGAGTTTGTCCGCGGCCGCCCTGGTCCTGACAGCGGCGGCGTGCGGAGGGAGCAGCGACGACAAGGCCGCCGGCGGCACCGTCCGCCTGGAGTTCTGGGGCTGGGCCCCCGGCTACGACAAGTCGGCCGAGCTGTTTAACGCCACCCACGAGAACATCGAGGTCACCTTCAAGAAGCTGCCGTCCGGTGGCCAGGGCGGCTACGACAAGATGCTCTCGGCGGTGAAGGCGGGCAACGCCCCCTGCCTGGCGCAGATCGGCTTCGAGTCCATACCCACGTTCCTGCTCGAGGGCGCGCTGGAGGACGTCTCCCAGGAGGCCGGTGCCGCGAAGGACAAGTTCGTTCCGTGGACGTGGAACCAGGTCACCGTCGCAGGCAAGACCTACGGCATCCCGGTCGACACGGGCCCGATGGCCATGTACTACCGCAAGGACGTCTTCAAGAAGTACGGCATCGCGGTGCCGACAACCTGGGACGAGTACGCCAAGGCGGCCGAGAAGCTGCACAAGGCCGACCCCGAGGCCCACATCGTGAACCTGCGGGCAATCACCCTGTCCGGCCTGGCCTGGCAGAAGGGCGCCAAGTGGTTCGGCACCGGGGGCGACGCGTGGCACGTCGGCGTCAACGACGACCGGTCCCGGCAACTCGCCGACTACTGGCAGCAGTTGGTGGACAAGAAGCTGGTGGCCACGGACCAGGGCTACAGCCCAGCATGGTGGAGCGGCCTGCAGTCCGGCAAGGTGGCCACGGCTATCGGCGCGGGCTGGCTGAGCCCGCTGATCGCCCAGAACGCCCCCAAGGCCAAGGGCAAGTTCGGCGTCGCCCCGATGCCGCAGTGGACCGCCGGGGAGAAGAAGTTCGGCAACGACGGCGGCGGCAGCACGGCCGTGCTCAAGGGCTGTCAGCACAAGGACGAGGCGGTCGAGTTCGCCACCTGGATGAGCACCGACCCCGGCAGTCTCAAGAACCTGATCACGAAGACCGGCATCTACCCGGCCGCCACCGCCGGACTCGAGCTGCCCGAAGTGAACAAGGGCGTGGACTACTACGGTGGCCAGAACATCTACGAGGTGTTCGGCGAAGCCGCCCAGCACACGGACACGAACTGGCAGTGGGGTCCCGCGCAGTCGCAGTTCGGTGTCGATCTGGACGAGGCGACCGCCAAGGCCTACGCGGGTTCCGGCACGCTGTTCGACGCGTTCAACAACGTGCAGAAGAAGACGCTCGCGGCGATCAAGTCGAAGGGCGTGAAGGTCAGATGACCCGCGATGCGGACTCCCCGACAGTGCCGGTCGCGGACCGGCTGGCACCGTCGGGCACTCCCGGCCCGGACCGGCTCGCCGGTGCACCGGGCCGGCCGCGGCGGCCGTCGCGCAGCCGCTCCGGCAGCAGGCTCGCCGCCCGGCGCAACCGCTCCGCAGCCGTGCTGCTGGCCCCGTTCGGCGTCCTGTTCCTGGCCGTGTTCGTCATTCCGATCGGGTACGCCGTCCATCAGAGCCTGTTCCGGGTGGAGCGCTCCGGGCTCGGCTTCGGGGCGCCGCGCACCGTCTTCGCCGGCCTGGACAACTACGCGCGGGTGCTCACCGACAGCACGTTCCTGAAGGGCGTGGGCAGGGTCCTGGCCTTCGGCCTCGTCCAGGTGCCGGTGATGCTGGGGCTCGCCCTGCTCCTCGCCCTCCTCCTCGACTCCCGAGTGGCACGGTTCAAGCGCTTCTTCCGCGTCGCGTACTTCCTGCCGTTCGCGATCCCTGGTGTGATCGCGGCGGTGCTGTGGGCTTTCCTCTACATGCCCGGCATCAGTCCGTTGAACGACGTCGGCAGGAGCATCGGCGTAGACGTCGACTTCCTCTCCCACAACATGGTCCTCTTCTCGATCGGCAACATCGTCACCTGGTCCTGGACCGGCTACAACATGCTGATCATCTACACCTCGCTGCAGTCCGTCCCCAAGGAGCTGTACGAGGCCGCCGAGCTGGACGGATGCTCCGGATTCCAGACCGCCTGGCACATCAAGGTGCCGCTGGTGCGCCCGGCCCTCACCCTGACCGGCGTCTTCTCCATCATCGGCACGCTGCAGCTGTTCGGCGAACCGATGGTGCTGCGCCCCATGACCGCCGCGATCAGCAGCAACTACACCCCGGTGATGCTCTCCTACCAGGCCGCCTTCGGCCTCAACGACTACAACTTCGCCGCGGCTGTCGCGGTGGTCCTGGCCCTTGCCACATTCGCCCTGTCCTACGGCTTCCTGCGCCTGAGCACACGAGGATCGCGATGAGCACGCAGCCCGCAGCCCGACACCGCAGGTCCGACCCCGGGCGGGCGGCGCCGCCCGTCCGCCGTCACGGCACCTCGGCCGCCCGACTGAGCACCACCGTGCTGCTGTTCGCGATCGCGGGCTACTTCCTGCTGCCGATCTGGTGGCTGATCGTCTCGGCGACGAAATCCAACGGCGACCTGTTCGGCAGCAGCGGCTTCTGGTTCGGCTCGCACTTCCACTTCGCCGACAACCTCACGAAGGTCTTCCGGCACAGCGACGGCATCTTCGGCCGCTGGCTCCTCAACAGCCTTCTGTACTGCGGGGTCGGGGCTTTGGTGGCCACCCTGTTCGCCGCGATGGCCGGATACGCTCTGGCCAAATATCCCTTCAAAGGCCGGGAGGGTGTCTTCGCCGTGATCCTCGGCGCGGTGCTCATCCCCCCGCCGCTGCTCGCCCTCCCGCTGTATCTGCTCGCCTCGTCGACCGGCCTTGTCAACACGTACTGGTCGGTGCTGATCCCGAGCGCCGTCACCCCCTTCGGGGTCTACCTCGCCCGCGTCTACGCCGAAGCCTCCGTGCCCGACGAACTCACCGACGCCGCCAGGGTCGATGGCGCAGGAGAACTCCGGATCTTCTTCACCATCGCCCTGCGGCTGATGTCGCCCGCGCTGGTCACCATCTTCCTGTTCCAGTTCGTAGGGATCTGGAACAACTTCTTCCTGCCACTGATGATGCTTGCCGACGACTCACGCTGGCCGCTCACCCTGGGTCTCTACTTCTGGAACAGCCAGCTTCGGGACCAGCCCTGGTACGACATCGTCGTCACGGGCTCCCTGGCGTCGGTGGTCCCCCTCTGTATCGCCTTCCTCGCCCTCCAGCGGTTCTGGCGCTCGGGGCTGTCCGCCGGAAGCCTCAAGAGCTGACGCGCGGACCGTTCCGTGCTGATCAGCTGTGGCGGGTGTTGCGAGCCTCTCTCAGCAGGTGAGGAAAGTCGCCCACCCGAGGAAGGCATGGAAGTGGGAGCCCTTGGCTCGTACCGGATGGTGAGGCGCCGGTAGCCGAAGAGCCGGGCGATGGACCACTCGGTCTTCCAGCGGTGCCGGCCGAGCCGTTCGCCGGACCGGCCCCCCGAAGAGACGTCGTGCCGCAGCTCACACGATCACGGGGAAGCTTCATACCCGCCGTAGTCATCAGCCTGGACAGCGCTGTCAGCGGTGATCGCGCCGCAGGCGGCGATGTCCTGCTCGACCTCGACGAAGAGGAGTGCGGGTCAGATCACACGGAAGAGATCGGCGGCGGCATGGACGTCGGTGAGGTCCTCGATGGAACGGAGGTTGTCGCACAGAGTGTCCAACTCCTCTGCTCTTCGCCCGGATGCGTCATGGTGGGGAGGGAACCGGCAGTTCAATCGCGCCATGTTCCTCCCCGCCTTCGCCCGCATGAACGCCGACACCGCCTCCCGCACCTCCTGCGACCGGCCAGGTCGGCCTGCCCGGCGTGCTCGGTCGGGCTATCCGGCGTTCTGCTGGTCAAGGCCGGGAGGCTCCACTGCCCGCACCCCGAGACGGCCGCGGGTGGCGATCAGCAGGATGAGAGCCGCCGTGACGGAGCTGAGCAGGAACGCGTGGGCGGAGTAGTCGTGGGGCAGCGACGGGAACATGTCCGCCCAGGCCAGGGAGAAGAAGTTGTTGATGCTGCAGTGCAGCAGCATGACCAGGGGCATGCTCTCGCCGGAGCGGTTGAACAGCCAGGTCATGACGAAGCTGAAGGCGGTCGTCGTAGCGATGAACTCAAGGACCTGGAGGGAGGTCACGTCCGTGGAGCCGCCCCACTCGGTCAGGAACAGCGGCAGGTGCCAGGCGCCCCACAGCGGACCGACGACGAGGGTGGCGACCAGGGGGCCGTAGCGGCGCTGAAGGAGGGGCATGGCGAACTCGCGCCAGCCGGGCTCCTCGGCGAGGCCGGTGGTGACCATCTGCAGGATCAGACCGGGCAGGTACGCGGCGAGCAACGCGGCGGTCGGCAGCGCGGGGCCGCGGTCGGCCAGTGCGACCGCGGTGAGGGTCAGCGCGGCGGGCACCGCGAGGAGCACCAGGGCATACCAGTGCCAGCCGACCCGGAACTTGGTCATCCGGCCCCGCCAGGTCCGCAGCCCTTGGCGACCCTGGGTGACCCAGGTCACCAGGAGGGCCGACGCGATCGGGCCGAGATAGGCGCCGGGCAGGACGCCCAGCAGCTGGGTCGTGCCGCCGAACGCGGGAAAGGCGAAATGCCAGATACTCAGGCCGTTTTCGGACAGGACGTACGGCAGCCAGCCCAGCCAGCTCAGCAGGTAGGACAGCGAGAAGAACCAGATCAGGGGACGGCGATGGACGCTGCCCCGGAAGCCGGAGAGGCGGCCCCGCCCGTCGGCGGGGGCCTGTCGGGTTTCGGCGGGGGCTTGGGGTTGGAAACTCATCGCGGTGTCCGTTCGGAGGGCGTTGAAGTGACGTGTTCAGCACATCAGCGCGACGTCCGCGGATCACTGCCGTGCCCACCCCAAGTGTTGGTACGGCAGGCTGTACTCACCGACCCCGGCGAGCGTCCTCCAGATAGTGCAACACGGCGGCGACGCGCCGGTCGACTTGCTGGGTGGGCGCCAGGTCGAGCTTGGCGAAGATGCTGCGGATGTGTTTATGGATGGCGCCGTCGGTGACGACGAGGTCCACCGCACGCTTGCGGCCCCCACCGGACTGGCGCAACCGCCCCAACAGAGCCTCGCCGGACTCCAGTTCGCGCGTCGTCGGCGGCCGCGACGTCGACGAGGAACAGCCCCGGTTCCTTCACACGTACCTCGTTGATCGGGTCCATGTACAACACCATGGCGCACGGGCTGTGCGGGTTCCGCGGTTCCGGAGTCGTCACCCGACCGAGTGGTAGCCCGGAGGTCCGTGGCCAAGGCCTCCTCACCGGCCCGGTACAGGGGCCCCGGACGCTGATGAACTGGGCGTCGGTCTCGTGGGCGCCGTAAGCGCTGGTGGCCCCGCCTGGTGGTCTGAAGTTCGTAGAACAGCCGGGAGAGCTCCGTCAGGGTCGTGACGATGCCGATCACGGTCGTCATCGAGATGACGTACGGGCCATGCCCCGGGCCGGGGTCAGCACTCGTTGGCCATGGCGAGTTCGTCGTAGCGGCGCCCTGCTATCTGCTCCCAGGTCTCCGTGACGAGGGTGAGGGAATTGTCCCCGTCGGAGATCGCGCTCTCCGGGATGCGGGCGAACAGGACGTGCCCGTATTCCTCCGGCGAGACTTGCCAGGCGCCGGAGTGGCCGCCGAGCTGAATGTCGTGCCGGTACGGGACTTCGAGGACATCACCAATTCTCTCGATCAACTCGTCCACAAGGCGTGCCCGCTCGGCGTCCCCCTCGGCGTAGTCGACCGCTTCCGGGACATCGGACCAGCTGGGGAAGGTGTCGGGTTGGGTTGTGCCCGGTACGGCGTAGAGCGGGAACGGCTCGTACGTTTCCGGGGCACCCTCCTCCTCCGATTCGTTGTCCCGCGTGTGGTGCTCGACGGTCTCGGTACCTGCCGGCAGGTGGAGGACGGCGCCCATCGCCGGGTAGTCCGCGACATCGGCGAAGATGACCAGGTGGCCGGCGGCGGGAAACGCAATGTCGAGGACGCCGGTGGGTATGACTGCGCAGTCGACGGTCACCGCGTGCGGTACGGGCAGGGGCGGTTCCATGCCCTCGGGCAGGCGGGGCAGCCCACCGGCCGGACGGGCGTCTTTCTTCAGTTCTTCTGGCAGGCAGTCGTAGGGGCAGAGGTAGACACAGGGGCGCAGGAGGCGGAGGAAGGCCTCGGTCACCGACTCGGGTACTTCGAGGGCCCGTCCGGAGTCGAGGACGGCTTCACGCACGGTCGATTTCATGGAGGTTACCGTGTCATCCGCCACTGACACGTCTGCGGCCAAGACGAATCTGTGGCTCGACCATGTCGACCGCCGAGCCCTTCCGCGGCCCTCCGACGCGTCAATGTCAGCTGGGCTCCGATCTGTGACCGACGGTGCTACGAAGTGACACCGTCGGTCACGGCGGCAGCTTGACAACAGCATTAGCCTCAATACCGGTAACTTAGGGTGTTTGTGTTCGCTTGACCCGTTTGGGTTTGGTGGTATTGACGATGGTGATGGCCGGGGCGCGTGGTCGGTCTGCGGTGCGGTGGGCGGCGCGTTTGGGGCGGCCGCGGTGACACGGCGGGCGGTACTCCCGCGACGACCCCGGCGTATCCGCCCAGGGCCCCACGTGGCTGCTTGCTCCAGCCGAACGCCGTTGATGTTCAAGCGCGTTAGCGAGCGGCAGGCGAGACGGACAACACAGGACAGCCAGGCGGATCGATTGACTTTCGATCGATATCAATCGACAGTCGATATATGAATCGCTTCTTCATCGTCGCGCTCCGAGCCGGTATCATCGCAGCGATCACGGTGGGCCTCTTCGGTCAGTTCGTGGTCATCCCCACCACAGCGGCCGATGAAGTCGACCGCTTCCCTCCATACGCCTCGTTCGCCGCGCCCTATGCGACCGTGGCAATCATCGGCGTCGCCTGCGTTCAAGTCGCGCTCGTCGCGGTGTGGATGCTGCTCACCATGGTCCGACGCGGCGCGATTTTCACCCCGAGGGCCTTCCGCTGGGTCGACACCGTCATCGGGTCCTCGGCCGTGGCGACGCTGTTGGCGCTCGGCGGCACCGGGCACCTGACCCTGGCCGAGATCCCCACCCCCGATGACGACAACATGGCCGTCCTCGGCGCCCTGTTCGCCGCGCTGGCGAGCGTCGGCGTGGGGGCGGCATTCGTCATGCTGATCGTCATCATGCGCGGCCTGCTGCGCAAGGCGACGGATCTGGAGACCGAGATCGCCGAGGTGGTGTGATGGCGATCGTCGTCAACCTGGACATGCAACTTGCCAAACGCAACATGTCGGTCGGAGAGTTCGCCGCCGCCGTCGGCATCACCCCCGCCAACGTCGCCGTGCTGAAGAACGGGCGCGCCAAAGCGGTGCGGTTCACGACACTCGACGCGATCTGCCGCACCCTCGGCTGTCAGCCCGGCGACGTACTGCGCTGGGTCCCCGACGACGAGGACGACGAGGACGACGAGAGCGACGGAAACAGCGCTGTGAGCCGCGAGAAGAACGGCGCCGGACACGTCGGCTGAACACCCGCGAAAGCCCGCCACGACAACCCGCCACCACGGCCGACCGCGCAGGCCGCACGACCACCGGCCACGGCACATCCAACGGGTCCTCGCCCAGGAACGTCCCATCCGCAGGCCCAGCCCCGGGGTTCTCGGCAGCCCCAGGAATAAGCTCGCCGATGTCGCCGCGGAACGATCCGGCCTCCACTCCCCCGTTCGTGCCCGAGGAGTTAATACTGCAACCGTGCTTGGCGTGGCGTTGTGTCGGTGTGGTCGTTGTTCCAGTCATGGGTGGGGATCTCGAAGTCGTTGACGTGTGCTGGTGGGTGGCGGGCTGGAGACGGTGCATGAGCTGTTCGTGCACCGTTTTCAGCGCGCGTAGCCCCGGGAGTCGGCGTCGGCTCATATGCGAGGGCTGGTGTCGTCGCTGGGGCGGAAGAACGCGTGGACGGTCGCCGAGCGGGCGGGGCATGAGAGGCCGCACCGTTTGCAGCGACTGCTCAACACGTGTGACTGGGATGCTGACGAAGTCCGCGACGACGTGAGGGAGTTCGTGATCGAACACCTCGGTGACCGTCAGGCGGTGCTCGTCGTGGACGACACCGGGTTCCTGAAGAAGGGGGGTCCGTTCGGCCGGGGTGCAGCGGCAGTACACCGGCACGGCGGGCCGGGTCGAGAACAGCCAGGTCGGCACCTTCCTGGCCTATGCCACCGATATCGGTCACACACTGATCGACCGGGAGCTGCACCCGCCCACGTCCTGGACCGACGACCGTGAGCGCTGCCGCAACCACCGCAACGACCGGCTGCTGCGCCGAGGAGCCTCCTTGCATAAACAAATCCTCGTCACATGCGCTCAGCGCCGGACGCGCGGCATTCCCAGACCGATCCAGGAGATGATCTCCCGTTGGATCTCATTGTTGCCGCCGCCGAAGGTGAAGATGACGGCGGACCGGTAACCACGTTCGAGTTCGCCGTGGAGTACGGCGCCCGCCGACCCTTCCTTGAGCGGTCCGGCCGAGCCGACGACCTCCATCAGCCAGGCGTAGGCGTCGCGGCGCGCCTCGGAGCCGTAGACCTTGACGGCGGAGGCGTCCTGCGGGGTGAGGGTTCCGTTCTGGACCGCGGACACCATCTGCCAGTTGAGGAGCTTCATGGCATCGAGCCTGGTGTGGGTGCGGGCGAGGAGGGCGCGGACCCAGCCGAGGTCGATGACACGGCGGCCGTCGGCGAGCCCGGTGTCGGCCGCCCAGCGCTGGACGTCGTGGAGGGCGCGGACGGCCATGGTGCCGTGGGCGGCGAGGGTGACGCGTTCGTGGTTGAGCTGATTGGTGATCAGCCGCCAGCCCTTGTTCTCCTCGCCGACGCGGTGGGAGACGGGGACGCGGATGTTCTCGTAGTAGCTGGCGGTGGTGTCGTGGGAGGCGAGGGTGTTGATGACGGTGCAGGAGTAGCCGGGGTCGCTCGTCGGGACGAGCAGCATGGTGATGCCCTTGTGCGGGGGCGCGTCCGGGTCGGTGCGGGCGGCAAGCCAGACCCAGTCCGCGGTATCGCCGTTGGTGGTCCAGATCTTCTGCCCGTTGACGATGTACGCGTCGCCGTCGCGGACGGCACGGGTCTTGAGCGCGGCGAGGTCCGTGCCCGCGTCCGGTTCGCTGTAGCCGATCGCGAAGTCGATCTCACCGGCGAGGATCTTCGGCAGGAAGCGGGCCTTCTGTTCGTCGGTGCCGAACTGCATGATCGTCGGGCCGACGGTGTTGAGGGCCATCAGCGGCAGTGGTACGCCTGCCTGGGCGGCCTCGTCGAAGAAGATGAACTGTTCCATCGTCGACAGGCCGCGTCCGCCGTACTCGGCCGGCCAGCCGACCCCCAGCCACCCGTCGGCGCCGAGGCGCCGGATCGTCTCCCGGTAGAAGGTCTTCTGTGCGGCCGGGGTCGCATAGCGCGCGTAGGCGTTGTCGGGGACCAGCCCGGCGAAGTACGTACGCAGCTCGGCGCGCAACTGCTGCTGTTCAGGCGTGTATTCGAGGTGCACGGCCCCTCCAGGAGTCTCGCGATCGCGTCGCTCGTGTGCGGCGGCGCACACAGTAGAACGTGTTGCAAGAATTCGGAAGGGCCGGGGCACCCGGCGGCTGTCAGCGCTTGACGGCGCGCAGGACGACGAACTTCGGGTCGCCCGCGACCGTGGTGCAGTTGCCGAAGGTCCGTCGCAGCTGTGTGTGGTAGCCGAGGTGCCGGTTTCCGACGACCCACAGCTCGCCGCCCGGCCGCAGTACGGTGCGCGCCCCGTGGAACATCGCGCGGGCCGTCGCGTCGGTGGTGGCCTGATGGGAGTGGAACGGCGGGTTGTTGAGGACCAGGTCCGCACTGGCGGGCGCCAGACGTGCCGGCCCGTCGCCGACCATGAACTCGGCCGTGGCGTCCGGGCCGGCGTTGGTCCGGAAGGTCTCCTCGGCAGAGGCGACCGCCTGGTAGGACTCGTCGATGAAGGTGACCGTCGCCTCGGGGTTGGCGAGCGCGGCGGACAGTCCGACGACGCCGTTCCCGCAGCCGAGGTCGACGATCCGGTCCGGACCGCTGCGCTCGGGGAGATGACCGAGGAAGAAGCGGGTGCCGATGTCGAGACGCTCGGCACAGAAGATCCCGGCGTGGTTGGTGACGGTCCTGCCGGAGACCGGACCGACGCCCTCCGGCAGGTCGTAGCGGTACGGCCACGGGCTGGGCGTACGGGGCAGGGCCGGGTCCGGGGTGCAGAAGATGAGCCGGGCCTTCTTGACCGCGAGGGAGGTGCGGGTCGGGCCGATGATCCGCTCGAAGAGCCTGAGGGTGGAGGTGTGGATCTCCTTGACCATGCCGGTGCCGATGACGACGGTGCCCGCGTGGACGGCCGGCGCGAGCCGGTGCAGCTGGTCCTCCAGGAGCGCGAGGCTCTTGGGGACGCGTACCAGCAGGACGTCGATCCGGTCCGGGGGTGTGTCCCGCGCCGACAGGAGGCGCACGGCGTCCGCGGCCACACCATTGCGCTCCAGGTTCGCCCGGGTGGCGCGCTGCGCCAGGTAGGAGTCGGTGATCTGTACGGGGTGGTGCCCGGCCAGCACGGTGCTCAGGGCACCCCAGCGGTCCCCCACCACGACCACGGCGCCCGACAGGTCGACCGGCTCCGCCTCGTCGGCCCCCTCCAGCCGCCGCAGCAGGTACTCATCGGCAGCGTCCCACGCACGGAACGGGTCGCGCGGATCCTCGGGGAAGCGGGCGAGGTCGTACCCGGCCCCTGACGTCGTCAAACGGTTCATTGTGCACCCAGGCTAGCCGAGCCGCGGGGAGTGCCCACACACTCCCCGCGGCACCCGGGCCGCCGGGCCACGGACTACGGACTACGGCAGCGTCTTGTCGATCGCCGCCCGGCCCTCCCGGGCGAGCCTGCGCTCCGCCCACTGAAGATTCTTCGGGGTCAGGTCCCGCCCGGAGGCGAGCACCAGGTCCTCCGCCGACGGATTGTCGCTCCCGCCGGTGTGCAAGAGGCTGTCGGGAGTCGCTCCCCGCAGTGCGGGAGCGACCACCGGGGCTGCGGATACGGATTCGGGCTCGTCACTCATGCCGCCTCCTCGTCCTTTCGGTCATTCTCGCCCCGCGCCCGGCCTGCCGCATCCGATGCCTTCGCCGTCCGCTCCCGGCACCGCAGAAAGGCCCTCACTTGACCTGCACATGATAGGTACGCAGCGTTCACACCAGGGTCACGGTGCGTGTGGAAGGCTCCCGCTGACCGCCTACCACACGACCACCGCGGCGCCGCCCCCCACCATGTGACGGTTTCGTGGTGCCCGCTGTTCCGGAGAGGACACCCCACATGTCCCGTCGTCATCTGCCCTGCCGGCGCCCCCTGCTGGCGACCGTCGCCGCGTTCGCGATACTCGCCGGCACCGCGGCCGCCGCACCGGCCGCCACCCCCCGGGCCACCGCCCCCGAGGCCGCTCCGGTCGCCACGACGCCGCTCCGCACCCTCGACGACACGTACTACAAGGACGCGCTCGGCAAGTCCGGAACCGCGCTCAAGAGCGCGCTGCACACGATCATCAGCGACCAGACCAAGATCTCCTACAGCCAGGTCTGGAACGCCCTCAAGGACACGGACGAGGACCCCGCCAACCCCTCGAACGTGATCCTCCTCTACACCGGGCGTTCCCAGCCCAAGACCGACAGCGGCGGCTCGGTCGGCCAGTGGAACCGCGAGCACGTCTGGGCCAAGTCCCACGGAGACTTCGGCACCGCCACCGGTCCCGGCACCGACATCCACCACCTGCGGCCGGAGGATGTCCAGGTCAACTCCATCCGTGGCAACAAGGACTTCGACAACGGCGGCAGCGCGGTCAGCGGCGCGCCGGGCAACTTCACCGACAGCGACTCCTTCGAGCCGCGCGACGCGGTCAAGGGCGACGTGGCCCGCATGATCCTCTACATGGCGGTGCGCTACGAGGGCGACGACGCCTTTCCCGACCTCGAACCCAACGACAAGGTGTCCAACGGTTCCGCACCGAACATCGGCCGCCTCTCGGTGCTGAAGGCATGGAGCCAGGAGGACCCGCCGGACAGCTTCGAGAAGCGGCGCAACGACGTCATATTCGATCAGTACCAGCACAACCGGAACCCGTTCATCGACCACCCGGAGTGGGTCGAGTCCATCTGGTAGACGGGCACGGAAACGAGCGGACTCCTCCCCCGCCTTCAGTCGGCCGGGCCACCCGTGCACCGGGCCACGGCCTCCTCACGGGAGGCGAACGACCGAACCGCCAGGTGTTCGCCCTGCTCCCCGGCACCGGGAGCAGGGCGAGGTGGTCCGCCGGGTCGGCAACGGCGGTGCGCACACCGCCTTCCGCGAGCCGGCCGAGTCCGCTGCGCAGCATTGCGCGGGCCACCGTGTCGGAACCCGTGACCCGCCGTACGTCCAGCACCATGGCGCCGGTCTCCCGCGGTCGCGCCTCGTCCCGCGCGCACAGCACCCGCTCGGCCGCCGTGAAGTCGAGGGCGCTCCGGGCGGCGACGGCGGCAACCCCTGCGCGCCCGGCGCTCCCCGGGCCCCCGCCAGGCCGCGGACGGCTCCTCGGCGGTGGCGACCGGGGCGACGGTGGTGACCCGTACCGCGCACTGCCTGAAGCATGTCTCCACCGCGGCCACCGGGTCGACGGGGAGCGGACCGGCACTGCGCATCGATGGGCGAGGGCACGATTGCGGTCGCCGGTGACGGCGTCGGCGGCGCCCACCGGAGCCGGCCGTCAGCCGCGCTCGGCCTGGGCGATCCGGGGGAACGCCTTGACTCCGGCCGCCTTCCTGCTGTTGGCGTGCCCGCTGACACTCCGGCCGGGCGGGACGTCCGCGAAGCCGAGCACCACGGAGTCGAGCACCTTCCCGGAGGAGTCGGCGAACTCCACCTTCACGGCGTAGAAGGCGGCCTTGTCCGTACGGTTGGTGACCCGGACGAGGGCGCTGCGGAACTGCTCGGACTTTGCGACCGGCAGCCCTGTCACCGAGACGTCCCCGACCGCGTTGCCGCGGCCCTGGACACCTTCGAGCTGCTTGACGGCCCGCTGCCGGTTGCGTTCGGCGGCGGCCGCGGCCGATGCGGCGAACTCCTGCTGGGTGCGCGGGGTGGAACTCGCGGACCGCGTCATGGCCGGCTCCGGGGACACCGTACGGGTGCTCCTGGCCGTGCCCGGCGAAGTGGTGTGGGAACCGCCGCAAGCGGCGGTTCCGGCGACGGTCAACGCGGCCAGCACGGCGAGGGCCGGATGACGGGCTGCGCGGCCGCCGATGGCGTGACGCGAGGAACTGGTCGGGTTCACGGACACTCCGTCTGCTCGGAAGGACATATCGGAAGGGCACAAGGGAGACGGGGAGGGACGAGGAGCCGCCGGCCATCTCCCAGGCCCCCTGACCAAGAACTCGCCCATATTAGGATCAAACGGTATGAATTAACTCGTTGAATTCGCCCGCTTCACTCAGGAGCGGATACCAGCCCCTGGGAGAGATCAATGGATACGGATGCCCTGACCGCCGGCCTGTTGAAGGAACTGCGGGCGGCCAAGCCCTATCCGGCCCTGTCCCTGACCATGCCGACGCACCGCCGCGCTCCGGGCAACGCCCAGGACGCCGTACGGCTGCGCAATCTGGCGGCCGAGGCCGTCAGCCGGCTGGAAGCGGACCCCGCCGTCACCCGCGAGGCCAGGAACGCCCTCAAGGAGCAGCTCGACCGGGCCGTCACCGAGGTGGACCCGCGCCGGGCCCTGGACGCCCTGATCGTCCTGGTCACCGATGATGCGCACCAGATCTGGCAGATTCCCCGTACCGCGCCCGAACGGGTGGTGCTCAGCGACACGTATCTGACGCGCAACCTGGTCGCCGCGAAGGCCCAGGCCCAGCCGTTCTGGGCACTCACCCTGTCGGCCGGGCACGCCGCCCTGTGGAGCGGCACGCAGGACGTGCTGAACGAGGAGCGGACCGGCGGGTTCCCGCTGGCGGCGCCGCAGGAGGCTCCCAACCCGCAGCGGGAGGAGCAGATCGGCGACACCCCGAGCACCTTCACCAACGAGGAGACGCGCAATTTCCTGCGCACCGTCGACGAGAAGCTGCGCGCGGTACTGGCCGCGGACCCGCGTCCGCTGTATCTGGTCGGCCTCGCTCCCGCGCTCGCCCTTCTCGACGAGGTGGGGGAGAGCGCCGGGTCGGCCGTGGGCCGGGTCGTCAAGGGGGCACCGGCCGACACGACGCCGGGTGACCTGCTCAAGGAGCTCCGGCCCGCGCTCGACGACCGGCGGCGGCGGTTCGCCGCGGAGATCGACGGCAAGCTGGACGAAGCGCGCGGCCGCCGTGCCTTCGCCGGCGGTCTCGACGAGGTCTGGACCGCGGTACGGGAGGGACGCGCCGGACTGGTGACGGTGGAGGAGAACTTCCAGCAGACGGTACGGGTGACGGACGAGCACCTCGAACCGGTGAGCGACGAAGCCGCGGACCTGACGGACGGCTCGGTCCGCGAGGACATCGTCGACGAACTCGTCGAGGCGGCCCTGGACAGCGGAGCCGACGTGGTCTTCCTGGCGGACGATTCGCTCGCGGAGCACGGACGGATCGCGGCGGCCCTGCGCTACTGAACGGGGGCGGCGGGACACCGCGGGACACCGTGCGCCGCCCCGGCCGCGCGGCAGGCGTGCGGGTCCCCGGGGCCGCTGGGACACTGGAGAGACCCCCGTTCGGGCCCCGGGGCCGAGAGTCCCGGAGCCGGTCCCTGAGAGAGGAGTGACAGCACCATGCCACGTGGATCCGATGCCAAACGGGAACGGCAGTACGAACACATCAAGGAAAGCGCTCAGGAGCGCGGGGTCAGCGAGGACCGGGCCGAGGAGATCGCGGCCCGTACGGTCAACAAGGCCCGCGCCCGCGCCGGTGAGTCCAGGACCGCGAGCCCTGCGTCCGTCGAGGACATGTCGTCCTCCCGCCGCGGCGGGCTGCGCTCCCACGGAGGAGCCGGGGGGCCGACTCGCGAGCAGCTCTACGAAGAGGCGCGGAAGAAGAACGTCCACGGACGTTCGCACATGACGAAGGCCGAGCTGGAACGGGCGCTCGGCCGCTGAGCCTGCATCGCGGGATCCGGACGGAGCGGGATCCGGACGGACGTGGCCGGCACCGGGCGGTGACACTGCCCGGTGCCGGCCCGTGCCGGTCACCACCCCCGGTTCAGCCGCTCCAGGTCCAGTCGGCCACCTCGGGCAGGTCCGTGCCGTGTTCACGGATCCAGTCGTGGTGGCGGGTGCGCACGTCCGCCATCGTCTGACGTACGGCCACGGCGCGGACGCCCAGGCCCGGCACCCGGTCGATGACATCCATGACCAGCCGGTAACGGTCCAGGTCGTTGCGGACCACCATGTCGAAGGGCGTGGTGGTGGTGCCCTCCTCCTTGTAGCCCCGCACGTGCAGCTGGGCATGGCCGGCCCGCCGGTAGGCCAGCCGGTGGATCAGCCACGGGTAACCGTGGTAGGCGAAGATCACCGGAGTGCTGCTGGTGAACACCGCGTCGTACTCGGAGTCCGGCATTCCGTGCGGGTGCTCCCCGCGGGGCAGCAGCCGCGTCATGTCGACCACGTTGACCACCCGCACGGCCAGTTCCGGCAGATGCCTGCGCAGCAGATCGGCCGCCGCGACGGTCTCCAGTGTGGGTACGTCACCGGCGCAGGCGAGCACCACGTCGGGTTCACGGCTGCCGTCCTCCGTGCCGGCCCACTCCCAGACACCGGCTCCGCGGGCGCAGTGTGCGCGGGCCTGGTCCATGGTGAGCCAGTCGAAGCCCGGCTGTTTGCCGGCCACGATCACATTGACGTAGTCGCGGCTGCGGAGCGCGTGGTCGGCGACGGAGAGCAGGGTGTTGGTGTCCGGCGGCAGATAGACCCGTACGACTTCGGGGCTCTTGTTGAGAATGTGGTCGACGAAGCCGGGGTCCTGGTGGGAGAACCCGTTGTGGTCCTGGCGCCAGACGTGCGAGGTGAGCAGGTAGTTGAGCGAGGCGATGGGGCGGCGCCAGGCCAGCCGCCGGGATGTCCTGAGCCATTTGATGTGCTGGTTGACCATCGAGTCGACGATGTGGGCGAACGCCTCGTAGCAGGAGAAGAGTCCGTGCCGGCCGGTGAGGAGGTATCCCTCCAGCCAGCCCTGGCACAGATGCTCCGAGAGCACCTCCATGACGCGTCCGTCGCGGGAGAGGTGCTCGTCGATCGACAGGATCCGCTCCTGCCATACCTTGCCAGTGGCCCCGTAGAGGGCGTCGAGCCGGTTGGACGTGGTTTCGTCGGGGCCCATGACCCGGAAGTCGCGGCGCTCGGCGGTGGCGGCCATGACGGCCTCCAGCAGTCCGCCGAGGACCCGGGTCGGTTCGTGCAGCACGGTGCCGGGCTTGTCGACCGCGACGGCGTGGTCGTCCAGCGGCGGGATGGGCAGATCGCGCAGGAACAGGCCTCCGTTGGCGTACGGGGTCGCGCCGAGCCGGTCGGTGCCCCCGGGCACGCAGTCGAGCACCTGGGCGGTGGGGCGCCCCGCCGTGTCGAAGAGTTCCTCCGGCCGGTAGGAGCGCATCCACGTCTCCAGCTGCCGCAGGTGCTCCGGATTCTCCCGGACGCCGGACAGCGGCACCTGGTGGGCGCGCCAGGTGCCTTCGACGGGCGCGCCGTCGACCTCGGCCGGGCCGGTCCAGCCCTTGGGGGTGCGCAGCACGATCATCGGCCAGTGCGGGCGCCCGGTGGCACCGCCGGTGCGGGCGGCGGCCTGGAGTTCCTCGATCCGGTCGACGGCCCGGTCCATCGCGGCGGCCATCGCCCGGTGGACGGTGAGGGGGTCGTCGCCGCCGACGTACAGGGGGTCGTGTCCGTAGCCGCGCAGCAGGGCGTCGAGTTCCGTCTCCGGCAGGCGGGCGAGCACCGTCGGGTTGGCGATCTTGTAACCGTTGAGGTGGAGGATCGGGAGGACGGCCCCGTCGTGCACCGGGTCGAGGAATTTGTTGGAGTGCCAGGACGCGGCGAGCGGTCCGGTCTCCGCCTCGCCGTCCCCGATGACGCAGGTGACGAGCAGGTTGGGGTGGTCGAGGGCGGCACCGTAGGCGTGGGTGAGGGCGTAGCCGAGTTCGCCGCCCTCGTGGATGGAGCCGGGGGTCTGCGGCGCCACATGGCTGGGCACCCCACCGGGGAAGGAGAACTGTCTGAACAGCCGTCCCATCCCCCGGACGTCACGGCTGACGTCGGGGTACGTCTCCGAGTAGCTGCCCTCCAGCCAGGAGTTGGCGAGGACGGCGGGTCCGCCGTGACCGGGGCCCCAGACGCACAGGCCCTGGACGGAGCGGGACTTGATGACGCGGTTGAGATGGGTGTGGACCAGGTTCAGTCCGGGTGATGTGCCCCAGTGGCCGAGCAGGCGCGGCTTGATGTGCTCCGGGGCGAGCGGCCGGGTCAGAAGCGGGTTGGCCATGAGGTAGATCTGGCCGACGGTCAGGTAGTTGGCGGCCCGCCAGTGCGCGTCGAGCGCGGCGATCTCCTCGTCGGAGGGGCCGGGTGTCGCTGCCGGGTGCGCGGCGTGACTCATCCGTGCCTGCCTTTCAGGACTGCTGGGGCGGGGCGCCGGCGGGCTCGGGGCCGTACCAGACCGTCGTCGCATTGCAGAACGCGCGGATGCCGTGGCCGGCGAGTTCGCGTCCGTAGCCGGAGCGCTTCACACCGCCGAAGGGCAGCGCGGGATGGGACGCCGTCATGCCGTTGAAGAAGACACCACCCGCCTCCAGATCGCGCACACAGCGCCGGGCCTCGTCGGCGTCACGGGTCCATACGTTGGAGCTGAGGCCGAAGGGGCTGTCGTTGGCGAGCTCCACCGCTTCGTCGAGTCCTTCGACGCGGTAGAGCGTCGCGACGGGGCCGAAGGTCTCCTCGCGGTGGATGCGCATGGCGGGCGTGATCCCGGTGAGGACCGTGGGGGCGTAGAACCAGCCCCGCTCCAGCTCCGGTCCCAGGCCGTCGGGGCGGCCGCCGCCGCACAGCACGGTCGCGCCCTGTTGTACCGCGTCGTCCACCAGCTCCTCCAGGTCGGTGCGGCCCTGTTCGCTGGAGAGGGGGCCGACATCGGTGGATTCCCGGAGCGGGTCGCCGACCGTGAGTTCGCGCATGCCCACGGTGAACCGCTCGGCGAACTCGTCGTACACCTCCGTGTGCACGATGAACCGTTTGGCGGCGATGCAGGACTGGCCGTTGTTCTGCACCCGGGCGGTAACGGCCGTACGGGCGGCCCTGGCGACGTCCGACGAGGGCAGGACGAGGTACGGGTCGCTGCCGCCCAGTTCCATGACGGTGTGCTTCACCTCGTCGCCGGCGATCGACGCGACCGAGCGCCCGGCCGGTTCGCTGCCGGTGAGGGTGGCGGCGGCGACCCGGGGGTCGCGCAGGACCGACTCGACCGCGCCGGATCCGACCAGCAGGGTCTGGAAGCATCCCGCCGGGTATCCGGCCCGGCGGAACAGACCCTCCAGGTACATCGCCGTCTGCGGGACGTTGGAGGCGTGCTTGAGCAGGCCGACGTTCCCGGCCATCAGCGCGGGGGCGGCGAACCGTACGACCTGCCAGAGCGGGAAGTTCCACGGCATCACGGCGAGGACGGCGCCCAGCGGGCGGTAGTGGACGTAGGCCCGCGACGCCCCGGAGTCCCGCACATCGGCCGCCGACGGGTGCTCGTCGGCGAGGAGTTCCTCGGCGTTGGCCGCGTACCAGCGCATCGCCTTCACGCATTTGGCGGCCTCCGCACGGGCCGCTCTGACGGGTTTGCCCATCTCGGTGGTCATGGTGCGCGCGATGTCCTGCTGGTCCTCTTCGAGGAGGCCGGCGGCGGCGTCGAGCAGCTGGGCCCGTTCGTCGAACCCGGTGGTGCGGTACTGCCGGAACGCGGTGTCGGCGGCGTCGAGCCTCTGCTCGATCTCCGCCGCTCCGAGCGCGTCGAACGTTCTCAGGGTCTCGCCGTTCGCGGGGTTGACCGTCGCGATGGGCATGACTGTGCTCTCCTTGCCTCGGTACTTCGACCGTGCCGCGCCGTGCGCCGTGCCGCAACGCGGGCCCTGCCGGGCGGATACCCGACCGGCGCGGACCATGCGTGCGATGTGCACGCCGTCCGCGCCGGGAGGGTGAGGCGTTCAGCGGGTACGGAAGCCGGCAGTACCGGTCCTGGTGTCCCGCCTCAGACGAGAGCGGGGGCGGCGTCGGACGCCGTGCTGGCGTCGGGCACAGGCTCCGGAACGGCGACCGGCGGGCGGCGGCACTCGCGCACACCGGGCAGCGGCGCCGACGGCACCAGCTCGACGGGGCGCGGCTCCTTCGCGTACCGGGTGAACCAGACGACTTTGCCTTCGGCGGTACGGCAGGTGCCCCAGCTGTCGCTCAGGGCCATGACGCGGCTGAGACCACCGCCGCCGGTGCTGAGCAGTCGCGGCATCTCGGCGCCGTCGTCGGCGACGGAGGCCGTGAGATGCCGCCCCGACCAGCGGAGTTCGACGACACAGTTGTTGTCGTCACCGACATGCCGGTGGACATTGGTCAGCAGCTCCTCCACCCCCCGGCACACGGGCCGGATATGAAGTTCGAGACTCCAGTGACGCAGGTGAGCAGCGACTATTCGGCGCAGCTGGGAAACACGTTCTGCCGAAACCTGGAGTTCGACCGAGTAGTGTCGGTCGAGTTGAACGGTCATCGTCGAGGCTCCTCACATCGAGGCCCACTGGCTTCGCCCCGTTGAACCAACGACCCCCGAATACGAAGAGTGATCGGATGTCACTTCTGGGTCACTCCACAGAGTGACCCGGCAGAGCCGGTTGCGCAACACAAGGGACGTCGGACCGGCTACCTGGGGAGGGTTCGCCCAGGTCAGAGCAGGTATGGCAGCAGTGTGTCCGGGGTGATCGGGAGGCTGCGCAGCCGAACGCCGGTGGCATGCCGCACCGCGTTGCCGACGGCAGCCGCAGCGCCGACGATGCCGATCTCACCGATTCCCTTGCTGCCCATCGGGTTGAGATGCGGGTCTTCCTCTTCGATCCAGTGCACCTCGATGTCCGGCACGTCGGCACAGACCGGCACATGGTAGGAAGCGAGATCGTTCTCGGTGAAGTCACCGAAGGTGGGGTCCATGGTGCTGGACTCGGTCAGGGCCATGCCGATCCCCATCGTCATGCCGCCGGTGAACTGGGAGTGCGCGGTACGGGAGTTGAGGATGTGCCCGGCGGCGAAGACGCCGAGCATCCGGCGCACCCGCACCTCTCCGGTACGGGAGTCGACGGCGACCTCGGCGAAGTGCGCACCGAACGCGTGCCGGGCGTAGGGGGATTCCGCGGACGTCTCCCGCTCGGTGTCCGCGAAGACCGTGAGCCCCTCGGCGGGCAAGGGGCCGCTTCGCTCGCGCAGTTGCCGGAGGAGGGCGGTGGACGCCTTGTGCACGGACCAGCCCCAGGAGGCCGTGCCCGAGGAGCCGCCGGCCAGTGGGGCATCGGGCAGGTCGCTGCTGCCGATGTCGATCCGGACTTTCTCCACCGGGATCTCCAGTGCCGAGGCGGCGATCTGCGCGAGTACGGTGCGGGCGCCGGTGCCGATGTCGGTGGCGTTGACCCGGATGCGGTACGAGCCGTCGGGTGCCGCGTGCGCCGTGGCGCTGGAAGAGGCGATGTACACGGGGTACGTGGCGGCGGCGACGCCCGTCCCGAGCAGCAGCGGCCCCTGTTCGCGGACAGCGGGGCGCGGATCGCGGTCGTACCAGCCGAAGCGCGCGGCGCCCGCCTCCAGACAGGCGGCGAGGCCGCGGCTGCTGAACGGGCGGCCGGAGTCGGGTTCGTTCACCGGGTCGTTGCGCAGGCGCAGTTCGACGGGATCCATGCCGAGGGCGGCGGAGAGTTCGTCCATGGCGGATTCCAGCGCGTACAGCCCCGGCGCCTCGCCCGGTGCGCGCATCCAGGACGGGCTCGGAACGTCCAGGGCGGCCACCCGATGGGCGGTACGGCTGTGGCCGGATCCGTACATGACCCGGGTCGGTACGGCTGCCTGCTCCACGAACTCCTTGACGGTGGAGGTGTGGGTGATGACCTCGTGGGTGACGGAGGTGAGGGTGCCGTCGAGTTCCGCCCCGAGCCGGACGCGCTGCACGGTGGGGGCGCGGTGGCCCACCAATGCGGCCATCTGGCGCCGGGGCAGGGCGATCTTGACGGGGTGTCCGGTGTGGCGTGCGGCCATGGCGGCCAGGACGGCCTGCGGGCGCGGGGTGCCCTTGGCGCCGAAGCCGCCGCCGACGTGCTCGGAGACCACGGTGACCTGCTGCGGGCGGAGTCCGAACGCGGTGGCAAGGCTGTCGCGGACCTTGGTGGAGCCCTGGCTGGAGTCGTGGACGGTCAGCCGGCCGTCCTCGGTCCACCGTGCGGTGGAGGCGTGCGGCTCCATGGGGTGGTTGTGCAGAGCGCCGACGGTGTAGGTGGCGTCGACCTGTACGGGTGCGACGGCGAAGGCCCGGTCGGCGTCGCCGCGTTCACGGACGGCGGGGTAGCCTCCGTTGACGGTCTCCGGGGTGTACAGCCCGGGGTGGTCCTCGGTCAGCAGGACATCGTGCCGGGTCTCCTCGTAGGCGATCCGCAGCGCCCCGGCGCCGGCTCGGGCCTGATCGAGCGTGTCGGCCACGACGAGCGCGATGGGCCAGCCCCGGTGCGGGACCCGGTCGTCCTGCAGGACTGCGAGGACCGGATCGTCGGGCTGCTTCAGCGTCGGGGCGTTGTCGTGGGTGAGGACGGCGCGCACGCCCGGCAGGGCCAGTGCCTCGTCGGTGTGGATGGCGCCGACGCGGCCGTGGGCGATGGTGGCGGGGACGGGCCGGCCGTACAGACAGCCCGGTGGGGTGTGCTCGGCGGCGTAGCGGGCGGCGCCTGTGACCTTGTCCCGGCCTTCGCGGCGGACGACGGGACTGCCCAGTGGTGGAGGGGCCTGGCTCATGACGGGTCCTCACGTCTGCGGGGCGTGGTATCTGCGGTTGCTCAGCTGTCGGCGGCGAGTTCGGCCAGTGCTTCGACGGCCAGACTGCGGGCGAGACCCACCTTGAACGCGTTGTCGCGCAGCGGCCGGGCCGCGGCGAGTTCGGCGTCCGCGGCCCGTGCGAAGGTCTCTTCGGTGGCCGGTGCGCCGCGGAGCACGTCTTCCGCGGCGTGTGCCCGCCAGGGCCGGTGGGCGAGCCCGCCGAAGGACAGCGCCGCATGCGCGATCCGGCCGTCGCGGACGCTCAGCACCGCGGCGACGGACGCGAGGGCGAAGGCGAAGGAGGCGCGGTCGCGGGCCTTGCGGTAGAGGGACCCGGCCCCGTCCGGACGCGGCGGGAGTACCACCTCGGTGAGGAGTTCACCCGACCGGATCCCGGTGTCCCGGTGGGGGGTGTCACCCGGCAGGCGGTGGAATTCGGAGGCGGGTACGGTCCGTTCGCCGTCCGGCCCGTGCAGGCGGACGGTGGCGTCCAGGGCGGACAGGGCGACGGCCATGTCGGACGGGTGGGTGGCGACGCAGTGCTCGGAGTGGCCGAGTACGGCGAGATCGCGGTGGGCACCTTCGCGGGCGGGGCAGCCGGTGCCGGGTTCCCGCTTGTTGCAGGGTTTGGAAGTGTCCTGGAAGTACGGACAGCGGGTGCGCTGCAGCAGATTGCCGCCGGTCGTGGCGGTGTTGCGGAGCTGTCCGGAGGCTCCGGACAGCAGCGCCTGCGACAGGACGGGGTAGCGGGTGCGTACGGCGGGATGGGCAGCCAGGTCGCTGTTGCGTACGGTCGCCCCGATGCGCAGCCCGCCGTTGTCGGTGTCGGCCACCCGGTCGAGCGGCAGCCGGCTGATGTCGATGAGCAGATCGGGGGTTTCCACCCCGAGTTTCATCAGGTCGACGAGGTTGGTGCCGCCGCCGAGGAATCCGGCGCCGGGGTGGGTGGAGCTCGCACGGACCGCTTCGTCGGTGGACCGGGCGCGGAGGTAGGCGAACGGTTTCACGGCGCCACGTCCTCGATCGCCTCGACGATACGGGGGTAGGCGCCGCAACGGCACAGGTTGCCGCTCATCCGTTCGCGGATCTCGGGGGCATCGAGCGGAGCCGGTGCGGTTACGGACGCGGCGCGTGCGGTGACATGGGACGGGAAGCCGTCCGCCGCCTCGCCGAGCATGCCGACGGCCGAGCAGATCTGGCCGGGTGTGCAGTAGCCGCACTGCAGGGCGTCGCGGTCCAGGAAGGCTGCCTGGACGGGGTGGAGCCGGTCGCCGTCGGCGAGGCCCTCGACGGTGATGATGCGGGCGCCGTCGTGGGCCACGGCGAACAGCAGGCAGCTGTTGGCACGCCGCCCGTCGACGAGGACGGTGCACGCTCCGCACTGTCCGTGGTCGCACCCCTTCTTCGCGCCGGTGAGGCCAAGGTGTTCGCGCAGGGCGTCCAGGACCGTGGTGCGGTGATCGAGCGTCAGGGTCCGCTCGGTTCCGTTGATGTGCAGTGTCAGGGTGGAACGGTCACCGGTTGTTTCCGGCTGTCGTGCACCGTCGTCCCGCCCGCGAGAGGGGTCCACTCACTCGCACCTTTCAGAGGCGACCTTTTGCCCGCTTTCTACCAGAAGTACCCTTCCTCTCCGCTTCATTGCTCCGTCACCGGGCGGCGACCTGTCGGCCTACCTGCTCCGGTGGCTCCGGTGGGTCTCCAGACGGAGACGCACCTCTTCCTCCTGGTCCCCGGAGACCGTTCCGACGACGCGCACGTCGAAGGCGTGCGCCAGGCTCCGCCTGAGCCGTTCGACCGCCCAGTAACCGCCCTGCACGTCGATCTTCACGGGCGCGCCGAGCGCGACCGGTCCCGAGATCACTCTCTCCTCGGTGACATCCACGGTCGCCACCCACACGGTGGGCCGCTTCTCCGCGAGTTTCCTCGGTACGTCGACCGAGGCCCGGTCGGTGGTGAAAGCGGCCCGCAGCGCGTCGAAGACCATTCGCGCGTCACCCGTGTCGCACCCGCTGATGACGACCGAGACCTCCTGGCCGTGCACGCTCTCTTCCGGCTGTCTCTCCTTGATGCTGTTCACCACGGTTCCTTCCGCTGGACGTCGTGTGATGCTTCCCCGGAGCGGATGCGGCGGCAGGGCGGACGCAGGCCCATACGGCGGCCATCCGGTCCCGTTCGATGCGCCATCGACGCACGCCCACCGGCCGAGCGGGTCCGGCACTCCCCTCACTTCCCTCCGGCGATTCGAGGGTCCCCTCCAGGCTCGCCCCGCTGCCGGGCGACGGCGACACGAGGCCGCGGGCAGGTGGGGCGCGAGGCGCCGCCCCCGGCCCCCTGCGCACCCGACGCCGAAACACTTTTAGGTTCATATCCACTTAAAACATGAATTCATAGTCATTACCGAGTGACGTCTGCCCCTCGGGGTATCCGGGAGGCATGGACGTATCGAACGGAGACCTCAGGTCGCTGGCCCTCACCCTCGCCGACGGGCGCGGTGCGGTCGGCGCGGTGATGGGCATTGTCGGAGTTGCGCTGGTGGCCATGCTGATCGGCGGCTTCTGGCTGGGCAAGCGGCGCCGGGCCCAGGAACCGCCTCCGCCCCGGCCCGAGGACCAGCCACCGCGACCGGACCACCGGACCCACATCGAGCAGCCCGACGCCCATCTCGACGAGAGCTTCCCGCCCAACGGCCGGGGGCTGTCCCCGTACGAACTCGGTGACCGCGGAAACATGCCCATCCCCCACGAAAGCGACGAGCAGCGTGACTGACCTCCCGGAGGCCGGGGAGACAGCTGACGCCCTGCGCTTCGCTGCGGCGGGTCGCGCCGCGTCGCCGCGTGTTGCGGGAGGCCCCGGCCGCGGTGAGGCTGGTGAGGCTCCGACGGCCGTCGGCAGGCGCAGGCCGCAGAACCGATGAAGGCAGTAGGACCATGACCGGAAGCCCTCCCGGGGCGGCGTCGATGCCGGCACCGCTGACCGGGCCCGCAGCGCCCTGCTGGGTCAATCTCATGACCCGCGACCTCGCGTCGGCGCAGGAGTTCTACGGCGCCGTACTGGGCTGGAGCTTCCGGCCGGCCAAGCCGGGGCAGGAGTTCTCCGTCGCACGCCGCGGGGACGTACCGGTCGCCGGCATCGGCGCGATGGCGACCGCCTACCGGGTGGCCGTGGCCTGGACGCCCTACTTCGCCGTCCCCGACGCCGACGCGGCGGCGTCACGCATCCGTGAGCGCAGCGGCACGGTCGCGGTGGGGCCGCTCGCGTTCGGCAAGGGACGCGGGGCGCTGGCGGCCGATCTCGACGGCGCGGTGTTCGGCATCTGGGAACGGACCGAGCCGGCGACCTCGCCCCCGGTGCCGGACGAGCACCCGCACGCCTGGCTGCGACTGCACACCAGAAACGCCTTCGATGCGGCGATCTTCTACGGCGGAGTGCTCGACTGGGCGAGCGGGCGCCCCGGGTGCTACGAGGTGTCGTACGAGAAGGACGAGGTCATCGTCGACTGCAACGGGCGTCGGCTCGCCCGGATCAGCTCCGGTGCCGTGGAGGCGGCTCCTGATCCGCTGGTCCGCCCGCACTGGCAGGTCCACTTCCCCGTGGCCGATGTGGCAGCCACGGTCGAGGCGGCACGGCAGAACGGCGGCAGCCTGGTCGAGCGGGGTCCGCTGGGGCCGGGCGAGGAGGCGACTGTGCTGGACCCCGACGGCGGGCTCTTCACGGTCACGGATGTCCGGGACCCCACAGCAGGCGACGCGGGCTGATCCGGCCACCCCGTTCAGCGGTACGAAACGGGCCCGGTCAGGGCGGCGGCGGTGGCGGAACCCAGCATCACGGTGACCACGTAGATGGTGCGGTCGGTGTCCGACAACTCGGCGAAGCGCGGCTGGAAGACGACGGCGAGCAGAAAGCCGAACAGGATCTGGACGCCGGTCTGGGCGACCCGCAGCTCCTGGAGCAGCTCCCCCCATCGCCGGTCCGCCCGCTCCTCGGACGTCTCGTCGCGGCCGGTCCCGGGGTCCCGGCCGCCGGATCCATGGAGTGTCGAGGTCACCGTGAGCCTCCGTCCGGATGCGCGGCGTACATCGCCTGCCGCCCCTCCCCCACCGTAGACCTCACGACGATCACACCGGGCTCTCGACGGGCCGCCCCTGCGCGTCTAGGCTTTTGAGTACGGCATCGCGCGCCGGTCACCGGCCGGGTGAGGCGTGGAGGTGCCCGTGAGATGCCTGTTGGAGGCATTCCACAGTGTCAGTCGAGTTGAATCACACCATCATCCACGCCCGGGACAACCGGGAGTCCGCCGAGTTCCTCGCGGACATACTGGGCCTGGAAGTCGGCGAGGAATGGGGCCCGTTCATCCCCGTCGCCACCGCGAACGGCGTCACCCTGGACTTCGCGACCATTCCCGAAGCCTCGATCACCCTGCAGCATTACGCCTTCCTCGTCTCGGAACCGGAGTTCGACAAGGCGTACGCCCGTATCAAGGAGCTCGGGCTCACGTACTACGCGGATCCGCATCGGAAGCATCCCGGCGAGATCAACCACAACGACGGCGGACGAGGTGTGTACTTCCTCGATCCCGCGGGTCACGCCATGGAGATCATCACGCGTCCGTACGGGGGCTTCCCCTCGTAACACGGCGTACGGGAAAGGTGGTTCGGCCGGAATCCGGGTGCGGGTTCCGGCCGGCCCTTTACGTATCGGGTCAAACGACCGGCAATTCCAGTTCGGGCCGGTCCCACATCACAGCGGGCGGGTTGGCCGCGAGGGTGCCGGTGCGCCGGGCGCCCACGCTCCGGTAGAAGCCCTCGGCGGGCGGGTGGGAGACGATACGGACACCGGTCAGGCCGGCGCGCCGCGCCTCGTCGCACAGATGCGAGATGAGCAGCCGCCCGATGCCGAGGCCCTGCGCGTCGTCGGCGACGAACATGAGGTCGAGTTCCGGCGGGTCGAGGATCAGCGCGTAGAAGCCGAGGAGCCGGTCGGTGCCGGCCTCGACGGCCGCGAAGACCCGGTGGGCCTCGATGTAGTCGGGTCCCACCCGGTATCCGGAGACCATCGCGGCGTAGTGGCCCTCGTATGCACGGGAGGACCTGACCAGCCGGGTGAGCCGCCGGGCGTCCCGCACGGCCGCACGCCTGATCCGTACATGCTCGCGATGCGCATCCTCAGCCGGACGCGTAATGCTCGATGTCATGGTGAGAGTATTACGCATCCGGTTACATGTGCGCGGAGCGCCCGCTTCCGGCCTTCGGTCATTGGGCTACGACGGGCGCCGGGCCGCGCGCCACTCCTCGACTACGGCGTCGGTGTCGAACGGCTCGAGGTTCAGCAGCGGCCCGGGCGGCGGCCGCCGATTGACTGCCCGGATCTTCTCGTTGACCTCCGTCAGCATCCGCCGCACCTCGGCCTCCGTCCGCGCCTCGGAGACGGCGTCGCGCACATCCTCCGCCTCTTTGCGCAGCGCCAGTACCGGCGGGAGCGCCGACACCCCTTCCCGGTGCATCTTCTGCTTGATCCACCAGGTCTCGTCATAGGGGGCGTCGAGACTACCGAGGGGCTTGCCGAAGCCCGGCAACTGCGAAAAATCACCGCGTTGCTCCGACTCCCGGATCTGCTTGTCGACCCATGATTCGAAACTGACGCCCGCAGGCTTCCGTTCGGTCAACGTACGCCCCTCTCGGAGGATTCGCATTCCAATCTGTCCACTATACCCGGGGCCGTGGAAGCACCTGCTGCGCACGTGCGCCCACGTCACCCTCAACTGCCCACCATCCGCGGCCGGTTCAGTACGCACCCGGCTCAGTGCGCATGCCCGGCGGGCGCCCCGGTTCCGCCCTCCTGAGGGCCGGAGGCACCGCGATCCGATTCCGGCACGCGGACGGTGAAGGCCGCCGTGCGGACCTTCCCCTCATGCTGGAAGTCGAGGAAGAGCCGGTACGAACCCGCACTGGGCGCCGTCGCCGTGAAGGACACCACGGGCCCCGGGCCGCCCTCGTTCGGGTGGACGTGCAGATAGGCCAGGTCGCCCGAGCGGAGGGCGACCAGATGCCCGTACGCACCGAGATAGGGCTGCAGATCGGTCACGGGGCGGCCGTTCCTGCTGACGGTCAGCTTCAGTTCGCCGCTCCGGCCGGCGCGGAGCTCACCGTCGAGGGCGACGTCATAGCCGTCCACCTCGGCGGTGGTGCGCGGGACCGGCAGAGGAGCGGGACGGTAGGCACCGGAGACGGCGAGATCCGCACCCAGCGTGAGGTTCTCGGCGCCCTCGGCCGCGGGGGTGAAGTCGGCGAACGCCCGGTACCCACCGGCCTTGGGCAGGTCCACGGGGGTCGACCAGGTGCCGTCGGCCGCGCGGACGGGGTGCAGGTGCCGGAATTCGGTGAGGTCGGTCGAGGCGAGGATGAAATGCAGTTCCTTGCCGTGCTCACGCCGATAGGCGGTGACCTTGCGGCCGGTGCCGTCCTTGACGGCGAACCTGATTTCGGACCGGGCCCCAGCCTCTATCGTGGGCGTTTCGAGGGCCAGCGTGTAGCCGCGGTCGGAGACCTGCAGCCCGCCCGCCGTTCGGTCCGCCGCCTTCACCCCGCCCCCCTTTCCCTCGTCGTGACCGGTGTGCCGCTGAGCGGGGCGGTCCTCCGCGGCCACCATCGGGTCGACCCCCCTTCCCACGCCGTACGCGGTCCCGAAGGTCGCGGCGAGCGCGGCCGCGAAGGCAGTGATCCTCAGCGCGTTGTTCATGACGGTGTCCTCCATCGGATCGACCGGAAGGCGGCGCCTCCCGACGACCCACAACATACCCCCTAGGGGTATCAGCTCAACCCAGGGGCACACCAGCATCCGGCACTGCCGCGACATACCGGCCGGGGCGCCGGGGCGGACCGGCGTCGCGGCATGCGACTCAGAGCCTGTCGGGGGGGGGGGGGTGGGGGGGGGCCCCCCCCCCACACCGGAACCCCCCCCCCCCCCCCCGGCCCCCCCCCCCCCCCCCCCCCCCCCCCCCCCCCCCCCCCCCCCCCGCCCCCCCCCCCGGGGGGGGGCGGGGGGGCCCGGCCGCCCGGCCAGCCCCCCCCCCCCGGGGGGGGGGCCGGGGGGGGGGCCGCCCCCCCCCCCCCCCCCCCCCCCCGACAGGCTCTCAGGCGGACACCACGAGCCCGCCGCGCAGCCGCTCCACCGCCGCCTGCGGAATCCTCAGTCCGTCGCGCACATACCCGTCGAGCCCGCCCCACCGCTCATCCATGGCATCCAGCGCCATGCCGAGATAGCGGGGACGGACCTCGATGATCGCGGACGCGATCTCCGGGTCACCGCCCGCGTCCAGGAAGCCCTGCACATACGGGGCGTAGACAACCCGTACGACGGAATTCACCGCGAGGAATTCAGCCCGCACCACGTCCCGTGACGCACCGAGCAGCATCAGGAGCAGCGCCGTGGCCCACCCCGTGCGGTCCTTGCCGGCCGTGCAGTGGAAGAGCACCGGGCGGGCGCGGTCGTCGGCGGCCGTCTCGACGAAGGCCCGGTAGGCGGCTGCGGCCCCCGGCAGGAGCACCATCTGACGGTAGGTCTCGGCGAACATCTCCTCGGCCTTCCCGCCGCCCAGCAACTGCTCCGCCTCTACCGGGTCGGCGAGCAGCGCGCGCAGCCGGGCAGGGGCCACGCCCGGGTTGTCGCCGAGCACATCGGCGACGAAGAGCCGCGCACCCGGGGGAAGCCGGTCGGGCGCCGCCGCGCGCTCGTCGGCGGTCCGCAGATCGACGACGGTCCGGATGCCGAGCGCGGCCACCGCCCCGTCCCGCGCCGCGTCCAGCTCGCTGAGCTGACCGGAGCGCAGCACGGCACCGGGCCGGACCTGACGGCCGGAACCCAGGGCGATGCCGCCCAGATCGCGCAGATTGACGACGGTGGATGCCGGGACGGCCCTTGCGGTCTGCACGATGAACTTCCCCTTTTCCCGGCACGTATCCGAATATTTTTGGCCCTCCCGGACCAAACGTCGCACGGGGTCGGGAATTCGACAAAGTAAAACGCCGTACCGGCACCGATAGAGGACACCGAAGGAGATAAAGGAAATCTGAAATCACCATCGCTTCTCTCCATGTCGTCTGCCATCAGGATGTCAGCGGGTTCTGCCACTGAACGTCAGTGGTTCTGCCATGAGAGGTGTCAGTGGTCAGTGGTCAGAGGTTTGGTCGGCTTCGATGACGCGGAGGCCGTACTGGACGTCGGGCGCCAGGACATCACCGCTGCTGCTTTTCGCCGGGCGTGGTCCGACGCGTGACCCGGCGGCACGCCAGGAATGCGATCGCGACGACCACCAGGTACAGCGGTACGAGGAGTACCGCGTCACCGGACGTCTGCTCCACCGTCACACCCGCGTCGCGGTCCTCGCCCTGCAGGATGATGCGGTTCACGGTCAGAACGGTCAGGTGCGTGCCGATCGCCGCCCACAGCGGGGCGTGACCCACGGCCGCACGGGCGGCGATCAGGGTCAGGCTGAAGACCGTCAGGAGGATGAGGTAGTCGACCGGGTGCTGCCCCTCCGGGGCGATGCCGATGTGGCCCGGCTCGTCACCGGCCAGCCGGGCGATGCCAACCGTCACCAGAGTTGAGGTGCCCGGTACGAGCAGGAAGACCGCCGTGGTGCCGAGCGCCGCCAGTGCGGGCCCGAACCGTCTGCGCAGCGATGTCCACGTGTAGCCGCGCAGCGTCGTCTCCTCGGGCAGGGCTTCAAGCAGGAACGCGACGACGGCGTTGGTGACGAGAAAGCCGACCAGGGTGACGAGGTCCAGCTGCTGCCAGACGAGTAACCCCACGGCCGTGCCCGCGCCCAGGACCAGCGCCGCTGCCGCGACCGTCACGCCAACGCCGGTGAGGAACGCCCGTAGGCTCGCGCCCGGACTGCCGAAGCCGATCGTCCGGGGGTGTGACAGGCGCAGGACGAACGGCACGGCCACGACGGTGACGAGGGCCGCAGTAATCAGCCGGGCGGCCAAGCCACTGGCTCCGGTGGCGTCCGCCAGTACGGGTCCGAGGCCGTTGCTGGCGCCGAGCGCCACCGCCATGATCAGGCCGCCGGCCAACGCACGGCCCATGGCCCCGGCAGCCGTGGGCGCGGGTGAGGGTGCGGGTTGTCGTATGTGCAGCTCGGTCATAGCGCTCCTGGTGACGACAGGGCCGACTCCTATCGACAACCCCGTGTGCTTTCCAGGCTCGCCCGACCACCAGTCAGGGGCATCGTGCGTGCGGACGACACCCCTATACATCCTTCGGCGCAGTGGACGACAGGGGTCGACTGGTCGTTGGCCACCGGCTCCGGCTCCGGGAACACCCAGAGGCCGAGTGCCCGCGTTCATGCGGCTGCCCGACCGGCACCCGGTCGGGTCGAACCACCGCCGTGCCTCGTGTCCGGCCTCGGCCCGGGACGCCGCGGGCGCGGAGCCCGTACGCCGGGTCCGTCGGCGTGACGTCGCGTCGCCGGGGCACAATCCCGGCGGCAGCTGTTACGCGACTGTACGTGAAGGATCAAGCGCGTTCGGAGAGTGCAAGGTCACAGACGGAGCCTCTGCTGCTCATCCGGGACCTGACCTAGCATCTGGGCATGACGGTCCTGCCTGCCGACGGGCTTTCGTTGGCCGCCGAATTCCCTCACCCCGCCCATGAGCAGTGGCAAAGCCTGGTCGAAGGCGTGCTGCGCAAGTCGGGCAAGGATGTTGCGGGTCCGGCCGCCGAGGAAGCGCTGTCCACCACGGTGGAGGACGGGCTCATCACCCGCCCCCTCTACACCTCGCGCGACACCGCGCCCGATGCCGGATATCCGGGCTTCGCCCCCTTCACCCGCGGCGGCAAGGCCGAGGGCAATGCGGCGGGCGGCTGGGACGTCCGGCAGCGGCACGCCCTGCCGGATGCCGCCCGCCTGAACGAGGCGGTCCTCGCCGATCTGGAGAACGGCGTCACCTCGCTGTGGCTGACCGTGGGCGGCACCGGCGGTGTCCCGGTGACCGCTCTGGCGGCGGCACTGGACGGTGTCTACCTGGATCTGGCCCCCGTGGTGCTCGACGCGGGCGGTGAACTCGATGTCGCCGCGGCGGAGTTGCTCCGTCTCTACGCGGAGCGGGGTGTCGACGCGCAGGCCGCCCGCGGCAATCTCGGCGCCGACCCGCTCGGGCAGGCTGCCCGCAGCGGTGACGGGCCCGATCCGACGGCGGCGGTCCACTGGGCCCGGCGGTGCGCCCGGGAGTTTCCCGGGTTGCGGGCACTGACCGTCGACGCCCTGCCGTACCACGAGGCCGGTGGCTCCGCCGCCGAGGAGCTGGGCGCTTCGCTGGCCACCGCAGTCGCCTATCTGCGGGCGCTGACGGAGGCCGGGCTCACGGTCGAGGAGGCTTGTGGGCAGCTGGAGTTCCGGTACGCGGCGACGGCAGATCAGTTCCTGACCATCGCGAAGCTGCGGGCCGCGCGGCGGCTGTGGGCCCGGGTCGCCGAGGTGTGCGGGGCCGCCGACGCCGGGGCGCAGCGACAGCAGGCGGTGACGTCCTCGGTGATGATGACGCGGCGCGACCCCTGGGTGAACATGCTGCGGACGACACTGGCGTGTCTGGGCGCGGGTGTCGGCGGGGCCGACTCCGTCACCGTGCTGCCGTTCGATCACGCCCTGGGACTGCCGGACGCGTTCGCCCGGCGCATCGCCCGCAACACGTCGACGATCCTGCTGGAGGAGTCACATCTGGCCCGGGTCATCGACCCGGCGGGCGGCTCCTGGTACGTGGAGCGCCTCACCGCCGAACTCGCCGCCTCCGCCTGGGCGTTCTTCCAGGAGATCGAGCGGTCGGGCGGCCAGGCGGCCGCCCTGCGCTCGGGAATGATCGGTGAGCGTCTCGCGGCCACCTGGGCGGCGCGCCGCAAGGATCTGGCACGGCGCAAGGAGCCGGTCACCGGGGTCAGCGAGTTCCCGCAGCTGGCGGAACGTCCCGTGGAGCGCGAGGCGGCCCCCGCCGCGGCATCGGGCGGTCTGCCCAGGGTCCGTCGTGACGAGGCGTTCGAGGAGCTGCGCGCCCGGTCGGATGCCCATCTCGCGGCGACCGGACAGCGGCCGCGGGTGTTCCTCGCCGCGCTGGGTCCGGCCTCGGCCCACACCGCGCGGGCGTCGTTCGCCTCGAATCTGTTCCAGGCGGGCGGCATCGAACCGGTCCACGACCCGGTCTCGGTCGACGCGACGACGGCCGCCGGAGCGTTCGAGTCCAGCGGGGCCACCGTGGCGTGCCTCTGCTCCAGCGACACGCTCTACGCCGAGCAGGCCGGGGCGGTCGCCGAGGCACTGGGCTCGGCCGGCGCGCAACGGGTGTTCCTCGCGGGCCGGCCCGCCGAGTACACCGGTATCGACGAGTACGTCTTCGCGGGCTCCGATGTGGTGGCCGTGCTCTCTTCCCTTCTCGACCGTATGGGTGTGGCGTGATGCGTATCCCTGACTTCTCCGGCATCGAACTCGGACCGGGCGATGCCGCCGAGGTGTCCGAGGACCAGTGGCGCGCCTCGGTGAAGGAGTCCTCCGGCAGTTCCGACGGCGATCTCCTGTGGGAGACGCCGGAAGGCATCGCCGTCAAGCCGCTGTACACCGGGCGTGACCTGGAGGGGCTCGACTTCCTCGGTACGTATCCGGGCATCGCCCCGTATCTGCGGGGGCCGTACCCGACCATGTACGTCAACCAGCCCTGGACGATCCGGCAGTACGCCGGGTTCTCCACCGCCGAGGAGTCCAACGCCTTCTACCGCCGCAACCTCGCGGCCGGACAGAAGGGCCTCTCCGTCGCCTTCGACCTGCCGACCCACCGCGGCTACGACAGCGACCATCCGCGGGTGACGGGCGACGTCGGCATGGCGGGTGTGGCGATCGACTCGATCTACGACATGCGCCGGCTCTTCGACGGCATCCCGCTGGACCGGATGTCGGTGTCGATGACGATGAACGGCGCGGTGCTCCCCGTGCTCGCGCTGTACATCGTGGCCGCCGAGGAACAGGGCGTCGGGCCCGAGAAGCTGGCCGGGACCATTCAGAACGACATTCTGAAGGAGTTCATGGTCCGCAACACGTACATCTATCCGCCGAAGCCCTCGATGCGGATCATCTCCGACATCTTCGCGTACACCTCGCAGAAGATGCCACGCTACAACTCGATCTCCATCTCCGGCTATCACATCCAGGAGGCGGGTGCGACCGCCGATCTGGAGCTGGCGTACACCCTGGCGGACGGGGTGGAGTATCTGCGGGCGGGGCGGCAGGCCGGTCTCGACGTGGACGCGTTCGCGCCGCGGCTCTCGTTCTTCTGGGCGATCGGCATGAACTTCTTCATGGAGATCGCGAAGTTGCGGGCGGCCCGGCTGCTGTGGGCCAAGCTCGTCGGAGAGTTCGAGCCGAAGAACGCCAAGTCGCTTTCCCTGCGCACCCATTCGCAGACATCGGGGTGGTCACTGACCGCACAGGACGTGTTCAACAACGTCACCCGGACGTGTGTGGAGGCGATGGCCGCCACCCAGGGGCACACCCAGTCGCTGCACACCAACGCGCTCGACGAGGCCCTCGCCCTGCCGACGGACTTCTCGGCACGGATCGCCCGGAACACCCAGCTGCTGCTCCAGCAGGAGTCGGGCACCGGCCGGGTCATCGACCCGTGGGGCGGCAGCGCGTACGTGGAACGGCTGACGTACGACCTGGCGCGCCGGGCCTGGCAGCACATCCAGGAGGTCGAAGCGGCGGGCGGCATGGCCCAGGCCATCGACGCGGGCATCCCGAAGCTCCGGGTCGAGGAGGCCGCGGCCCGTACCCAGGCGCGGATCGACTCCGGGCGTCAGCCGGTGATCGGGGTCAACAAGTACCGGGTGGAGACCGACGAGCAGATCGATGTGCTCAAGGTCGACAACTCCTCGGTGCGCGCCCAGCAGGTCGAGAAGCTGCGCCGACTGCGCGAGGAGCGCGACGAATCGGCCTGCCGGGCCGCGCTGCGCGCACTGACCGCGGCGGCCGAGCGGGCCCCCGGCCCCGGTCTCGAAGGCAATCTGCTGGCACTGGCCGTCGACGCCGCACGCGCGATGGCGACCGTGGGCGAGATCTCGGACGCCCTGGAGAAGGTGTATGGGAGGCATGCGGGCCAGATCCGTACGATCTCCGGTGTGTACCGCAACGAAGCAGGTGAATCCCCTTCCGTGGACCGTACCCGGGCGCTGGTGGACCGGTTCGAGGAGGCCGAGGGGCGCCGTCCGCGCATCCTGGTCGCCAAGATGGGACAGGACGGCCACGACCGGGGGCAGAAGGTGATCTCGACGGCCTTCGCCGACCTGGGCTTCGACGTCGACGTCGGCCCGCTGTTCCAGACGCCGGCCGAGGTGGCTCGGCAGGCGGTGGAGGCGGACGTGCACATCGTGGGCGTCTCCTCGCTGGCCGCGGGTCACCTCACCCTCGTCCCGGCGCTCCGCGAGGAGCTGGCCGCCGAGGGCCGCGACGACATCATGGTCGTGGTGGGCGGGGTGATTCCGCCACAGGACGTCGAGGCGCTGCACGAGGCCGGGGCGGCGGCCGTGTTCCCGCCCGGCACGGTGATTCCGGATGCCGCATACGACCTGGTGACGCGGCTCGGTGCCGCGCTCGGCCACGAGCTGTGAGCCGCTGACCCGATGGCTCCGAAGATCGACATCGACAGCTACGCGAAGGGCGTGCTCGACGGGAAGCGGGCGTACATCGCGCGCGCCATCACTCTCGTCGAGTCCACCCGCCCCGATCACCGGTCACTGGCCCAGCAGTTGCTGCGCGAGCTGCTCCCGCATTCCGGCAACGCCCGGCGCATCGGTATCAGCGGCGTGCCGGGGGTCGGGAAGTCCACGTTCATCGACGCGCTCGGCACGATGCTCACCGGGCTCGGCCACCGGGTCGCGGTGCTGGCCGTCGACCCCTCCTCCAGCCGTACCGGCGGCTCCATCCTGGGCGACAAGACCAGGATGGAGCGCCTCGCGGTGGACCCCGCGGCGTTCGTACGCCCCTCCCCCACCGCGGGGACGCTCGGCGGGGTGGCCAAGGCGACCCGGGAGTCCGTCGTGGTCATGGAGGCCGCGGGCTATGACGTGGTGCTGGTGGAGACGGTCGGCGTCGGCCAGTCGGAGACGGCGGTGGCCAATATGGTCGACACGTTCCTGCTGCTGACGCTGGCCCGTACCGGCGATCAGCTCCAGGGCATCAAGAAGGGCGTCCTGGAGCTGGCGGACGCCATCGCGGTCAACAAGGCGGACGGCCCGCACGAGCGCGACGCCCGCGCGGCCGCGCGCGAACTGGCGGGCGCACTGCGGCTGATGCATCCGGTGGACGCTGCCTGGACGCCCCCGGTCCTCACCTGCAGCGCCCGTGAGTCGACCGGCCTCGACACCCTGTGGGAGCGTCTGGAGCAGCACCGTACGCTGCTCGATTCGACCGGACGGCTCGCGGCGAAGCGACGTGACCAGCAGGTCGACTGGACCTGGACGATGGTGCGGGACGAGCTGCTGGAGCATCTGCGCGCCCATCCGGAGGTTCGCGCGCTCGCACCGGCGCTGGAACAGCGCGTACGGGACGGCGAGTTGACCGCCACGTTGGCGGCCGAGCAGATCCTGGGGGCCTTCCGGGGCACGCACCCGGTGGCGGAACGCACTGAAGGGTGAGGCGGCTGTATCGTCCGGTAGGCCGGGCCTCGCTCCGATCCACCGGACGACACCCTCTAGAGATCGAGTTGGTACTGGACGGACTGGTGCGTCGGCTCGTATCCCAGCGCGTCGTTGATGCTACGCATGTGCGTATTGCCGTCCGCGGTGTCCGCCAGCAGTCCGCCGAGGCCCGGATGGAGCTCGCGTGCCCGCAGGACGGACAGCGCCTTCATCCACCGTGCGAGGCCGTGCCCCCGGTGTTCGGGGAGGACCCCGGTGCCGTAGTGCCGACCATCCCCCGTCCCGTCGCCCGGGACGACCAGTTCGGTGAAGCTCACGATCGTGGACGTGGACGCCTCGACCGCGGCGACGGTGTGGAGCAGCTCGCCGCGGGCCGCGACGGCCGCGGCCGCGGCCCGGACCCGGTCCACGTCCCAGACCACCGTGCCGTAGTCGGTGTCGCCCATCGGCATGTCGTCCATGGCGCGGCGCGACGCGGCGAAGGTCGCGGCGAGGTCGTCCGGGACGGTGCCGTCCCAGGACACCAGGTGGTAGCCCGGGTGCGGCCGCCCGACGATTTTACGGAGGGCGGCGGCATCGGCCTTCTCCAGCGAGAGACGGGCGTACCTCAGGGTCAGGACCTTCCGCAGTCCTTTGGCCCGCAGGAAGTGATCACCGGCGGATCCGGCCTCGACCTGCGCGATGACGCTGCGTCGGCCCTCGTCGCGGGCGGCCGCGACCGCGACGTCCAGCAACTGTGAACCGATGCCGCCCCGACGCTCCGCCGGGTGGACGTGGAGGTCCAGTTCCGCCAGGTGGTTCTGGCCCTCGCGGGCGAAGACGCGCAGGAACGCGGAGCCCACGGGGTTTCCCCCGGGGTCGGACGCCAGCCACACCAGTCGGTGACTCGCGCCGGCACGGTCGGGGTCGGTCAGGGCGGTGATGCGTATCGACAAGATGTCTCCTCCGCGCCGAGGGCGCCGGTCAGAATGACTGAGGGGCCGACAGGCCCGGAGAACCACACCACTCCGCGAGCGGCGCGGCAACCGGATATCCGGTCCGTCGCCGCCCCGGTGAGCGCGCACCGTGGTACATTGCAGATGGCACATGTGTCCGCCTCGATACGGGGCGCCGGTGCCGATCTCTTCTCACAGAGCTTCCACGCCCGTCCTTCCGTGACCGGCGATCCTGCTCTTGCGCACCATTTCTTCCAGTCCGGTACGGGCGCCGCTTTCTCTGTCCGGGCTCTGCCACCCGTCGTACGGGGCGTGATGTCTTCCGTCCCCGTGCCGTCCGGGCCCTTCATTCGCATGTCCGCGAAAGGACCACTCATATGACCAGCACTCTCGAACACCCCATCGTCCAGCGGGAGTTGCCCGCAGAGACCGCAGCAGGTCTCCTCGACATCACGCATCAGGGGCACGGCACCCTGCACATCCGGGCCGACCACCCCTGCCCCGACGACGTGCGGGTCCCCGCCACGCTGATCCGCCGCCACGGCCTGCGCAAGGGCGATGTCGTCGAGGGCTCCTGCGACCGGCCCCGCACTCTGGCCGGGGTCGTACGGGTCAACGGCCGCTCCCCGCAGGCGCTGCGCGGCCGGCCCCATTTCCGTGACCTGACCCCGCTCCATCCCCGGCAACGACTGCGCCTGGAAACGCCCTCGGGCGGTCCGGCGACCCGCCTCGTCGACCTGGTCTCGCCGATCGGCAAGGGGCAGCGAGGACTCGTCGTCGCACCACCCAGGACGGGCAAGACGGTGCTGCTCCAGCAGGTCGCCGCGGCCATCGCCGCCAACCACCCCGAGTGCCATCTGATGGTGGTGCTGCTCGACGAACGCCCCGAGGAAGTCACGGACATGCGCCGATCCGTGCGGGGCGAGGTGCTCGCCTCGACGTTCGACCGGCCCGCGAAGGAACACATCGCGCTCGCCGAACTCGCGGTCGAACGCGCCAAGCGCCTGGTCGAGCAGGGCCAGGACGTCGTCGTCCTGCTGGACTCCCTCACCCGGCTGTGCCGTGCCCACAACAACGCCTCCGCCGCGGGCGGACGCACCCTGAGCGGTGGCGTCGACGCCTCCGCCCTGCTCGGCCCCAAGCGGCTCTTCGGCGCCGCACGCCTCGCCGAGGAGGGGGGCTCCCTCACCATCCTGGCCACCGCGCTGGTGGAGACCGGCTCACGCGCCGACGACTACTTCTTCGAAGAGCTGAAGAGCACCGGCAACATGGAACTCCGGCTCGACCGCACATTGGCCGACAGGCGCACCTACCCGGCCGTCAACATCCCTGCGTCGGGCACCCGGCGCGATGAACTCCTGCTGGCCGGCGACGAGTTGCGTACGGTGCGCGGACTGCGTCGCGTCCTGCACTCCCGGGATCCGAAGACGGCTCTCGAAACGCTGCTGGACCGGATCCGGCGCACTCCGGACAACGCGGCCTTCCTCCGTACGGTCCACCGCACCGTTCCGGATGCCTGAGCCTGCCCGAGGGCTGCCGGACGGCGCAATAGCATGGGCCGTCCACGCGTGATCCGTCCCCACGAGCACAGGGAGAGCAGGCACATGGAGTTCCGCCGACTCGGCCGCAGCGGTCTGACCATCAGTGAGATCGCCTACGGAAACTGGCTCACCCACGGCTCCCAGGTGGAGGAGGACGCCGCGATCGCCTGCATCCGCGCCGCGCTCGATGCCGGGATCACCACCTTCGACACGGCGGACGTCTACGCCGAGACGCGGGCCGAAGCCGTCCTGGGCCGGGCGCTCAGGAATGAGCGCCGCGAAGGGGTCGAGGTGTTCACCAAGGTGTACTTCCCGACCGGTCCGGGGCACAACGACCGGGGGCTCGGCCGCAAGCACATCATGGAGTCCATCGACAACTCGCTGCGCCGTCTGCAGACGGATTACGTGGACCTGTACCAGGCGCACCGCTACGACCACTCGACACCGCTGGAGGAGACCATGGAGGCATTCGCCGACGTCGTCCGCTCCGGCAAGGCCCTGTACATCGGTGTTTCGGAATGGACGGCCGACCAGCTCCGCGCCGGACACGGACTGGCCCGCGAACTGCACGTCCCGCTGGTCTCCAACCAGCCGCAGTACTCGGCGCTGTGGCGGGTCATCGAGGCCGAGGTGGTACCCGCGTCGGAGGAGCTGGGCATGGGTCAGATCGTCTGGTCGCCGGTGGCCCAGGGCGCCCTGACGGGCAAGTACAAGCCCGGTGCGCCGCTCCCGGCGGGCTCCCGGGCGACGGACGACAAGGGCGGTGCGAGCATGGTCGCCGGCTGGCTCCGCGACGACGTGCTGGAACGCGTCCAGCAGTTGCGTCCGCTCGCCGACCAGGCCGGTCTGAGTCTCGCCCGGCTCGCGGTCGCCTGGGTGCTGCAGAACCCCAACGTCTCCGCCGCGATCATCGGCGCCTCCCGGCCCGAGCAGGTGACGGAGAATGCCGGGGCGTCAGGTGTGACCCTCGACGCGGAGCTGCTGAAGAGCATCGACGACATCCTGGAACCGGTGGTGGAGCGTGACCCGGCGCTGACCGCCGGGCACGAGAGCAACGGCTGATCCCGGCCGGGGGCGCGGGCCGGGACCGGCTTCCTTCGAGCCGTACGCCGCGTCCCCTTCCGGACGGTACGCGGTCAGGTGCCGGTGTGCAGCGAGGAGGTGTGCTCGCGGACCTGTGCCGGGGTGAGGTAGGAGTCCGTGTGCTCGAAGTCGCGCAGCTTCGCCGGATTGCGGGCCTGGAATCCGGTGCGTACGAAGTCGTCGCCCGCGATGGCGTTGAGCATCCAGTTGGTCATGACCCGTGCCTTGGCCACATTGGTGCGCAGCGCCGACCAGTGGTAGCCGCGGGCAACGGCCTGTGCGGCGATTCCGTGCATCTCCAAGCCGATCGGCTTGGAGACCGCGTCCTTTCCGCCGAGGTCCACGACGAGGCCGAGGTCCTTGTGGACGTACGGCTTCAGCGGCTGGTGCCGCAGTGTGGCGATGAGGTTGCCGGCGAGCCTGCGCCCCTGGCGCATGGCGTGCTGCGCGGTGGGCGGGCAGACCGCCCCGTCGCCCTTGCTCAGGTCCGGTACGGCCGCGGCGTCGCCGAGGGCGAAAATGCCGTCGAAGCCCGGCAGAGTCATCTCGGGCGTCACCGCCAGCCGGCCGCGTACCGTCTCCGCGTCGAAGGTGGAGACCAGGGGACTCGCGGTGACCCCCGCCGTCCAGATCAGGGTGCGGCAGGGCACCACCCGGCCGTCGGTGAAGGTGACCTTCTCCGGTCCGGCCTCGGCGACGGACACGCCGAGCGACACCTCTATGCCGCGTGCGCGCAGCACCTCCAGGGCGCTCCGGCCGAGCTTGTCCCCCAGTTCGGGCATCAGCTTCGGGGCGATGTCGATGAGATGCCACTTGATCAGCTTCGGGTCGAGCCGCGGATAGTGCCTGAGCGCGTTGGTGGTGAGGCGCTGCAGACAGGCGGCCGTTTCGGTGCCCGCGTATCCACCGCCGACCACCACGAACTGCAGGCGCGAAGCCCGCTCGTTCTCGTCGTGGCTGGCGTCCGCGAGGTCGAGCTGAGCGATCACGTGGTCACGTACGAAGGCCGCCTCGGCCAGGGTCTTCATTCCCCGGGCGTTGTCGAGCAGGCCGGGGATGTCGAAGGTACGGGTGACGCTCCCGGGGCTGAGCACGATGTAGTCGTAGGGCTCGTAGACGACCTCGTCGGTGATCTTGCGAATGACACAGATCTTCGCCTTGGGATCCACTCCGATGGCTCCGCCCGGGATGATCCGGGTGCGGTGCTTGCGACTGCGGCGCAGCGACACCGCGACTGACTGCGGAGTGAGCACACCTGCCGCCACTTGGGGCAGCAGGGGCAGATAGAGCTGGTACGAGTACGGTGCGACGAGCGCGATCTCCGCCTCGCCCGGGATGAGCCCGCGCTCCAGGCGGCGTACGCATTCCACCCCGGCGAATCCGGCGCCGACAACAAGGATCCTGGGTCGTGCCACGCTATTCGTCCCTTCTCGGGCCTGCACGGTCGTCCGTTCGCCTGCCCCGTCGCACGCGCCCGTCCTCCCTCATCCTTACGAGCCGCGCCCGAGTTCGCCTGTTGGGGGCGGCGGACGGACGACACCACCCGGGTCAGCGGACCAGAAGAGAGACGGCCGTGCAGGCGCCGACGACCGCGCCGACGAGCACGACGACGACGGCCACACAGCGCGCCCTCAGCCTGCGGTAGCGTGCGTCGTATTCACCGCGCAGCTCGGCGGCACGGGCACGGACGCGGCGGAACATGGTCCGCGACGCGGCGACGCGGTCCGCGGTGTAGACCCGCCGCACGTCCTCGCGCTGTGCCGTGGTGAGCCAGGGAAGCTCGTCGGTGAAGCGGTCCGCCTGTCGCCGGGCCTCCTCGACCGCGGCGCTCCACAGCAGATAGCCCTCCAGCTGTGCCAGACCGCGGGCGGTTTCCTTGTCCGGATCCACGCGCTCCTCCTCTCCTGGTGCCGCTGTGCTCACGCCCGTGGGTCCCCCGGGGTCCGTGTCGTCCCGGTGCCAGGGCTGCTGAGGGCTTCTTCGAGGCCCCGCACCGAGGGGTGGTGCAGGTCGAACGCCGGGGATTCGGAACGGATCCGCGGCAGGGTGAGGAAGTTGTGCCGCGGCGGCGGGCAGGAGGTCGCCCACTCCAGCGAACGGCCGTAGCCCCACGGGTCGTCGACCTCGATGTCGCTGCCGTATCTGGCGGTCTTCCACACGTTGTAGAGGAACGGCAGCATCGACAGACCGAGCAGGAACGAGGAGATCGTCGAGATGGTGTTGAGCGCGGTGAAGCCGTCCGCGGCGAGGTAGTCCGCGTAGCGGCGCGGCATGCCCTCGACACCCAGCCAGTGCTGGACCAGGAACGTGCCGTGGAAGCCCACGAACAGCGTCCAGAACGTGATCTTACCGAGCCGCTCGTCCAGCATCTTGCCGGTGAACTTCGGCCACCAGAAGTGGAATCCCGCGAACATCGCGAAGACCACGGTGCCGAAGACGACGTAGTGGAAGTGCGCGACGACGAAGTACGAGTCCGAGACCTGGAAGTCCAGCGGCGGCGACGCCAGGATCACACCGGTCAGACCACCGAAGAGGAAGGTGACCAGGAAGCCGATCGACCAGAGCATCGGTGTCTCGAAGGACAGCGATCCCTTCCACATCGTGCCGATCCAGTTGAAGAACTTCACACCGGTCGGTACCGCGATGAGGAAGGTCATGAACGAGAAGAACGGCAACAGCACACCCCCGGTGACGTACATGTGGTGCGCCCACACGGTCGCAGAGAGGCCCGCGATCGCGATCGTCGCACTGATCAGGCCGATGTAGCCGAAGATCGGCTTGCGGCTGAAGACCGGAATGATCTCACTGACGATCCCGAAGAACGGCAGAGCGATGATGTACACCTCCGGGTGGCCGAAGAACCAGAAGAGGTGCTGCCAGAGCAGCGCGCCGCCGTTGGCCGGGTCGAAGACGTGCGCCCCGAACTTCCGGTCCGCCTCCAGCACCAGGAGGGCCGCAGCGAGGACCGGGAAGGCCAGCAGCACGAGCACAGCGGTCAGCAGGACGTTCCAGACGAAGATCGGCATGCGGAACATCGTCATGCCGGGGGCGCGCAGGCCGATGATGGTGGTGATGAAGTTGACCGAGCCGAGGATCGTGCCGAAGCCGGAGAAGACCAGACCCATGATCCACATGTCGCTGCCGATGCCCGGCGAGCGGACCGCGTCGGTCAGCGGGGAGTAGGCGAACCAGCCGAAGTCGGCGGCGCCCTGCGGGGTGAGGAAGCCGGCCACGACGATCAACGAGCCGAAGAGGTACAGCCAGTACGCGAACATGTTCAGCCGCGGGAACGCCACGTCGGGTGCGCCGATCTGCAACGGCATGATCCAGTTCGTGAAGCCGGCGAACAGCGGCGTCGCGAACATCAGCAGCATGATCGTCCCGTGGATCGTGAACGCCTGGTTGAACTGCTCGGGCGAGAGGATCTGGATCCCGGGCCGGGCCAGCTCCGCGCGCATGACCAGGGCCAGCACACCGCCGACGACGAAGAACGCGAACGACGTGACCAGGTAGAGCGAGCCGATCGTCTTGTGGTCGGTGGTCGTCAGCCACTTGATGACGACATTTCCCGGTTCCTTGGCGTGTACCGGAAGCTCGTTCGCGTACGCCTCCTCCGCGTCGGCTGCCCCTGGTGTGCCCGTCGTCGTCACTGGGACGCTCCTTCGATTGTCATGCGCGGGCGGACTGCGCACCCGACAGGGGCGCCGCCTCGGCCCGGTGCCGACCGGCCGGCCCCCGCGCGTCACGCCAGATTCCAGGTGCAGCAAATCAGCAGCGGGGCCACTCCGCGCGGCCCTGCGCCCGCCGTCGCGTGACTTTCACTCGTCAGGACGTCCTCGGGGCCGGACCCGCGCCCGCCCGCACCCGGCCGATGTCCACACGGCGTTTCGCGCGCGGAGATGACGGACGGCGACGGAGTCCTGGGCACGGGGTACGGAATTCCGGCCCGCCCAACCGGCCACGGGCGTGCGAGGGTTCACGCCGCCGACTCGCGACACCATCTCGGGGGCAGAATGAACTCCCTTACTGGACAGCGCTGTTGGCGGGAAGACCGGTGGACGTCCGGATCGGCGACCGGCCCGGACGCCACGGCCGTCCTTCAGGCGAGTCCGCCCGTCGCGCGCACGTTCTGACCGGTGATCCAACGGCCGTCGTGGCCGGCGAGGAAGGCGACCACATCACCCACATCCGCGGGTTCACCCAATCGGCCGAGGGGGGTCATGCCGACGACCGCGTCGAGCGCCTCCGGCGGGTTGGCGCCGCGCAGCAGCTCGGTGTCGGTCGCGCCGGGCGAGACGGTGTTGACCGTGATCCCACGCGCCCCGAGCTCGCGGGCGGCGATGGCGGTGAGCTGCTCGACCGCTCCCTTGCCGGCCGCGTACGCGGAGATGCCGGGCCCCGGCCGCACGGTGTTCGCCGTGGAGATGTTCACGATGCGGCCGCCGTCGCGCATCCGCTCCGCGGCGTGACGGATCGTCAGGAAGACCGCTCTGGTGTTGACCGCCATCACCTTGTCGAATACTTCCGGGGCGGTGTCCACGATGAGGGACGGGGTGGGGCACAGCGCGGCGTTGTTCACCAGGATGTCGAGTCCGCCGAGGCACTCCTCGGCGGCTTCCATCAGCCGCTGGGCCCCGTCCGGGTCCGCGAGGTCGATACGGAGGGCCGAGGCCGCTCCGCCGTTGTCCCGCACGGTGCGGACGACTTCCTCGGCCGCGTCGTCGCGGGTGGCGTAGTTGAAGACCACATGTGCCCCGTCACGGCACAGGCGCTCGACAATCGCGCGGCCGATGCCCCGCGCTCCTCCGGTGACCACGGCGTTCTTGCCCGTCAGCACGGTCCCTCCTCCACGAAGAGCAGTCGATCCGTTCGTTCGAACCTACCGTCGCGGCGGCTCGTCGTACACGAATTGCACGGAGAACATCCGGCGTCGGCCGGGCGGACCGCTACGGTTCCGTCCCGGAACACGCGACCGCCCCGGCCGGGCATGATGCCGGCCGGGGCGGGAGGGGCGAGGCGACGCCTGGTTGCGCCCCGGAAACGGTCTCGTCAGCCCAGGCTCGCGACGGCCTGCGTGAACGTCGCCGACGGACGCATGACGGCCGCGGCCTTGGCCGGGTCGGGCTGGTAGTAGCCGCCGATCTCGGCCGGCGAGCCCTGCACCGCGATCAGCTCGTCGACGATGGTCTGCTCCTGCTCCTCCAGCGTCTTGGCGAGTCCGGCGAACGCCTGCGCGAGCTGCGCGTCGTCGGTCTGCCGCGCCAGCTCCTGGGCCCAGTAGAGGGCCAGGTAGAAGTGGCTGCCGCGGTTGTCGATGCCACCCAGCTTGCGGCTCGGCGACTTGTCCTCGTTGAGGAAGGTGCCGGTCGCGCGGTCGAGGGTGTCCGCGAGGACCTGGGCACGCGCGTTGCCCGTGGTCTTCGCCAGGTGCTCGAAGCTGGCAGCGAGCGCGAAGAACTCGCCCAGGCTGTCCCAGCGCAGGTAGTTCTCCTTGACGAGCTGCTGAACGTGCTTGGGCGCGGAGCCGCCAGCACCGGTCTCGAACAGTCCGCCGCCGTTCATGAGCGGGACGACGGAGAGCATCTTCGCGCTCGTGCCCAGCTCGAGGATCGGGAACAGGTCGGTCAGGTAATCGCGCAGCACGTTGCCGGTGACCGAGATCGTGTCCTCGCCGCGGCGGATGCGCTCCAGCGAGAACGCGGTCGCCTTCACCGGCGACATGATCTCGATCTGCAGGCCGTCGGTGTCGTGGTCGGCGAGGTACGTCCTGACCTTGGCGATCAGCTGCGCGTCGTGGGCACGGTCCTCGTCGAGCCAGAACACGGCCGGGGCGCCCGTGGCGCGGGCGCGGGTGACGGCGAGCTTGACCCAGTCCTGGATCGGCAGGTCCTTGGCCTGGCACATGCGGAAGATGTCGCCCGCGCCCACGGCCTGCTCCAGCACGACGTCGCCACTTCCGTCGACGACCCGCACCGTACCGGTGGTGGGGATCTCGAAGGTCTTGTCGTGGCTGCCATACTCCTCGGCCTTCTGGGCCATCAGACCGACGTTCGGCACCGAGCCCATGGTCGACGGGTCGAAGGCACCATGGGCGCGGCAGTCGTCGATGACGACCTGGTAGACGCCCGCGTAGCTGCTGTCCGGCAGCACCGCGAGGGTGTCGGCCTCCTGGCCGTCCGGGCCCCACATGTGGCCGGAGGTGCGGATCATGGCCGGCATGGAGGCGTCGACGATGACATCGCTCGGTACGTGCAGGTTGGTGATGCCCTTGTCGGAGTCGACCATGGCCAGCGCGGGGCCCTCGGCGAGCTCGGCCTCGAAGGACGCCTTGATCTCGGCGCCCACGTGCGGCACCGAGTCCAGGCCGTTGAGGATGGCGCCGAGACCGTCGTTCGGGGAGAGACCGGCCGCTACGAGCACGTCGCCGTACTTGGCGAAGGTGTTCGGGAAGAAGGCGCGGACCACGTGGCCGAAGATGATCGGGTCGGAGACCTTCATCATGGTGGCCTTGAGGTGGACGGAGAACAGCACGCCCTCGGCCTTGGCGCGGGCGACCTGCGCGGTGAAGAACTCGCGCAGGGCCGCGACGCGCATGACCGCCGCGTCGACGACCTCGCCCGCGAGCACCGGCACCGACTCACGCAGAACGGTGGTGCTGCCGTCGTCACCGGCGAGCTCGATGCGCAGCGTACCGGCCTCGGCGATGACCGTGGACTTCTCGGTGGAGCGGAAGTCGTCGACGCCCATGGTGGCGACGTTCGTCTTCGAGTCGGCCGACCACGCGCCCATGCGGTGCGGGTGCGTCTTGGCGTAGTTCTTGACCGAGGCGGGGGCCCGGCGGTCGGAGTTGCCCTCGCGCAGCACGGGGTTCACGGCGCTGCCCTTGACCTTGTCGTAGCGCGCGCGGACGTCCTTGTCCTCATCGGTCTGCGGGTCGTCCGGGTAGTCCGGCAGCGCGTAGCCCTGCGCCTGGAGCTCGGCGATGGCAGCCTTCAGCTGCGGGATCGAGGCCGAGATGTTCGGCAGCTTGATGATGTTGGCCTCGGGCGTCTTGGCCAGCGCACCGAGCTCGGCGAGCGCGTCGTCGATGCGCTGGCTCTCCTGGAGACGCTCGGGGAAGCCGGCGATGATGCGTCCGGCCAGAGAGATGTCACGGCTCTCGACATTGACCCCGGCCGTCGAGGCGTACGCCTGGACGACGGGCAAGAACGAATACGTCGCCAGGGCCGGGGCCTCGTCGGTGTGTGTATAGATGATGGTCGAGTCAGTCACCCTCTGCTCCGCTCCACGTCTGCGACATTGCTTGACATCAAGATATCTCGTGATCGCAGGCGACTCGACAGTGCCCTGCCCCCGCTCCGGCGAGGGCCTTCGGAGCGGCCCGCTTCAGGGGCGCCCCGACGGCGGGACCACCTCTCCGGACGGCACCGGCCCCGGCGGGGTGCCGTCCCCGAACGGGCGTCCGCCCAGCTCTTCCCGGTGGTGCGGGGTCAGCCAGCCCGACAGGCCGGGGCCGACGGGCACGATGCCGGTGGGATTGATGCCGGTGTGGACCCGGTAGTAGTGCTGCTTGATGTGGTGGAAGTCGACCGTGTCACCGAATCCGGGCGTCTGGTACAGGTCCCTTGCGTACGCCCACAGGACCCGGTCCTCGGCCAGCTTCGAGCGGTTGCACTTGAAGTGCCCGTGGTAGACGGCGTCGAAGCGCACCAGCGTGGTGAAAAGCCTGATGTCGGCCTCGGTGAGGGACTCACCAACGAGGTAGCGCCGGTCCGCGAGACGCCCGGACACCAGGTCCAGGCGGCGGAACACGTCCGTGTACGCGGCTTCGTACTCGGACTGCGCCGCCGCGAAGCCCGCGCGGTACACGCCGTTGTTCACATCGCGGTAGATGCCGTCCATGACGTCGTCGATCTCGTCACGCAGCCCTTCGGGGTAGAGATCGGGCGCGCCCGGCCGGTGCAGCGCGGTCCACTCCGTCGCGAAGTCCAGCGTGATCTGCTGGAAGTCGTTGGTGACGAGTCTGCCGCTGGGCACGTCGACGATCGCGGGCACGCTGACGCCGCCCGAGTAGTCCCGCTCCCGCGCGTGGTACGCCTCGCTGAGGTATCGGATGCCGAGCACCGGGTCCCGGTCGCCCTCGTCGAGGGTGAAGCGCCAGCTGCGGTCGTCCTGGATCGGATCGGCGACGGCCAGTGAGAGTGATTCCTCCAGCCCGAGGAGCCGCCGGGAGACGAGCGCGCGGCTCGCCCACGGGCAGGCGCGACTGACGACCAGCCGGTAGCGGCCGGCCTCGACGGGCCAGCCGTCGCGGCCGTCGGCGGTGATGCGGTCGGCGAAGTGGCTCTTGGCACGTTTGAAGGTCTTGTGCCCGTACGCCGCGTTGCCGTCGGGCCTGCCGTTGGTACTGGTGCCGGTGGTTCCGCTCATCTCGCTCTCCCTCATGGCGTTCTTCCTACGGACGGACTTCGGACGGGTCGTTGTGCATGGCTCTTGTCACGGCGCTCCCCGAACACATCGGCCAGCCCGATGAGCAGCGCGGCCAGGATGAAGGCGGCCGCGACCACGAGGCCGTGGTCATAGGCGGTGGCCCACCCGTCGCCGCCCAGCTGGGCGAAGAACACCGAGCCGACCGCCGCGATCCCGATCGCCGACCCGACGCGCTGGCCGGTCTGGAGGGTTCCGCCGGCACTCCCCGCCGTTGCCACCGGCACTTCGGAGAGGGTCAGCGCCTGGTTCGGGGAGATGACCAGCCCGCTGCCCAGCCCGGCCAGGAGCAGCGGGGCCGCCATCGCCCATCCCGCACCCCGCCCCGGCACCAGGTGCGCGGCGACCGCGGTGCCCGCCAGCCCCACGGTCACCGTGATCAGCCCGGCCACAACGAGGGGACGGCCCAAGCGGCCGACCAGTCGGCCGCCGGGGCCCGCCGCGACGGCCGAACCCAGCGCGAAGGGCGTGATGGCGATTCCCGCCTGCAGGGCGGAGTAGTGCAGACCGTTCTGCAGGTAGAGCGTGGTGAGGAAGAAGATCGAGGTGAATCCGCAGAAGTACAGCAGGATCAGCAGACAGCCGAGCCAGTAGGAACGGACCCGGAAGAGCGACAGGTCGACGACGGGTTGTGTGCCGCGCCTGCCGCACCGGGACTCCCAGCCGACGAAGGCGGCGAGCAGCGCGGCGGCCACCGGGACCAGCAGCCATTTCCGGTCGCCCGGCCACTGCTGGGCCTGGACGAACGGCAGCAGCAGCGCCAGCACGCCCGTACCGAGCAGCAGGACCCCGAGAGGGTCCAGGTCGCGCAGGCGCACCCGGCCGGCCGAGGGGGTGTCCGGGAGCAGACGCCGGGCGAGCAGGAGGCAGACGGCGCCGAGCGGCAGATTGACGTAGAACACCCAGCGCCAGCCCTCGTGGGCCCCGGCGGCCTGGATCAGCAGCCCGCCGGTCAGCGGGCCGACGGCGGTGGAGATGCCGACCACCGTACCGAACATGCCGAAGGCCCGGCCGCGTTCGTGACCGGAGAACATCTGCTGGATCAACGCGGAGATCTGGGGCGAGATCATGCCCCCGGCGAGGCCCTGGACCAGTCGGGCGACGACCAGCCACAGGCTGGACTGGGAGGCTCCGCAGGCCGCCGACGCCAGGGTGAACAGGGCCAGTCCGGCCATGAACACCACCCGGCGCCCCCGCGCGTCGCCGAGCCGTCCGGCGGGGATCAGGAACAGGCCGAAGGCGAGTGCGTAGCCGGAGAGGATCCATTGCAGATCGGACTCCGGGGTACGGAGCCCTTCCCGGATCGACGGCAGGGCGACATTGACGATGGACACGTCCAGCAGGGTCATGAACCCCGCGATCAGACACACCGCAAGCGCCTGCCATCGACGCGGGTCGGGGGCGGCGGGGCCGGAGGCAGAGTGATCGCCCCACCCCGCAGCACCTCGGTGAGCTGCACTCGCTGCCATGGCTCGCACCCTAGGACGAAGCGGCCCGATACTCATCCCGGCAGGGCCGCGACGGCGTTTTTCCGGCATCGGACGGCGGCCTCCGGCGACGGACAGCGGCTCCTCCGGCGACGGACGTCGCGGTGGACGGCCGGCGCGGTGGACTGCCGGCGCGGTCATACCCCGGCAGGCGTCGTGCGGACCGTCGCAGGTACAAGGCCCACATTCACCACCAGGCAGAGGCCGTAATACCCGAGGAAGGCCAGATGGGCCGCCCGGCCGTTGTGCGCGGCCGCGCCGGTGGCTGCCTCGCCTCCGCCCCGCTCGGCGCCCACCCCGATGTGGCGCGGCTGGTCCTGAAACGCTTCGACGAAGTGTCCGGGCGTACTGCGTGGCGCGCATGTGCCGCTCAGTCGTTCCGATGAGTGACGTGGCGGTCTCGCGTCCCACCGGCCGTCGGCCGCCGCATGCGATCGCGGGACGGCCGCGTGGGCTCACCACGGCCCCATGACCGCGCACGCCGAACGCGTGGCCCCACCCTGGCGCGTGACCAGGCATGCCGAACCCGCGGGCTCACGACCGCCGTATGGCCCCCGGACCCGGCCGCTCCGCGGGCACGCTCGCGCCGCGGCGCTGCCTGGCACTGTGCCTGCGCAGGTTCTCGATCTGCTGCACGAGTCGGTCGACGCGGTCGGCGAGGTCGCTGCGGTCCTCCAGATGGGGGCGCGCGTCGGAGAGCGGCCCGATGAGACGGGCGGGGTCGTCGGCGCCGAGGGCCTCGTCGAGCTCGTCGACGGCTGCACGGGCCCGCTCGGGCAAATCGGTGAGGGAGGTGACCCGGCCGGCGAGCCGACGCAGGTCCGCCGCGTTGTCCCGCGCCCAGGCGGCGACCGTGCGGTTGGCGGCCCGGTGGTCGCGGGTGGCCTGTACCCGCTGTTCGCCGGTAGTCCCCAGGGGGCCGGTGCGCAGGCGCAGGTAGCGGCGTTCGGCGGCCTGGCGGCTGGTGACGCCGAGCGGGTGGGCGATCTCGGCCCAGCTGGCTCCGGCCTCGCGGGCGAGCTCGATGAGGGACGGCTCCCAGGCCGCGAGCCGTCGGCGTATGTCCCGCAGCAGAAGGAGGGCGTCCAGCGCCTCTCCCGGCTCGGGCGCGGAGCCCGCGGGCTCCGTACCTGCGGGTGTGCAGGCCTGCCGCACGGCGGCGACGACCGTGCTCAGCGCAGTGGTGGCGGCGGGGAGCGAGACCGGTACACCGGCGCTGCCGGGGATATCCGCGGCGGCATGCACGTCATCGACTTCGACTTCGGTCACGAATCAACCTTCCCGGTCGACATGCATGTCATCGTTCGCATGACATCACGCTTGTCATCCTTTGGACGACATATTACAACCGATGTGAAGCATATGGCGAGAATGCCCCTTCTCGTCCTGGAGGTGACTCATGATGCTGACGCCCACCGGCCCTTCCGCGAACTGGACCGGCTCACCCAGCAGATCGCGAACGGCACATGGTCCTGGCAGACACCTTCGACACGGAGGGGATCCAGGCCGCCTGCGACGCAGGGGCGCTGACGCTGCGCATCCCGATCGAGGAGCCCGCGAAGCGCCGGAGTCACTCCCGTGACTCCCCTCGGGGCACGCCCACAATTGGCATGACAGCCGGTCGGAAAGGCCGACGCTGTGTCAGCATCGGACCGCCGGGCTCCGCCGCACGGCATCGGCCCCGCCTCCCGGCGCCGTCATGGCCGTCAAGCCGAGACCGACAACCGGACACATCCGTCCTGACCAGGAAAACGCGGACCGCCGGTTCCATCGCCCGTCTTACCAGGAGGTACACGTGAGGATGCTGACCAACGTCCCGTAGTTTGGCGCGGCCGCAGGTCAGGCCCACGCTCGGAGGCCGTTGGTCAGCAAACTCCCAGCATGAGTCAGGAGACGTGCACTTGGCGACCCAGCTCGTCCGCGGAATGGGCAGCTTCTTCAAGAACTGCGCCTGCGCCCGCCAGAACCGTTGCGCCCACCCGTACGCCATTCGCTACCGCGATGCTGCCGGGCGCCAACGCGAGGAGACCGGGTACGCGACACAACAGTCGGCACTCGACCGGCTGACCAAAGTCTACGAGGAGAAGCGGACCACTCCTCGCGCCCAGGCCGACCTGAAGCGTGAGATCGGCAAGCAGCGCTTCGGGCACTACGCCTCCACGTGGCTCACCCGGCAACGTCATTACGCCGCCAGCAGCGTGCGCTCGGTCACTCAAGTGCTCAACGGTCAGATCCTGCCGGTGCTCGAGTCTCGGCGGATGAACACGTTCACTGAGCCTCTTCCATCTTGATCAGGTGGCGAGTTCGAGGGCGACGACGGCTCGGACGACGGCTGTGATCCGGGTGGTGCTGCAGCGGAGCTTACGCAGGAGCCGCCAGGACTTGAGGATCGCCATGGCGCGTTCACCGAGGCTGCGGATCCTCGCATGATCCTGGTTGTGACGTCGGCGCCAGCCGCGCAGATGCTTGCCACGGATCGGGACGCGGATGGCCCGCCCGGCGCCCTGGTACGCCTTGTCGGCCCAGCACTTGATGTTGTCTGCGGCAAGGGCAGCGGGAATGCCGTGGGACCGCGCCGCGGTCAGGTCGTGGGTGGCTCCCGGCAGTGCGTCCGAGGCCCAGATCAGGCGTCCGACGGGATCGGCGAGGACCTGCACGTTCATCCCACGGTGCTTCTTCTTCCCGGAGTAGTACGGCCGGTCCGCGGCGATGCGGTCGATCGGCAGCACGGTGCCGTCGAGGATCACGTACGCCTTCCTCCGGACAGTCGTCATGGCCTGTTCCAGCGTGGGCGCGAGGGCGGCCAGGAGGTCAACGGCCCCGCGTATGTACCGGTAGACGGTCGCGATCCCGATACGGAAGCCTGCAGCGAAGCGGGCATAGGTGTCGCCGCAGCGCAGGTGGGCCAGGACGAGCAGGGCCTGCTGGCCGCACGTCAGGCGACGCCACCATGAGCCGATGCGACGGCGGTGACCTGCGAGGAGACCGGAGAGGTGTTGCAGGGTGCGGCTGGACAGATCGATGCCAGACGGGTAGACAAGCAAGCGAAAGCTCCTGGCGGACTGGTGATCTTGGTCGTGAACCCGTCTACCAGGAGCTTTCTTCATGCCAGCCGCCGGGGTCACCCGCCCAACCACCCGTCAGGGTTGGAAACGGCTCAGTGAGGAATTTGCCGCAGTCGGATGGCCGGACGGGACATGGGGTTTTGCCGCCGACAGCGGCAAGACGGTGTGGGACTCGACCCGCCCGGGTTGCGGCTACGACGAGTACCTCGGCGGCAAGACCCTGGTAGGCCTGACCTATTGCGCCGATCGCTTCGAGGTGGCGCAGCGTGATCCGCGCACGGGCAAGCCGTCCCGGATCGCGAAGCTGCCGACCAAGGTGGGATGGGCTTGGATCGCCTCATCCGATCCGCTGGTGGTTGCCGCCTACGAGGGCAAGGAGAGGATATCGCTGGACGCGAACAGGCTGTACACGTTCGACGAGAGCGGCGCGATCAAGACAATGATCAAGGTCGACGGATACGTTCCCGACTGCGAGGACAACGGCGGTGCAGTAGTGGCCACGAACAACACCGTCTACCTCGCGAGCAAAAGGGAAAACCTGATCAGCGGCGACCACATCGCGGCGTTCGACGCAGATACAGGTCGGCGCAAGTGGACTGTTGACGGCATCGACGGCGCGGAAATGCTGCCCCTGCACACCGATGAGGACGGGCTCATCGCCTACAGCGACGCCGGCCCCACGAAGGATGGCAGCGGCGTACTCCACCTTGCTGCCACAGACGGAAGGCAGAACCTGCTCCTGAGGCTCCCCAACGGCTTTGCAGTCTCAGACGTGCAGTCACAGATGGCCACGCGCGGGAAGAAACCGATCGTCTACCAAGATGGGCGACTCTTCTTCCATGTCACCTCCGGCTTCAGAATCAGCTCGAAGCTACCCATGAACCTCGCCTTCACCACGCACTGACCTGCCCCGCAGGGTGCGGGCCCCGGCCCGCCGGGGCCGCAACAGCAAGGGCCGGCCGATCGCGTGGGTGGACAGCGCACCCGACGACTGGTGAGAGCAGGCCGCGCCGCCGCGAACTGGAGTCGGCGGCGGCGCGAGGTCGGACAGGATCCCGGGCGTGATGGGCGGCCTGGGGTCTTTCGCTGTCCGGGGCCAACGGCCGTACTCCCAGGGCCTACTGATCTTTTCGTAAGTTCAGTGGGTTTGGTGGGTGGATGGTCAGACCGGTGTGGGCGAGGAATGACCACGGCAGCTGTTGGTTGTGGTTGATGCGGTGGATGCCTTGTTCGGTGGCATCGGCGACGTCGGCGAGGTGGTCGCCGGCGAGGTTGGCAAGTTCGCGTTTCTTGAGCGAGGACCACAGGAGTTCCACCGGGTTCAGCTCCGGCGCGTAGGCGGGTAGTCGCTCGAGGGTGAGCCAGTCCTGTTCGGCGACCCAGGCACGCATCGCACGGCTCCAGTGGGCGGACAGTCCGTCCCAGACCAACACCACCCGGTCACCGCCGTAGAACGCCTTGACCTGCTCCAGAACCTCGATCAGTGCGGTGGTGTCGTAGCTGCCGGGCTTGAGGTGGAAACACAGGCGCGGACCGCGATCGGGGTCGGTGGCGTGATAGCCGAGGGCCGCAGCCATCGACGCCCGTTTCCAGTTCAACCGGTGCCGCAGGAGCGGAGTGCGGCCCCGGGGTGCGTAGGTGCGGCGGATTTGAGGCAACAGAGAGACGCCTGATTCGTCGAGGAACACGATCCAGGCACGTGTGTTCACCGCCCCTTTTGATGCGTGGCCACTCGTGCGCGACCCAGCGAGCGATCTCGGATTCGTCCCGCTCCACCGCCCGACGCTCCGGCCGCTGCAGACTCCACCCCAACCGGCCGGTCAGCAGCCGCCAGACCGTCGCCCGTGACAGCGACACTCCCGTCACCCGCTCGACGACCAGGCCGACTCGCTCCAAGGTCCACAGATCGGCCTCGAACCCATGGGCCTGGGCGCCCTGCTCCAACGCCGCCCGCACCTTCTCCACCTGCGGGTCGTCCAGCTTGGGCGGGCGACCGGTGGCCGCGCGCCGCCGCAAGGCCGGGGCACCGCCTTCCTCCCACACACGCCTCCACCGCCGTACGCTCTCGGCACCCACCCCCACCACCCGCGCGATCTCCACACTCGACCCGCCCTCCTCAAACAACTCGACAGCCCGAACACGACGCGCCTCCGCTAACTGCGGCCGCGACAAAGGAGGAACGGAAGAACCAGACACGGAGGTCGAAGGTCGATAGGACACCCCGACAGCCTCCCACCGACAAGACCACCACACCCACCGAACTTGCGAAAAGATCAGTAGGCCGTGTTTTAGGTAGCGGGTGAGTCTTGGGCGGATAGTTCTTCCGCCAGTTCTATACAGCGCAGGCGGGCTGGGGAGAAGTCGTAGGGCATCTTGCCGATGGCTTCGAACGCGCTCATGGAGTCAGCCTCCCGCCTGCCGGAGCTGAGGTCGACCTCGTCCTCGCCGTCATCGGCGCTGGCAGGGTGCAAAGTGTCCCAGGCGTCGAAGAGGGCATCGTCGTCCTTACCCAGGCCGGACTCCTCGATGACGGCCTGCAGGGCGCTTTCGAAGGCGTGCCGCTCGACGGCCACTTGAGCCACACGTGGATCATCGACGGCGACGCTGTCATCGAGTGCCTCCTCGGCGTCATCGATTCGGTCGGAATCCTCCCGCAGAGTGGGATGCGTGGCCAGGGCGACGAAGCGGGTGGCCTGGACGGCCGCGCCGAGCGGGCCGAAGATCCGCTCAGTGACCAGCAGAGTGTCCAGGTCTGCCTGACGCAGGGAGCCCTCGGGCAGGCTCTTGAGGCGTTCGGTGACGAAGTCGGAGAGCAGGCCCATCCGGCTGCCTTCGGCGCGCATCCGCTGCACGGCGGTCCGTTGCCACCGCAATTCCGCCTCCTGCTCGGCGAGGGTTTCCTCCAACCGCTCCAGGATGCCCGCGATACCTTCTCCGTTGTCCGCACCGACGGAAGCCGTGCCGGTGGTAAAGGCGTCACGGATGTCGTCCAGGGCGATCCCGGCGTCGGCCATCTTGCGAATCCACAGCAAGCGGATCATGTCCTCGTACCCGTAGCGGCGGCGGTCATCGCCGCCCCGCTCCGCCTCGGGGAGCAGCCCGATCTCGTGGTAATGGCGAATCGCCCGTGGCGTGCTGCCGACGAAGGCCGCCGCGTCACCGATCTTGACCTGACGGGGTGGCATGAAAGACGAATGCATGAGCAGGGACCTTTCCTCAAGGCATCGGGACGTATGTCCACCGAACCACATGCCGCTACGGAAGGTGCAACCCCATACACATCGCTCCGCGCCAATGCCAGGAAATGCGTCCTTCCTCCGCAATAACCGCAGGGCCGTCCTTTCCTGCTGTGGCATCCGCACGACGGCAGGCTGAGGGTTCACAGCCACTGATGAATCGCCGCGGCCTGAACCGTCGCCTCGAACCGAACCGCAAGTTTGTCGAACCGGGTCGCCACGGCCCGGTGCTGCTTGAGACGGCTGATCCCGCATTCGACCGCGTGCCGGGCCTTGTAGTCCTCGCGGTCGAAGAAGGGCGGACGGCCACCGCCACGTCCGCGGCGTCTGCGGTTGCGGACCTGATCGGCCGGCTCAGGAATCGTGCACCTGATGCCACGTCTGCGCAGGTAGGCGCGATTCGCGCGTGAAGAGTACGCCTTATCGCCTCGCACCCGCGGCGGGCGGCTTCTCGGCCGACCGACACCAGGCCGGGGCACCCCAATCGCCTTCAGGACCGGCTCGAACTGCGGACTGTCACCGCGCTGCCCGGCGGTGATCAGCAGCGACAACGGCTTCTGTCCCTGCTCACACGCCAGATGAACCTTCGTGGTGAACCCGCCTCGCGACCTGCCCAGTCCATGGTCTTCAGGTTCGGTGCTGACTCCGCCTGGCGGTTCCTTCTGCACAGTACCGCTCCGGCGGGCACCGGCAGCATGCTGGTGTGCCCGGCAGATGGTGGAGTCGACATTGACCTCCCAGAAGATCAGCCCGGCCGCATCAGCTCTCGCCTGCAACAACGTCAGCCGTCGGGCCCACACACCCCGACGCTGCCATCTCCGGAACAGTCCATAGACCGTCTGCCACGGTCCGTACTCGAACGGCAGGTCCCGCCACGGAACTCCGGTCCGAACCCGCCACTGCACACCGTCTACCAGTCGCCGACAGCCCGGGCCACCTGCGACTTATGCCGACCGCAGGCAGCAACGACTCCAGCACCGACCACTGCTCATCAGAAAGATCCCCTCGCCCCACATCCTGGTCATCATCGTGCAGGGCGCGCACAGGAAGCCGAACGCCGAACCTAAAACACGGCCTAGTACTCCAGCTGTAGATCGTGATCTTGCTGGTGGGGGCCGGTACGGAAACGGGTGCGACCACCGATGATCATCGTTGTTTGTGAAGACGAAC
>NZ_JBIBVN010000029.1:0-94546 GCF_043080425.1 Streptomyces sp. NPDC015032 | reverse complement strand
TGGTTCAACAAGTCCCGCCGCCTGGCGGTCCTGGAACACCGCCTCGACATGGCGCGTGCCGACCGGGAGGCCGGTGTCGTGCACGTCGTACGCGGCGGCCGGAAGCTGCTGGGCAACCGGCACAACCTCCAAGCCGCGCAGCTCACCGAGGCCGAGTGGCGGGAACGGTGGGAGGCCGAGCGCTGGTTCCTGTCAGCGGACGGGGAGTCCGGGAAAAGGTTCGGGAACGAGACGATCCGCGTCACCCCCGACGGCGATGTGTCCGTCAGGCTCCCCGCACCGCTCGCCGGCCTGGCGAACGCCAAGCACGGACGGTACGTCCTGGCCTCGAAGACCGCGTTCGCGCACCGGGGCCAGGAATGGGCCGACCGCATCGAGAACAACCGGGCCGTGGCCTACCGCATCCACTACGACGTTCAGCGTGGACGCTGGTACCTCACCGCCTCCTGGCAGCGGCCCGTCGTCCAGACCGTCCCCCTTCAGACCGCACGGGAGGCAGGCATGATCGGCGTCGACACCAACGCAGACCACTTCGCCGCCTACCAGCTCGACGTCCACGGCAACCCGGTCGGCGACCCGCGCCGCTTCTTCTACGACCTGTCCGGCACCGCCGCTCATCGGGACGCGCAGATCCGGCACGCCATCACCCAGATCCTGCACTGGGCGAAGGACCGCGGCGTCAACGCGATCGCGATCGAGGACCTGGACTTCACCGCCGAGAAGACCCGCGAGAAGCACGGCCGCAAGAAGCGGTTCCGTCAGCTCATCTCCGGCATCCCGACCGGCAAGCTCAGGGCCCGGCTCGTCTCCATGGCCGCCGAGACCGGCCTGTCCGTCGTGGCCGTGGACTCGGCCTACACCTCGATGTGGGGAGACCAGTACTGGCGCCAGCCCATGCAGACGCCCCGCCGCAAGATGTCCCGTCACGATGCTGCCGGCATCGCGATCGGACGACGCGCCCTCGGACACCCGATCCGGCGACGGACGACACCGCCCCACGACGACCGGAGTGATCGTCATGGGCATCGGACCGCCCAGGCCGGACCAGGCACCCGAGGGCGTGAGGAAACCCGCCCACCCGTCACGGAACGTGCACGCGATGCACGCGCCCGAACGGGGACACAACACGGAACGCGGGAGACCAGCGCATCCAAAACCGTTCGGGATACGCGCAGTGCCGGGCAGTGGGTCCAAGACTCACTCCTGCTCACTGACTAGGAACGGTCGGTGACCTAAGGGCTGTTCCGTAATCCCTGGCGGGCGCACGACGACAGCTACTTCCCCAAGCTCTCGGTTGCGCTCGAGCAGGGGAGGCCCCATCCTCGCCGCGTTGTCGGAACGTCCGAATACATCCAGTATGCGGACGTCTCTCCGCCTTGCGATGCACCGCATCTGACGCCGCGCGCTGATCCACCAGGGATTACGGGACAGCCCTTAGTCGGCGGTAGTACAGCCCAACCGCCAGTCAGTGCACAGCAATTGCGGCTGCCGCGCCGAGCCCCGACCATGCCATGCATTCGCCCGACTGGCGACCCGAGCACTACCAGCAGTTCAACCGCGATCACGCTCGGCTCCGGGCTCCCGGAGAACGTGCCTTCGCACAGCTGAAGACCTGGCGACTACTCCGGCGGGCCAGAATCAAGCCGGACTCCTCGCCTATGGCTTCACATCGAGACGCACGAGCGCGCCGATCTCGACGAGTTGGTCCGGCAGCGCCAAGTCGGAAACGCCCATGACCGTGCTGGTGGGCCGGTGCTCCCCGAAGTACTCGGCGTGGAGGCGTGCCGTCGTGTCGAAGTTCTCGCGCAGGTTTCTCACCAGAACCGTGGTCTCTGCTATCTGGCTACGCTCGGCCCCGAACTGCCTCAGTATCAGGTCCAGATTCTCCAGCGTGGTGCGGACCTGCAGTTCGAAGTCGTCGGCACCCACGAAGTTGCCATGACGGTCATGAGACAGCTGCCCCGACACATAAACCGTGTCACCGACCTGGGCGGCCTGACTGTACCCGTACAACGATTCCCACGGCATGCCGAACCCGAACGCCTTCATTTGAGAACTCATGACTTACTCCCTTGATACAGCTTGTGGGCTGTCAGTTGCAGATAGATTCCTTACATGTAGAAGTTACGGGTTCGTGTAAACGATGCTTGTCTGGCAGCGCCGTCGAAGTGTTCTCTGCGCGCACAAAATTGGCTGCAGTGGGTCCCATTGGGCGCCGCCGGTATTGAGTAGAACCATCACGCCAACATCTACGAGGCCCTGCGGAAGCATCCGGATGTCTTCTCGCGATCCATACTGCTGATCACCTACGACGAGCACGGTGGCCTGTACGACCACGTCCCGCCCATCGACCGGGTGGCGGAAGCCGTCGCCGATGTTCTCGTAGCCGAGGTCGGTCAGGGTGGGGATGCCCAGGGTGGCGGCGAGCCGGTTGAGGGTGTCGACCAGGCCGTGGGCGCGGGCGCAGGTGGTGTCGTGCTCGCGGCCCGGGCGGACCGGGGAGACCCACAGTGGCCAGCCGTCCGGGGCGGCGATGACCTGTACATTCCCGCCGTGGTGCCGGTGTTTCCCGGACCACCACAGGTCCGCGCCGGACAGCGGTTACGCACCGCAACCATCACGTTGCCGAGAAGACCTCACTGTGTACTTGAGGGCGCAGGTGTCCTTTGACGTGGTTCTCTTGACGTGGATCTCTTCGCTTTGCAGCTTCATCCTTCGTCTGGCCTTTCGTCTTGCAGAATGACCTTTCGTCGCGGGCTCGGGTTGTCGAGTTGCGGATCCGCGCTGTCCGGCACGAGCTCAATCGGAGGGCGTGGCCGGGGACCTCAGGCCGAGCCACTGCTCGGCGTCCCAGGCATGGAACCGCTCTACCTCGGTGAACCCCAGCTTCGCCGCGAGACGCATCGAGCTGACGTTGGCTGTCTGGGTGTGGAGCACCACCGGCTCGCCGGGAAGGATGCCGTCGAGCCAGTCGAGTGCCGCCGCGCACGCCTCGGCGGCGTACCCGAATCCCCACGCCCGCGGCAGGAACAGGTAGCCGAGATCGACCTTCCCCACGGCAGCCGGGCGACCGTGCTCCGGTGCTCTCCTGAGCAGGATCTCACCGATCATCGCCCCGTCGAGATCGACGACGAAACACCCGGGCCATTGCCCAGGCACCCCAGGCACCTCGCGCTCAAGCTCGTCATGCGGGCGGGGGCCGCCGAGGTAGGTGTGCACCTCTGGCGACGCCAGCAGCTCGATGAACGCCGCACGGTCCCGGGCCTCGGGCTCACGCAGCACGAGCCTCTCGGTCCTGATCGGGGCAGGTGGCCATGCGACGGGTCCAAGGTCAGTCATGCCAGCCACCCAATCAACAGGCTCGGCAGCGATCAAGACTCCCAGTCCGAGGTCTACGAACAGGCCCCACCCGAACCAGGCGTCCCCACCCTCCGAAAACGAAAGGTTGATCTGCACAACTCCTGCGCCGACCGCGCAGACAAGAACTTCATCCCCCTGACCACAGCCACGGCCCCATGCAACCGCCTGCGGCGCTGGACAGCAGGAACCGAGAACACCCTGGGCCGCGCGGTCCTCCTTGCTGATCACGAGCCCGCCGAGGTCCGAGACGCCCTCGGTGCCGTCCACGCGATTCGGACGCATCTGGTAGGTGAAGGAGACCGGGTGCGAGGCGATGCTCGTGCTTCCGGCCTCGGCAGTCCGAGGGACCGGAAGTTTCACCGGCCTTCGAAAACAGAACCGAAGCAACCACCACCACGTATCGGCTGCGCTGTCTTCGAGCACGCCAGAACGCCAGCCCCATGCCCCACCCCAGAGTCACAAGTTGCTCACATGTCGCTCACAAGCCGCCGAGATCTAAACGCCGCCACCATGTAGCCGTCAAGCACATTTCGCGACTGTTCTCCCTCGATTGCGGAGGCCGCTCCTGCTGGGGCCCCGGACGTGGCGAAGCGTTACGCGGCCGCCGAGGAGCGCGCCGACGTGCTGCTCGCCCCCTGACCGGGAGACACCCGAACGTTTTGCCTCGTGATCGTCTTCTCAGCCTTCACCGGGCAGGCGGATGAAGGGAGGGCCCCAGGGGTTCGGGCCTTCCGTTGTCAGGGGCGGCGTACCGTCATCCCCCGTACGGGGCGACGCTAATCGGACGTCTCCGCAGGGGAGTGTCGGGACCCGGCCTCGGGGTCTTCGGTGGTCTTGTCGAGTTTCGGCCCGTCCGAGGCCGTACGGGCCTTCGGGGCGGATGACACGGACCGGGCGTCCTCGGGGTAGTGGCAGGCCGTCAGATGGCCGTCCCGGCTGCCCTCGGCCCGTACCAGCGGCGGGGCCTCGCTCGCGCACGTGTCCGTCGCCTTCCAGCAGCGGGTGCGGAAGCGGCAGCCGGACGGCGGACTGACCGGGGAGGGCACGTCGCCGGTGAGGAGGATGCGGTCCCGGGCCGGCGTCTCGTCGGCCGTCGCCTCGGGGACGGCGGAGAGCAGCGCCCTGGTGTACGGGTGCCGGGGGTTGCCGTACAGGTCGTCCCGGTCGGCGATCTCCACGATCCGGCCGAGGTACATGACGGCGACGCGCTGCGAGAAGTGGCGTACGACGGCGAGGTCGTGCGCGATGAACAGGAACGCGATGCCGAGTTCCTGCTGCAGCTTCTGCAGCAGGTTCACCACCTGGGCCTGGATCGACACGTCCAGTGCCGAGACCGGCTCGTCGGCCACGATCAGCTTCGGCTCCAGGGCCAGCGCGCGGGCCACCCCGATGCGCTGACGCTGACCGCCGGAGAATTCGTGCGGGAAGCGGTTGTAGTGCTCCGGGTTGAGCCCGACGATCTCCAGCAGCTCCCGTACGCGCGCCTCGCGTCCGCCCGCCGGGTCGATGCCGTTGATCTCCATCGGCCCGGCGACGATCTTGCCGACGGTCTGCCGTGGGTTCAGCGAGGCGTACGGGTCCTGGAAGATCATCTGGATCTCGGAGCGGACCGGCGCCAGTTGCTTGCGCGAGGCGTGGGTGATGTCCTGCCCGCGGTAGGAGATCGTGCCGGCCGTCGGCTCCAGGAGCCGGGTGATCAGCCGGCCCGTCGTCGACTTGCCGCAGCCGGACTCGCCGACCAGGCCCAGGCTCTCGCCCTCGCCCACGGTGAAGTCCAGCCCGTCGACGGCCTGCACCGCGCCCACCGTCCGCCGGATCGGGAAGCCGGCCCGGATCGGGAAGTGCTTGGTGAGTCCGGAGACGTCCAGGAGGGGATCTGTGCTGCTCATAGTGGGGAAGTCCCGTCTCTTGTACGTCAGTTGGCCCGGGTGCCGGCGAAGTCGGCGAAGAATTCGACGCGCTGCTCCGGAGTGAGGTGGCAGGCGGCCCCGCGGCGGTCCACCAGCTCCAGCGGCGGCTGAGCGGTCGCGCAGCGCCCGCCGCCGACCTGTTCGGTGAAGGAGCACCGCGGGTGGAAGCGGCAGCCGGTCGGCGGGTTGAGGAGGCTCGGCGGGGACCCGGGGATCGGCGACAGTGGTACGTCGACCGGACCGTCGAGGCTCGGCATGGACCCCAGCAGGCCCCAGGTGTACGGGTGCTGGGGCGTCCGCAGCACCTCCTTCTTCGTACCGCGCTCCACGCAACGCCCGCCGTACATCACCAGCACGTCGTCCGCGATGTCGGCGATGACACCGAGGTCGTGGGTGATGAAGATGATCGCGGTGCCGGTCTCCTGCTGGAGGTCCTTGAGCAGGTCCATGATCTGGGCCTGCACGGTGACGTCCAGCGCGGTGGTCGGCTCGTCGGCGATCAGGAGCTCCGGGTCGCAGACCAGCGACATGGCGATCATCGCGCGCTGGCGCATACCGCCGGAGAACTGGTGCGGATAGTCGTCCACCCGCAGGTCGGGCTGCGGGATGCCCACCTTGGTGAGCATCTCCACGGCCCGCGCGCGTGCCTCCCGCTTGGAGGCGCCGGTGTGCTTGCGGTACGCCTCGCCGATCTGCCGGCCGATGGTGTGGTACGGCGACAGCGAGGCCAGCGCGTCCTGGAAGATCATGGCCATCTTGTTGCCGCGCAGCCGCTCCAGCTCCCGCTCCGATGCGGCGAGCAGATCCTGGCCGTCGAGCAGGATCTCGCCGTCGATCCGGGTGTGGTCGGCGTCGTGCAGGCCGAGGATCGTCAGGTTGGTGACGGACTTGCCGGAGCCGGACTCGCCGACGATGCCGAGGGTCCGGCCCTTCTCCACGTCGAAGGAGAGGCCGTCGACGGCCTTGACGACGCCGTCCTCGGTCGAGAAGTGAACGTGTAGATCCCTGACCGAGAGGAGGGGCTGCTGATCGGTGCTCGTCACGGGGACGCTCCAGGAGGATGTTGCGGGAGGAGGGGGTGGGCCGGAACGGGGAGCGGGGTCAGGCGAGCCGGATCCGCGGGTCGATGAGGCCGTATACGGCGTCCACGACGATGTTGGCGAAGACGATCGCGCCCGCCGCGACGATGGTGACCCCGAGCAGCATGGGCAGGTCGCTGGTGTCGACCGAGCGCACCGAGAGCTGTCCCAGACCCTGGAGGCTGAAGGTCACCTCGGTGATGATGGCGCCGCCGATCAGCGTGCCCAGGTCGATCCCGAAGATGGTGACGATCGGTCCCATCGCCCCGCGCCAGGCGAAGCGGAAGAAGACCGAACGGCGGGACAGGCCCTTGGCGCGTGCGGTGCGGACGTAGTCCTCACTGAGCTGCTCGACGAGCTGGGAGCGGGTCATACGGGTGTAGTTGGCGGTGAAGATGATCGACAGCACCAGCCAGGGCAGCAGCAGCCCCGATGCCCACTTCGCCGGGTTCTCGGTGAACGGCGTGTACGAGGGCTGTTCCAGCAGGCCCATCTGCTGCACCAGCAGGAACATCGCGATGTAGCCGACGAAGTAGATCTGGAGCGAGGAGCCCAGCAGCGAGAAGGAACTGGCGATCTTGTCGAGCGCTTTGCCCTGCTTGACCGCGGCGAGCATGCCCGTTCCGACACCGATGACCAGGAAGAAGAAGGCCGCGCCCAGCGAGAGCGAAAGGGTCAGCGGCAGCCGGTCCATGATCGTGCCGAAGACCGGCTGGCGGTTGGTGAACGAGTAGCCGAGGCAGGGCGCCGGGCAGTGACCGTAGTTCCCGTAGTCACGCCCCATGAAGATACCGGTCAGCCAGTGCCAGTACTGGACGGGCATCGGGTCGGCGATTCCCAGGTTCTGCTTGATCTGGGTGAGGAGTTCGGGGGTGCAGACCTTGCCGCAGGCCATCCGGGCGGGGTCACGGGGGATCGCGTAGAAGAGGTAGAAGGTGATGGCGCTGATGATCAGCAGGATGACGAGAGCGCCGGTCACACGGCGGAGCAGGAATCGAAACATGGGATCGCGACTTTCCGGGTGTGGCGCCGTCGCCGAGGGAGAGAGCGGGGGGTTGCGAGGGGGAGGGGCGGTCCGGTCGCCCCTCCCCGGTCGCGTCACTTCATGGCGAAGAGCTTGGTGATCGCGATGCCGTTGTTGCCCGAGTCGAAGGCCACGCCGCCGACCTTGGAGCCGTGGAGCCAGTTGCGGATCGGCCAGTAGTCCGGAACGCACGCGGCCAGTTCCATGATCTGCCGGTCGATCGCGCCCCAGGCCTTGTTGGCCTCCTCCAGGTCGGTGATCTTGGCCGCGGCGTCGATGGCCTTGTTGACGCCCGCGTCGTTCAGCTGCGGCCAGTTGGAGGCGCCGTCGGCGATCACGCGGCCGTCGAAGGTGGGCTGGAGGGCGGTGTAGCCACCGGGCCAGTCGGCGGACCAGCCCGCCGCGAACATGTCGAAGTGGTTGTCGATCTGGGCGATCTGGCTGTAGAAGGAGGTCTTGTCAACCTGCTTCGTCACCACGTCGAAGCCGGCCTTGTCGAGCGCGTTCTTGATCGCGACGGCCTGCTTGACCTGGTTGTCGGACTGCTGGAAGGCGATGACGATCTTCTGGCCCTCCTTGCCGGCCTCCTTCAGCAGCGCCTTGGCCTTGACCGGGTCACCCGCCGGCTTCGCCTTCTTGCCGTAGAGGTCGAAGTCGGCGTGGCCCGGGGTGAGCGGGCTGATGATGGTGGTGGCGATCTCGGAGGACGAGGCACCGCCGCGGATCAGCTGGGTCTGCTGCGCGGGCCAGGCGTAGTTGAGGGCCTGACGGACCTTGACGTCCGTGATGCGCGTGGTGTTGATCGCGTAGTAGTACGTCGCCGGGTCGAGGTGGTGCAGGACGCGCTTCTTCAGCTCCGGGTCACCGAGGACCTTCTGGATGCGCTCGGGCGCGATCTCGTTGAAGATCGACAGGGTGTGCTGGTCGTTGCCCTGGTCCGCGATGTAGCGGTCCGTGGAGGCCAGCGACTGGAAGCCGAACTGGAACTGGAACGCGTCCGGGTAGGCGTTGCGGATCGGGTCCGTCTTCGGGTCCCAGTGCGGGTTGCGCGACAGCGACATCGACTTGCCGACCTGGCGGGCGTCGATCTTGTACGGACCGCAGGAGAACGGCTTCTTGTCGTAGTCCTCCTTGTTGTCGTGCGCCTTCGGCACCAAGGAGAAGGACCGCATGCTCAGCATGAAGTTGAAGTCGCCGCGGGCTTCCTTGAGGCGGAAGGTGACGGTCTTGCCGTCGATCTCGATGGAGTCCAGGTGCTTGCCCTCGTAGGGGCCCTGGTACTTCTCGCCGCCGATCAGCCAGTCCTGTGGGTAACGCGGTCCGAAGGTCACGAACTTGGCGAAGAGCCGCTCGAAGGTGTGGCGGACGTCGTCCATCGTGATGTCCGAGCCGTCCTCCCACTTCACGCCGTCCTTCAGGGTGAACGACCAGGTCTTGCCGCCGTCCTTCGTGGTGCCGGCGTCGGTGGCGAGGTCACCCACGAGCGTGGTGGTGCCGTTCTGGGCCACCTTGTAGCCGACCAGACCGCGCATGAACAGCGGGGTGATGAGGAACTCGTAGCTCGTCCAGATCTGCGCCGGGTCCAGGTGGTCGCAGTCCATCTGATCCATCGTGTAGAGCGTGCCGCCCTTGACCGCGCCCGGGACCTCGGGGGAAGGACCGGTGGAGTCGGCCTTGGTGCCGACCAGGATCTCGGCGCCCTTGTTGCCGGTGACCTTCGGGGCGTTCTTGTCGCCCCCCTTGCCGCCGCCCGCGTCACCGCTGCTGCATGCGCTCAGGACAGTGGAGCTCGCGGCCGCCACACCGGTGGCGATCAGGAAGTTTCTGCGGGAGAAAGACATGCGTATCGGTCCTTGTGGTCGGTGGACGAAGCAGGTGCGGCGGGCCGGAGGTCAGCGGCCGGGCCGGGTGGAGCCAAGGCTCAGCGCTTCGACTTCGGGTCGAGCGCGTCGCGTACGGAGTCGCCGAGCAGATTGAAGGCGAGGACGAAGATGATCATCGAGATGCCCGGGAAGAGCATGAAGGTGATGTCGTCCGTGTAGAAGGACGCTCCGCGCTGGATCATCACGCCCCAGTCGGGGGTCGGATCGATGATCCCGACGCCGAGGAAGGCCAGACCCGCTTCGGCCGTCACGAAGGCGGGCAGGGCGAGGGTCGCCTGGATCAGGATCGGCGTCCAGAGATTCGGCAGCAGTTCCTTGAAGATGATCCGGGCGGGGGAGGCGCCGGTCACCTTCGCGGCCTCGATGAACTCCCGCTCGCGCAGGGCCAGTACCTGGCCGCGCAGCAGGCGGGCCATCGACGCCCAGCCGAAGGCGGTGAGGGCGAGGATCAGGCAGATGGCGCGCAGGGACGTCGGGATCTCGTCGTCCGGCGACACGAACAGGCCGTAGACGACAGGCATGAAGGCGATGAAGAAGAGCGTCGACGGGAACGACAGCAGGATGTCGATGACCCGGCCGATGAAATAGTCCGTCTTGCCGCCCAGATATCCGGCGGTGATGCCGACGACCACACCGATGAGCGTGACGAGAATGGTGGCCGCCGCCGCGAGCAGGAGCGAGGTGCGGATTCCGTACAGCAGGAAGGTGAAGACGTCGCGGCCGAGTTGGGGCTCGATGCCGAACCAGAAATCGCCGCTGATACCGCCGTTGGGGAGGGCCGGGTAGCCAAATCCGTTGAGCAGTTCGGGGTTGTCCTGGCCGTACGTCGTGTACGGGTTCTTGCCGTAGAGCTTCGCGATCAGCGGTGCGGCGATCGCGATCACGAAGAAGAACACGACGATGTAGGCGGAGAGCACGCCCGTCCTGTCGCGCTTGAAGCGCCGCCAGGCCAGCTGGCCTGGACTCCGTGCGTCGGCGCCCTTGTCGGGGCCTGCGGGCTGCCGGGACTCCTCAACGACTTCGGCGGTGGTCGTGTCCACCGAAGTGATGGGGGCCGGGGATGGCGTGGTCATCGAGCTCCTGTCCCCGTACGGAAAGCGGCATCCTCCGGACAGGAGGAGCTGAGGGGTTGGAACGGACCCAATCAATCGAGTTGACAACGGTCAATCAGCCGTGAAAGTCCACACCTGGTCTTTAGGTTCTTGACTTGAACTTGACAATGCACAGATGTCCCCCAGGTGGACAGCCGTTTTACGGAACGGGGGAACCGGGGCGACTCGGGCGGGGCGTCCGATCACGGGTGTGTCCTTTTCGTTATGCGGCACACCCGAACGGCTTGATGACGCCCCCACACGTACGGCCGTAGATAGGGTGCATTCGTGTCGTTTTGAGCTGATATTGGGCTCTACGTGTGACGAAGATCTAGAGGAGGCACTCCATGCGCGGAGCCACACAGGCCAAGTGGGCTGCATGCGCGGTGGCCGTCGCCCTGGCGGCGACGGCATGTGGCGGCGGGGGCAGCGGCGGCGGTGGTGGCGGCGGGGGCAGCGGGGCCAACGGAATTGTGAGTTCCTCCTGGGGCGACCCGCAGAACCCGCTGGAGCCCGCAAACACCAACGAGGTGCAGGGCGGCAAGGTTCTCGACATGATTTTCCGGGGGCTCAAGAGGTACGACCCGAAGACCGGCGCGGCCATGAACATGCTCGCCGAGAAGATCGACACCAAGGACAACCAGAACTTCACGATCACCGTGAAGGACGGCTGGACGTTCAGCAACGGCGAGAAGGTCACCGCGAAGTCGTTCGTGGACGCCTGGAATTACGGCGCACTGCTGAAGAACAATCAGAAGAACGCGTACTTCTTCGGATACATCGACGGATACGCCAAGGTCCACCCCGAATCCGGCAGTGCCAGTGCGAACACGCTCTCCGGACTCAAGCTCGTCAACGACAAGACCTTCACGGTCAAGCTGACGCAGAAATTCTCGCTGTGGCCCGACACCCTCGGCTACCCGGCCTTCGCCCCGCTGCCCAGGGCGTTCTTCACCGACCACGCCGCCTGGGTGTCCAAGCCGATCGGCAACGGCCCGTACACCATCGACAAGTACACCAAGGGCTCGTCGATGAACCTGCGCAAGTGGGACGGGTACCCCGGGGCCGACAAGGCGCAGAACGGCGGCATCGACCTCAAGGTCTACACCGACAACAACACCGCCTACACCGACCTGACGGCCGGCAACCTCGACCTCGTCGACGACGTGCCCGCCGCACAGCTGAAGAACGTCAAGGCGGACCTGGGCGACCGGTACATCAACACCCCGGCCGGCATCATCCAGACCCTCGCCTTCCCCTTCTACGACAAGAAGTGGGACACCCCCGGCGGGATCAAGGTCCGCCAGGGGCTGTCGATGGCGATCAACCGTGAGCAGATCACCAGTCAGATCTTCCAGAAGACCCGCACACCCGCCTCCGACTGGACGTCCCCGGTCCTCGGTGCGAGCGGCGGCTTCAAGAAAGGGCTGTGCGGCGCCCCCTGCGAGTTCAACGCGGCGAACGCGAAGAAGCTGATCCAGGAGGGCGGCGGCATCCCTGGCGGCCAGCTCAAGATCTCCTACAACGCAGACACCGGTTCCCACAAGGAATGGGTCGACGCCGTCTGCAACAGCATCAACAAGGTGATGGGCAACAACAAGGCGTGCGTCGGCGGCCCGGTCGGCACCTTCGCCGACTTCCGCAGCCAGGTCTCCCAGCAGAAGCTGGCGGGCGCCTGGCGGGCCGGCTGGCAGATGGACTACCCGCTGATCCAGAACTTCCTTCAGCCGGTGTACTACACCGACGCCTCGTCCAACGACGGCAAGTGGAGCAGCAAGAAGTTCGACGGCCTGGTCGACAAGGCCAACGCGGAGTCCGACAAGGCCACGGCCGTCTCGACCTTCCAGGACGCGGAGAAGGTCCTGGTCGAGCAGATGCCCGTCATTCCGCTCTGGTACCAGAACGGCAGCGCCGGCTACTCGGACCGGATCTCCAGTGTGGCGCTCAACCAGTTCAGCGTCCCGGTGTACGAGCAGATCAAGGTCAAGTGACCCGTTGAAGCCGGGTGGCCGGTGCCTGGAACGAACGCGCCGGCCACCCGGCTTCCTCGTCCCCTCGACGCGTCACTTCCCAGTCCCGAGCCTCTGACCACCGCGACCCCCGGAGCCCTTCATGGGACGTTATGTGATCCGGCGGCTGCTGCAGATGATTCCGGTCTTCTTCGGCGCCACGCTGTTGATCTTCCTCATGGTGAACGTGATGGGCGACCCCATCGCGGGCCTCTGCGGCGAACGCCAGTGCGATCCGGCGACCGCAGCCCAACTCCGTTCGGAATTCGGCCTCGACAAGCCGGTCTGGCAGCAATACGCGACCTACATGGGCAACGTCTTCACCGGCGATTTCGGTACCGCGTTCAACGGGCAGAAGGTCACCGAGCTGATGGGCACGGCCTTCCCCGTCACCATCCGGCTCACCGTCGTCGCCATCGTCTTCGAGATCGTCATCGGCATCAGCCTCGGCGTCGTCACCGGCCTGCGCCGCGGCCGCCCCGTCGACACCACCGTGCTCATCCTCACCCTGATCGTCATCTCCATCCCGACCTTCGTCACCGGTCTGCTGCTCCAGCTCCTTCTCGGAGTGGAGTGGGGCGTCATCAAGCCATCCGTCTCACCGGAGGCGCAGTTCAACGAGCTCCTCGTTCCGGGACTCGTCCTCGCCTCGGTCTCGTTGGCGTACGTCACCCGGCTCACCCGGACCTCGATCGCCGAGAACGCCCGCGCCGACTACGTCCGTACCGCCGTCGCCAAGGGGCTGCCCAGGCGGCGCGTCGTCATCCGGCACCTGCTGCGCAACTCGCTGATCCCCGTCGTCACCTTCATCGGTACGGACGTGGGCGCCCTGATGGGCGGGGCGATCGTCACCGAGCGGATCTTCAACATCCATGGCGTCGGATACCAGCTCTACCAGGGCATCCTGCGCCAGAACTCCCAGACCGTCGTCGGGTTCGTCACCATTCTGGTCCTCGTCTTCCTGGCGGCCAACCTGATCGTCGACCTGCTGTACGCCGTACTCGACCCGAGGATCCGCTATGCCTGAGCAGACACCGGACGGGGCGATCTCACCAGCCGGAGCGGGAGGCGTGATGGACCTGGCCCTGGAGGAGGGCACGACTCTCGGCAGGACGCCGGGCGGCCCCGAGGGCACCGGCCCCGCCGAGAAGGCGCGCAGCCTGTGGTCCGACGCCTGGCGGGACCTGCGCCGCAACCCGGTCTTCATCATCTCCGCCGTGATCATTTTCTTTCTCGTGATCATCTCGATCTGGCCGTCGCTGATCGCCGATCAGGACCCCTTGAACTGCAACCTGGACAAGGCCCAGCAGGGCTCGCAGCCGGGTCATCCCTTCGGCTTCGACGGGCAGGGCTGCGACGTCTACACCCGTACCGTCTACGGGGCCAGGAACTCGGTCACCGTCGGCGTCTGCGCCACTCTGGGCGTCACACTGCTCGGTGGCTTCCTCGGCGGCCTGGCGGGCTTCTTCGGCGGCTGGTGGGACTCGGTCCTCTCCCGCCTCACCGATGTCTTCTTCGGCATCCCGGTGGTCCTCGGCGGCCTGGTCTTCCTCTCCGTGGTCACCAGCGCCACCGTCTGGCCGGTGATCGGCTTCATCGTGCTGCTGGGCTGGCCGCAGGTCGCCCGCATCGCCCGGGGCTCCGTGATCACCGCCAAACAGAACGACTACGTACAGGCGGCACGTGCGCTGGGCGCCTCCAACACCCGGATGATGCTGCGCCACATCACCCCGAACGCCATCGCGCCGGTGATCGTCGTCGCGACCATCGCACTCGGTACCTACATCTCCCTGGAGGCGACCCTTTCGTTCCTCGGTGTCGGCCTGAAACCGCCGGCCGTCTCCTGGGGCATCGACATCTCCGCCGCGTCCCAGTACATCCGCAACGCCCCGCACATGCTGCTCTGGCCCGCCGGAGCGCTGGCCGTCACCGTGCTCGCGTTCATCATGCTCGGCGACGCGGTGCGCGACGCCCTCGATCCCAAGCTGCGCTGAGGAGCCCGCTGCCATGTTGCTCGAAGTGCGCGATCTGCACGTGGAGTTCCACACCCGCGACGGGGTGGCCAAAGCCGTCAACGGGGTCAACTACTCGGTGGCCGAGGGCGAGACGCTGGCCGTCCTCGGCGAGTCCGGCTCCGGGAAATCGGTCACCGCGCAGGCGGTCATGGGGATTCTCGACATGCCCCCCGGGAAGATCGGCGGAGGCGAGATCCTCTTCAAGGACCGCGATCTGCTGAAGATGAAGAAGGACGAGCGCCGGAAGATCCGCGGCCAGGAGATGGCCATGATCTTCCAGGACGCGCTCTCCTCCCTCAACCCCGTGCTCAGTGTGGGGGAGCAGCTCGGCGAGATGTTCGTCGTCCACCGCGGGATGTCCCACAAGGACGCCAGGCTGAAGGCCGTCGAGCTGATGGACCGGGTCCGCATCCCGGCCGCGAAGGAACGCGTGGGGAACTACCCGCACCAGTTCTCCGGCGGCATGCGCCAGCGCATCATGATCGCCATGGCGCTGGCGCTGGAACCCTCGCTGATCATCGCCGACGAACCCACCACGGCTCTCGATGTGACCGTCCAGGCCCAGGTGATGGACCTGCTCGCCGAGCTCCAGCGCGAACTGAACATGGGCCTGATCCTGATCACCCACGACCTCGGGGTGGTCGCGGACGTCGCCGACCACATCGCCGTGATGTACGCGGGCCGGATCGTCGAGACCGCCCCCGTCCACGAGATCTACCGGGCACCCGCCCACCCGTACACCAGGGGCCTGCTCCGGTCGATCCCGCGCCTGGACCAGAAGGGCCAGGAGCTGTACGCGATCAAGGGCCTCCCGCCCAACCTGCTGCACATCCCGCCCGGCTGTGCCTTCCACCCGCGCTGCCCGATGGCCCAGGAGGTCTGCCGGGGCGAGGTACCGCCCCTGTTCGAGGTTGCCGAGCACCGTGAGAGCGCCTGCTACTTCTGGAAGGAGACGCTCGATGCACGCTGAACCGGGGAGCACCCGCGCGGGCGGCGAACCCATTCTGGAGGTGCGCGACTTGGTCAAGCACTATCCGCTGACCCAGGGCATCCTGATCAAGAAGCAGATCGGCGCCGTCAAGGCCGTCGACGGGGTCTCCTTCGATCTGGCGGCGGGCGAGACGCTCGGCATCGTGGGGGAGTCGGGCTGCGGCAAGTCGACCGTGGCCAGGATGCTGGTGCACCTGGAACGGCCGACGGCCGGGGCGATCAGATACAAGGGCGAGGACATCACCAAGCTGTCGGGGCGCGCCCTGAAGGCCGTGCGCCGCAACATCCAGATGGTGTTCCAGGACCCGTACACCTCCCTCAACCCCCGGATGACGGTCGGCGACATCATCGGGGAGCCGTACGAGATCCACCCCGAGGTGGCCCCGAAGGGCGACCGGCGCCGCAAGGTCCAGGACCTGCTGGACGTCGTCGGGCTCAACCCGGAGTACATCAACCGCTATCCGCACCAGTTCTCCGGCGGCCAGCGCCAGCGCATCGGCATCGCCCGCGGCCTGGCCCTGAACCCCGAGATCATCGTCGCCGACGAACCCGTCTCCGCCCTCGACGTCTCGGTGCAGGCCCAGGTCGTCAACCTGCTGGACCGGCTCCAGGCGGAGTTCGCACTGAGCTACGTCTTCATCGCGCACGACCTGTCGATCGTCCGGCACATCTCCGACCGGGTCGCCGTGATGTACCTGGGCCGTCTCGTCGAGACCGGCACCGAGGAGCAGATCTACGACCACCCCACGCACCCCTACACGCAGGCACTGCTGTCCGCCGTCCCGGTGCCGGACCCGATGGCCCGCGAGCACCGGGAGCGGATCATCCTGCACGGCGACGTCCCGTCACCCGCCAACCCGCCCTCCGGCTGCCGCTTCCGCACCCGCTGCTGGAAGGCGCAGCAGCGGTGCGAACTGGAGGTGCCGCTGCTGGCGGTCCCGGCGGTCTTCCGGCTGACGGACACCCCGGCCGGGCACGACTCGGCCTGCCACTTCGCGGAGGAGAAGCAGGTGGTGCCGCCGGAGAGACTGCTGGAGACGCCGATGGCGGAGACGGCAGAGAAGGCAGAGACGGCAGAGAAGGCAGAGACGGCAGAGGGGGCAGAGGGGGCAGAGAAGGCAGAGGCGGCAGAGGCGGCAGAGAAGACAGAGAAGGCGGCGGACGAGGTGGGCCCCTCGGACGCCGTGGAGCAGGAGGACGGGCCGCCGGCCTCCGGGAGCACCCGGGCCGTCTGACCACGGATACGTCAACGCGCGGGCAACCCGGCCGCCCCACGTGCTGGCCCGGCGGGGCACCACCGACACTCCCGCCCCGCACCACCAGGGCCATGGGCAGGGGTACGGCTGTCCACGGCCCGGCGTCCTCGGCCCGCCGCCCCCGTCCCAGCCGCCTCCGGGCTGGTGACGGGCGCGGCCGGACGGGACCGCCGGGGAACCCCGGTCAGGTCACCTCGGCAGCCCCAACGACCGCTTCAGGAAGTCCACCTGGAGCAGCAGCAGATTCTCGGCCACCTGTTCCTGCGGCGTCATGTGCGTCACCCCGCTGAGTGGCAGCACCTCGTGCGGGCGCCCCGCCGAGAGCAGCGCCGACGACAGCCTGAGCGAGTGCGCGACCACCACGTTGTCGTCCGCCAGACCATGGATGATCATCATCGGCCGGGCCTGGTCCGCGGCCTCGGAGAGCCCCTCGTCCGTCAGCACCGAGTTGCGCGCGTACACCTCCGGCTGTTCGGCCGGGTCGCCGAGATAGCGCTCGGTGTAGTGGGTGTCGTACAGCCGCTGGTCGGTCACCGGCGCGCCCACCACCGCGGCGTGGAAGACATCCGGCCGCCGCAGCACGGCCAGCGCCGCCAGGTACCCGCCGAACGACCAGCCGCGGATCGCCACCTTGCCGAGGTCCAGCGGGAAGCGCCCGGCCAGGGCGTGCAGCGCCTCGATCTGGTCGTCCACGCTGAGGGCGAGATTGTCCTTGACGGCCTTCTCCCAGCCCGGCGAACGCCCCGGCGTACCGCGGCCGTCCGCGACGACCACCGCGAAGCCCTGATCGGCGAACCACTGCGACGTCAGATGCGGATTGTGGGCGGCGACCACCCGGCGTCCGTGCGGTCCGCCGTACGGATCCATGAGTACCGGAAGCGGGCCGTCCAGCTCCTTGTACCCGTCGGGGAGCAGCACGGCGCACGGAATTCGCCGTGCGCCCCCTTCGGTGAGGCGGACCCGCGCCGACAGAACCGGCTCCTCCGCGAAGTTCGCGACGGTGGCGATCCGCCTGCCGTCCCGGAACACCTCGGCACGGGCCCCCGGCCGCTCCAGGGCATGGGAGACCAGCACCGTCACCCCGCCCGCGCGGACGGCCGAATGCACCCCCGCCCCTTCGGAGACCCGTTCGACGCCCAGTTCGTTGACCCGGTACACATGGCTCTCGCCGATCTCCGGATCCGTGGCCTCCTCGCCCGCCGACGCCGATACCAGGACATCCGACTCACCGATGTCCAGGACCGCCTGGAGCTGCAACTGCGCCCCGGTCAGCAGCCGGTCGCCGACCGCGAGCACCCGCGCCCCGCCCTCGTCGGCGATCCGCACGAGCCGCCCGTCCGGCGCCCAGGCGGGCACACCGGGGAAGATTTCCAGCCACACCGGGTCCTCGTCGACATGAACCGTCCGCGTCGCACCGGTCTCCGTGTCCACCGCGAGGAAGAGCTGACTCTGCTGGTCACGGGCCTGTACGAGGAGCAGCGGAGCTCCGGCCGACGACCAGTGCACCTGGGCAAGATACGGATGACGAGCCCGGTCCCAGACAACTTCCGTACGGGTGCCGTCCAGACCCGCCACGAAGAGCCGCACCTCGGCGTTGGGGGTCCCCGCCGCCGGATAGGCCACCTCGGCCGGCTCGCGGTCCGGGTTGGCGGGATCCGCGATCCACCACCGGCGCACGGGGCTGTCGTCGACCCGGGCGACCAGCAGCCGGTCCGAATCCGGCGACCACCAGAAGCCCCGTGAGCGCTGCATCTCCTCGGCCGCGATGAACTCCGCGAGGCCGTACGAGACGCCGTCCCCCTCCGGCTCCGCGAGTGCTCGGTCCCCGTCGCCCTCGGCGCCCACGACGCGCAGCACGCCCTTGGACACGTACGCGATGTGGCGCCCGTCCGGCGACGGCCGCGGGTCGATCACGGGGCCGGGCACCGGCAGCGCCCGCGCCGTACCCGCCCGCAGTTCCGCGACGTACACCTTCCCGGAGAGCGCGAACGCGGCCAACTCGGCCGCCGCGTCGACCGCGTAGCCGACGATCCCCGAGGAGCCCTCGCGGCTGCGCTCGCGCCGGGCCCGCTCCTGGGCCGACAGCCGCTCCGCCGAACCGCCCAGCAGGGCCTCCGGATCGGCGACGACGCGCTCCTTCGGGGTGCCGCCCGCAGGCAGGTCCAGCACCCACAGCCGGCCCGACCGGTCCGTGCCGGAGCCCGACCGCAGGAAGACGACCCGCTCGCCGTCGGGTGAGACGGTGAAGGCACGGGGAGCGCCGAGAGTGAACCGCATGGTCCTGGCGTGCTGGCGGGGAAATGAGATCTTCTGCGAAGTCATGGGCCCGAACCTAGTGCCCGACCGCCCGGTCGTGCGCCCCTCGTGCTGCTGTGCTCCGATCAATGCGGTGCGACGGATAGTTATGATCCGTAGCGTTCGGTGGGTATGAACCTGCTGGCTCCGTGTGTGCTGCCCGACCCGACCGTACTGATGGAGGTGAACCGCCGTGGCACTCTCGATTTCGGCGGTGGTGCTGCTGGCGATCGTCGTCTTCCTGCTGATCCGGAAATCCGGACTGAAGGGCGGACATGCGGCGGTCTGCGCGTTGCTCGGTTTCTATCTCGCCAGCTCGTCCATTGCACCCAGCATTTCGAACTTGACCACGAACGTGGCAGGAATGATCGGAAGCCTCAAGTTCTGAGACCCGGCTCGTCGCCGGCCGGTGCGTGGGCGCGGTCGGTCCCCGAGGCGCTCGGCTCGTAGGGTGGTCCCCATGACGGACCATCCCGCCCGGCGTCTGCTTCTGGTGCACGCGCACCCCGACGACGAGTCGATCAACAACGGCGCCACCATGGCCAGGTACGCGGCCGAGGGTGCCCAGGTGACCCTGGTGACCTGCACGCTCGGCGAGGAGGGCGAGATCATCCCGCCCGGCCTCGCCCATCTCGCGGCGGACCGGGAGGACACCCTGGGCCCCCACCGCCGGGGTGAACTCGCCGCGGCGATGAAGGAGCTCGGGGTCACCGACCACCGCCTCCTCGGCGGCTCCGGCCGCTTCCGCGACTCCGGAATGATGGGCGCGGCACAGAACCACCGCCCCGGCGCCTTCTGGGACGCGGACGTGGACGACGCCGCCGGGTACCTCGTAGAGGTGATTCGTTCGGTGCGCCCGCAGGTCCTCGTCACGTACGACCCCGACGGCGGCTACGGGCACCCCGACCACATCCAGGCGCACCGCGTCGCGATGCGCGCCGCCGAGCTCGCCGCCGACCCCGCGTACCGTCCCGGACCGGACGCCCCGCACACCGTCGCCAAGATCTACTGGAACCGGGTGCCGCGCTCGGTCGCCGAAAAGGGCTTCGCGCGCCTGCGGGAGACGGCGCCGGACGCCTTCCCGGGGATCGCCGCCATCGACGACGTACCCGGTGTGGTCGACGACACGAGGATCACCGCGCGGATCGACGGCTCGGCCCACGCGGCCGCCAAGAGAGCCGCGATGCGGGCCCACGCCACCCAGATCGCCGTGGACGGCTCCTTCTTCGCCCTTTCCAACGACCTCGGGCAGCCCGTCTTCACCACCGAGTACTACGAGTTGGTACGCGGCACCTCCGGGGCACCCCGAGGGACCTGCGAGGACGACCTGTTCGCCGGGGTACCGGACGTACCAGGAACGGATGTACCGGGAGCGGAGCGATGAGCGGCGGCAAGCAGCGTGCACCGCGCACCGGAACGCCCTCCGGGGGTGTCCCGGGCACCGGCCTCGCCGCGCCCCTCGACCCCAAGCGGATCGCCGTCTACGTGGGCCTCGCCGTCCTCGGCGCGCTCGTCGGGATCGCCGGGGCGCTGGTCCAAGCCGCCTGGTTCCCCGCCGGACTGCTGCTCGCGCTGGTCGCGTGCGCCGGACTGTTCTACGGCGGGCGCTGTGTCTTCGGCACTCAGCTCGGCGCCCTGGCACCGGCCGCGGGCTGGCTGATTTCGATCGTTGTCCTGCTCGGCGGGCGGCCGGAGGGCGACTATGTCTTCGGCGATGAACTGGGCCTCACGCTCTTCATGCTGGGCGGGATGGCCGTCGCCGTGATCTGTGCCACCATGTCGCGGTCGCCCCGGCCGGGCACCGACACCGGCCGACCTGGCAAGTAAAGTGCCACGTCCGATCCCGTAATGCCCCGTGTCCGTCCGGCGGTCGAACAGTCGTTTCCCTCGGTCGCGGGGTGTCTGTCGGCGGCGGCCAGTATGGTGGTTCGCGCGCCGAGCCGTCCCCTGGCCTGCGGCATGGGGGAAGTACGGGCGGCGGAGCCAATCGGGAGAACCTGCTTTGAGTCGTGAAACTGACAGTTCGTCCTCCGGGCCCCAGGGGCGCGGAGGAGCCGCGTACCCCTCGGGGACGCCGCCGTACGGATCCCGCCAGTATCCGTCGCTGCACCCTACGCAGGACGCCCCGGAGGGGGCCCCGGAGCCTGCGGATCCGCCTCAGTCCGAAGAGCCGAGGACCGAGACGACGCTGACGACGCGCATCCGGATCAACATTCCGGGCTCGCGCCCCATCCCGCCCGTTGTCATGCGTACGCCGATGAGCGACGCCGACACCACCGAAGCCGAGCGCACCGCCAGCATCCCGCGCCCCGGCCCGCCCGCGCCGAGCGGTGCACCGGACGCGTCCGACGCACCGGCCGCCGAGGCACGAGCCGGTTCGGCCACCGCGGAACCGGCTGCCGAGAAGCCGGCCAGGGAGAAGAGCGGCAGCGACTGGTTCGCGCCGCGCAAGGCCCCCACGAACACCTCGGTCGTCGGCGGCAGCGCGCCGGGCGGCACCGACGGCTCCAAGGACGCCGCACCCACCCCGCCCCGCGCCGACCTGCCGTACTTCTCGGACGGTCCGCAGCGCACCGGCGACCAGGACACGCCCCGCCCCCGCGCCAGCGCTCTCGACGAGTTCAGCCCCCGTGCGCCCGCGGACACCGCGTCCGGCGGCCCGCGCCCCACGCCGAACCTCGGAGTGCGTACGGAGGGCCCCTCCGGACCCACCACGGGCCCGGCCACCGGCACTTCGTCCCTGACTCCGGACATCGACAGGGCGGGCGGCCAGGGCGGTCTGCGGGGCTCCGGCGGTCCGGCGGGCCCGCAGGGTCCCGGTGCCCCCGGCGGCGCGCCCCCGCGGATGTCCGACGACACGGCGGTGCTTACGCCCCAGTTCGCGGCCCCGGCCTCCGCCGGAGCCGGCGGCAATGTCTCCGGTGACACGCTGACCAGCGGAATCCCGGTCATCCCGTCGGAGCGCCGCTCGCCGTCCCCGTTCGCGGGCGGGTCCGGTGGCCAGGGTCCCGACCTGACGCCCCGTATCGCGGACGACGCCATGGGCACCGGACCGGCCGGACCCGGCGGCCCCGCCGCCCGCCCCGCACCGGCGGCTCCGGACCCGAAGAAGAAGGGCCGCTCCAAGCTGGTCCTCCTCTGCGCCGGTGCCGTCGCCCTGCTCGGCGTCGCGTACGGCGCCGGGCTGCTGATGAACCACTCCGACGTCCCCAAGGGCACCACGGTCCTCGGCGTCGACATCGGCGGAGGCACGAAGGAGGAGGGCGTCACGAAGCTGGACGCCGCCCTCGGCAAGCGTGCCCAGGCGCCCCTCCAGCTGTCCGTGGACGGCAAGAAGACCGAGCTCGCACCCGACAAGGCGGGCCTCGGTCTGGACAGCCAGGAGACCGTGCGTTCGGCCGCGGGAAGCGACTACAACCCGCTCTCCGTCGTCGGCTCCCTCTTCGGCGGCAAGCGCGTCGTCGACCCCGTGATCCCGGTCGACGAGGAGAAGCTCGGTGTCGCGCTGACGGACCTGGCGGGCGTCTCCGGCTCGGCCAACGACGGCACGATCCGCTTCGAGCCGGGCAAGGCCGTCGCCGTACCGGGCAAGCCGGGCAAGTCGCTGGACGTCAGCAAGTCGATGATCTCGGTGCGCGACGCGTACCGGGCGCAGGTGCAGACCGGCCGGTCGGCCACCGTCCAACTGCCCGTCACCACCCGCGAGCCCACCATCACCCAGGCCGAACTGGACCGGGCGATGAAGGAGTTCGCCAAGCCCGCGATGTCCGGCCTGATCACCGTCAAGGCAGGCCCCAAGCAGATCGATTTCGGCCCGGCGAAGTCGCTGCCGCAGATCCTGACGATGGTGCCGGTCAACGGCCGACTCGTCGAGCACTACGACAAGAAGGCCATCGACACCCTCTGTGACGGCGTCTTCGACGGCATCATGGTCACCAAGGGCGACGGCAAGAAGCACCAGCTCAGTGCGGACGACGTGGCGCAGGCCATGCAGACCGCGCTGCTCGGCAAGACCCCTGCCGAGCGGACCGTCACGATCAAGCTCGACGGCAATGGATAGCCACCCACCCCGGCGAACCGCACCGCGCACCCGCCCCCGGCCGGATCCCCGGCCGGGGGCGGCGCCGTGCGCGACGGGCGTGCACCCGAAGAGAGCCCTGCGGCGGGCCCGTGCGGCAGAGGGCGCAGCAGAGCCGTACAGCCAGGACGCGCGACAGACCCGGCGACAGAGCGCCCGATCACGATGATCATCTACTTCGGGCTCTCCATCCTCGGCGGTCTGTGGATGCCCAGCGCGACCTTCCCGCAGTGGCTCCAGAACATTTCCGAATGGCTGCCCACACACGCGTACGCTGCTCTCGGCCAGGCGATCGAAATGGGCGGATCGCCGCACGCCAAGGACGTCGCCATCCTCTGCGCCTACTTCCTGATCTTCGCGGGTGGAGCGGCCTGGCTCTACCGGAAGGACACCCTGAAGGCGTGAACGACGAGGAGTACGTGGGCACGGGGCGCCCGCCCACGGGCCACCGACAGGTCTGGATCAAGCTGCTCTGGATCGGCATCTGGCTCGCGTTCATGGGCGCACCGGTCACGGACCTGGCCGACGGCGGCCACACTCCGTGGGGCACCGCGCTGGGCGTGCTCGGCCTGCTGGTCTTCGCCGGCGCCTATCTGGTGCTGGTCTTCCGCCACACGGCGAAGGCCCTCGACCGGCGCCTCGTCCAGTCCGCCCTCGCCTTTCTCGGCGCCCTCGCCGTCACCCTCTCCCTGACGCTCGGCACCGCGTGGCTGGTCCTCTTCGTGTACGTCGCGGTCTCCGTCGGCGCCACCATGCCGTTGCGGACCGCCCGTTGGCTGATCCCCGCCGTCACGGCCGTCCTGGTCGGAATCGGCCTGACCGGCGACCACCCCCGTGAGATCATCACCGCCCTGGTCTTCCCCGCGCTGCTCGGCGGGTTCGCGATGACCGGCGTACGGCAGATGATCCGCACGACCATCCAGCTCCGCGAAGCCCGCGCGACGGTCGCCCAACTCGCCGCCAACGAGGAGCGGTTGAGGCTCGCCCGCGATCTGCACGATCTGCTCGGCCACTCGCTCTCGCTCATCACGCTCAAGAGCGAACTGGCCGGGCGGATGCTCCCCGACCACCCGGAGCAGGCGGCCGCGCAGGTCGCCGACATCGAACAGGTCAGCCGCCAGGCCCTGGTCGACGTACGCAGTGCCGTCACCGGCTACCGCCGGCCGACCCTTCCCGGCGAACTGGCCGGAGCCCGTACCGCACTCGCCGCCGCGGGCATCACCGCCGATGTCCCGGCCGAGGCCCCCGACGACCTCCCCGAGAAGCCGGAGGAGGTGCTCGCCTGGGCGCTGCGCGAAGCCGTCACCAATGTCGTACGCCACAGCAGTGCCCGGCACTGCACGGTCGCCCTCGCTCCGCGCCAGACCCTCGACGGCCGGGTACTCGAACTCACCGTCGCGGACGACGGCGTCGGAGCCGCGGGTACGGATCCGGGCAACGGCCTCACCGGAATCGCCGAACGCCTGGCCACGGTCGACGGCACGCTGACCACCCGGCCCGGCACATCCCGTACCGGTGCTTCCGGGGCCGGTAAAGGCTTCACCCTGACCTTGAGTGTTCCGCTCGGTTCCGGCCTAGGATCCACGGAATGAGCGTGATCAGACTCCTCCTCGCCGAGGACCAGTCCATGGTCCGCGAGGCCCTCGCGGCACTCCTCGGTCTGGAACCCGACATCGAGGTGGTGGCCCAGGTCGCCCGCGGGGACGAGGTGCTGGCCGCGGCCCACGAGCACCGCGTCGACGTGGCGCTCCTCGACATCGAGATGCCGGGCATGACCGGCATCGAGGCGGCCGCGGTCCTGCGGCGCGAACTCCCGGCCGTGAAGGTTGTCGTCGTCACCACCTTCGGCCGCCCCGGCTATCTGCGCCGCGCCATGGAGTCGGGCGCCGACGCCTTCCTGGTGAAGGATGCCCCGGCCGCTCAACTGGCAGCGGCGGTACGGAAGGTGCTCGCCGGGGAGCGGGTCATCGACCCCACCCTCGCGGCGGCCGCACTCGCCGACGGGGCGAACCCGCTCACCGACCGCGAACGCGAGGTGCTGCGCACCGCGGCGGACGGCTCCACCAACGCGGAGGTGGCGGCCGCGCTCCACCTCTCCCAGGGCACGGTCCGCAACTACCTCTCGACGGCGATCCAGAAGCTGGCGGTCCGCAACCGTGCGGAGGCGGTCCGGATCGCCCGCGAAAAGGGCTGGCTGTGACGCCCTCGTGTCTCACCACCGGGGTGAGGGGCAGCAGCCGCACCTGAGGCCCGGCGCACTCCTCCCGGTGTGACGGGGCGGGACGGCGGTGCGGGCGGCGGTACGGGAGCGGTGCGGCGTCGGGACGGAAACGGGTACGGGGGCGGTACGGACCCCGAGTCCGTGCCGCCCCCGTACGGCTTCCGGTCCGGCGGGCGCTCGTATCGCGGCGTCGGCCGCCGGTCGGTCGTCAGCCATTCTTCGAGGAGTCGAGGTGGGCGAAGGCCACCACGTTGTCCTCGTAGTCCTTGACGGTCTTGTTGTACGGGCCGCCGCAGGTGATCAGGCGGAGTTGCGCGGACGGGGTGTCGGAGTAGACGCGCTTGTCCGGGAACTTCGCCTTGCTGAACGTCTCGACCGAGTCGACCTTGAACGTGGCGACCGAGCCGTCGGCGCGGATGATGTCGACCGTGGCGCCCGGCTTGAGGAACCGGAGCTGGAGGAACACGGCCGGACCCGTCTTCGTGTCGACGTGGCCCGCGATGATCGAGGCGCCGCGCTCGCCGGGGGTGACGCCGTCCTTGAACCAGCCCACCAGGTTGGGGTCGTTGGCGGGCGGCGGGTTCAGCCGGCCGCCGGCGCCGACGGCCAGGCTGGTGAACGGGGCGTTGACGGCGAGAGAAGGAATCTGCAGCCGGGTCGGGACCGAACGCAGCATCGCCGGGCCGACGGGCGGTTTCGCCGGGTCGACGGGCGGTTTCGACGGGGCGACGGGGCGGGGCGCGGCATGGGAGCCGAGGACCTCGGGCGCGGGCATGGCGGGTGCGACGGCGGCGGGCGGGGCCGGCGGCTTGTCGTCGGCCGAGGTGCCGAAGGAGTTGTAGATGAGGAGCATGCCGAGCCCGGCTGTCACGGCGGGCCACATCAGGGCGCGGCCCAGTGTGGATCCGGGGGCAGACCGGGTGGGGGTGGAGCCGGGCGACTGCGGGGCGGCCATGGGAACGTGCCTTTCACTTGCGCGGTGCTGGGGGAGAGGGGTGTGCTGGAACTCGACCGGTGGGACCGGTGGGAACAAGTGGGGGCAGGTGGGGAAACGAAGTCGCCGCGGCCGCCGCCCCGAGGGACGGCGGCCGCGACAACGTAACGACCGGCTGAGTGGTGGGTCCGGTCAGGCGATCACGCCCCCCGACGACTGACGGCGGCGCAGCTTGTACGCGCCGACGCCGAGACCGCCGAGCAGCAGCGCCGAACCGGCGGCCAGGCCGCTACCGGTCATCGCCATCCCGCCGCCCCCGGCGTTCACTCCACCGCGCGGCTTGCCTTCGTCTCCGCCGCTACCGCCTTCGTCTCCGCCTCGGCCGCCTTCGTCGCCGCCACGGCCACCCTCGTCTCCGCCACGGCCGCCTTCGTCGTCGCCGCGCCCGCCTTCGTCTCCGCCGCGGCCACCTTCGTCTCCGCCGCGACCGCCCTCGTCGCCGCCACGGCCGCCTTCGTCGCCCGTGATGACCCGGGCCATGAAGCCGCCACCGGCCTGGACGCCACCACGAGGCTTGCCTTCGTCCCCGCCGCGACCGCCCTCGTCGCCGCCTCGGCCGCCTTCGTCTCCGCCTCGGCCGCCTTCGTCTCCGCCGCGGCCGCCTTCGTCTCCGCCGCGGCCACCTTCGTCCCCGCCTCGGCCGCCCTCGTCGCCGCCTCGGCCGCCTTCGTCGCCACCGCGACCGCCTTCGTCGCCCGTGATGACCCGGGCCATGAAGCCGCCACCGGCCTGGACGCCACCACGAGGCTTGCCTTCGTCGCCGCCGCGACCGCCCTCGTCCCCGCCCCGGCCGCCTTCGTCTCCGCCCCGGCCACCCTCGTCCCCACCGCGGCCACCCTCATCTCCGCCCCGGCCGCCTTCGTCGCCGCCGCGGCCACCCTCGTCCCCGCCGCGACCGCCTTCGTCGCCACCGCGGCCACCCTCATCTCCGCCGCGACCGCCCTCGTCGTCGCGGCCCCCGCGGTCATTGCCGCGGTCTCCGTTGTTGTCCCCTCCGCGCCCGTCGCCGCGCGAGGACGAGGAGCCGTTGTTGTGTCCCGAGTCCGCCGCCGTGACCATGGCGTAGGCGGAGGGGCCGGTGATGGCGAGGACCGCTGTGACAGCGGCCGTAGCGAACAGCGTGCGGGCAGAGCGCATCGGAACACATTCCTTCCGCCGCGACTGCGCAGAGTGACGGGGTGCCGACTCAGTGTGGAGCAGTGGCGACGTGATCCACCGTCAGCCAAAATGCGGGTCCGCGCCATCGGGGAGCGCCGCATTGGAGCTACGCGGTGGGCCCTTCGGGTGGCGAAATGCGGATAATCACCCGTTGGATTGCATGCGCTGCCGCGCGAGGTTTGGGCAGCGGCGGGCCACTCGTTTGCCGGTGTCCCCGCCCGGCGGCCGGGGCGTCCTCGCGGCCTGTGATCGGCCCTGGGGTGGTGTGAACGCCGTGTGGTATCAGGGGAGTTGAGATGTCTTCGGCGGTGCTTTCAGTGAGATGTGCGTGCGCGGTGCCCGGTGGGAATCCGTGCGGCGTTCTCCGCCGTGGAATCCGCGCGGCGGCGTACGCGGTCCGGAGCCGCGCTGCTTGTCCTCGGCCGCCCCGGTGCGATCGCTGCCCCTGGACCGGCAGCCCGGCCACCCCGTCGCCCCCCGCTCCGCGATACCACGACGATCTGCCTGGAACGGCCCAACGGCAGCGGTGTCGAATACCGGCTGGAGGTGGATGGCACGCCCCCGGACCGGCCGCGCACCGACCGTGATCCGCTCAACCGCAAGGAGTACCTGCTGCACACGGTGCGCAGGATCACCAGACACGGAGAGCAGCACCGAGAGCAGCACCGAGAGCAGCACCGAGAGGGCTCCCGGGACTGCCCACCCCGCCCGTACACACGTGCCCCGACCTGCACGACTCCCGTTCTGCCCCGTTGTAAGGCACCCTGTCTCCCTGCCGCCCGCCACCGCCTGCAGGGAGTCGGTACACCCTTGTCCAGAGCTGAGATCGACCACGAACAGAACCATCTCGACATGCTTCACGCCCGCGTGGAGGCCCTTCGCGAGCACGCCGGGCATCAGCTGACCGGTGTGCTGCGGGAAACCGGCGGCACCCGGCAGGGGCGGCTGGAGCGGGAGGCAGCCGCCGCCCGGTACGCCGGACAGGTCGCGCGGTACGACGCCGCCGAGAACGGACTCTGCTTCGGGCGGCTCGACCTGCGCGACGGGGAGCAGCACTACATCGGCCGGATCGGGCTGCCCGCCGAGTCCGCCGACGAGGACCCGCTGCTGCTCGACTGGCGTGCCCCGGCGGCCCGTGCGTTCTACGTCGCCACTCCCGCGGCCCCGCACGGGGTGCGCAGACGCCGCCACCTCGCCACCCGGGGCCGGAGGGTCGTCCGGCTCGACGACGAAGTGCTCGACCGGGACGGCGTGCCGGACAGCGAACTGACCGGCGAGGCCGCCCTGCTGGCCTCCCTCGACGCCGGACGCACCGGCCGCATGCACGACATCGTCGCCACCCTCCAGGCCGAGCAGGACGCGATCATCCGCTCCGACCACCGCGGCGTCCTCGTGGTCCAGGGCGGGCCCGGCACCGGCAAGACCGCTGTCGCCCTGCACCGGGCCGCGTATCTGCTCTACACCCACCAGCAGTTGGCCTCCCGCGGCGTCCTGGTCGTCGGCCCCAACCCCACCTTCCTCGGATACATCGGCCAGGTGCTGCCCGGCCTCGGCGAGAACAGCGTGCTGCTGTCCACCGTCGGCGAGCTGTACCCGGGAATCCGCGCGGACCGCGCCGAGAAGCCGGAGACCGCCGAGCTCAAGGGGCGTACGGAGATGGCGGCTGTGATCGCCGCCGCGGTGCGCGACCGGCAGGTGCCGACAGCGCCCGGGCTCGGGGCCGCCCCGACCCGGGAGGCGGGGGCGGTCGCGGCGGGGAGCGCACCTTCCGAAGCACCGGCGGGGCGCGGGTTCGAGGTCGAGTTCGACGGGGATATCGTCCGCCTCGACCACGAGGAGTGCGTACGCGCCGCCGACACCGCCCGCGCCACCCGGCTGCCGCACAACCTGGCCGCCCCCGTCTTCCGGCGCGAGATCGTGGACGCACTCGCCCGGCGGTCCGTGGCAGCCACCCGGGACCTCGCCGACCGGCTGGAGGCGGACATCGCCGAGGTGCTCGCCGAGGCCGCTCTCGACCGTGCCGTACGCGCCGACCTGGACGCCCTGCCGGGGCTGCTCGGCGACGACGACTCGGCCATCGCGCGGGAACGCACCGAGGCACAGGGCATCGACGACGCCCGACGCCTGCTCGCCGCCGATGCCGACGTACGGGCCGCGCTCGACATCCTGTGGCCGCCCCTCACCCCGCAGCAGCTCCTCGCCGACCTGTACGGGCAGCGTGCGCGCCTGGCCGCCGCCGCGCCCGGACTCACCGACGGGGAAAGGGAGTTGCTGTTCCGTGAGCCGGACGGCGGCGGTTGGAGCGCCGCCGATGTGCCGCTGCTGGACGAGGCCGCCGAACTGCTCGGCCAGGACACCCGCGCGGCCGAGGCGGCCGCCGCGCGCGAGCGGGCCGAGGGCATCGCGTACGCGCAGGGGGTCCTGGACCTGGCGGCGGGCGACGGGGAGGACGAGGAGGAGGAGGGCGGCCTCGCCGGACTGGTCGACGCGCGGACCCTCGCCGACCGGCACGAGGAACGCACCGCCCGTACCGTCGCCGAACAGGCCTTCGCCGACCGGAGCTGGGTCTTCGGGCACATCATCGTCGACGAGGCGCAGGAACTCTCCCAGATGGCCTGGCGGCTGCTGATGCGGCGCTGCCCGACCCGTTCCATGACCCTGGTCGGCGACGTCGCCCAGACCGGTGACGCCGCCGGGGCCTCCTCGTGGGCGTCCGCGCTCGCCCCGCACGTCGGTGACCGGTGGCGGCAGGCGTCGCTCACCGTCAACTACCGCACCCCCGCCGAGATCATGGCGTCCACCACGGATGTGCTCGCCGCGCTCGGCCCCGGGCTCGAACCGCCGCGCTCCGTACGGGAGACGGGCGTCGCCCCCTGGCGGCTGCGCACCGACGACACCGCCCGTGCCCTCGCCGGCCTGGCAGCGAAGGAGGCGGCGGCGCTCGACGACGGCCGGCTCGCCGTGATCGTCCCCGACGCGCGGCGGGACGAACTGGGGGCCGCGGTCGCCCGGGCGGTGCCGGGGGCGGCGTACGGGGAGGAGCCCGACCTGGAGAACCGGGCCGTGGTCCTCGGCGTGCGGCAGGCCAAGGGGCTGGAGTTCGACGCGGTACTGCTGGCCGACCCCGCGGCCGTCCTCGGCGGTTCGTCGCGCGGCCTGAACGACCTGTACGTGGCCCTGACCCGGGCGACCCAGCGCCTGGGCATCGTCCACGAGGGTCCGGTCCCCGGGGTACTGGCGGCGGTGACGGAGCGGCGGTGACGGAGCGGCGGTGACGGTGACGGAGCGGCGGTGACGGAACGGGAGGGCGGGGTACGGGACGAGGGGGGCAACGCGCCCTTCGGCCGTCGGCTCCTCGGTGGTTTCCTCGCCGACGACCCGGCCGTCTGCGGTGACGAGGACGTCAGTGCTGCGCCGGGCGAAGAGCCCGCAGGTCCCTACGGGACAGCCCTCAGTTCAGCAACGCCCGCGCCGCCCGCGCCCTCCGCCGGATCGCTTCCGCCGCTTCGGGCTCGACCCCGTCGACCACATCCGCGTACTCCTCCATCTCCGCCGCCCCGCGCAGAAACTGCCCGCTCTGTACGAGCAGCTGCGCCCGCTCGTACCGCAGCCGTGCCGGGTGGGAGGGCAGCAGCAGGGAGAGGTCCACCGCCCACAGCGCCACATCCGTCCGTTCCGGACGGGCGGCCGCCCACGCCCTGATGTTGTTCAGGATCCGCAGCATGATCTCCAGCGGCCGCGCGGGCACCAGCATCGACTCCTCCAGCGGCTCCCCGGTTGTCCCCGCCACCAGCAGCTCCGCGTCCTGCCCGGTCATCGGGCGACCGCCGTCGAACGGGTCGGCCAGCACCCGCTCGTCCGGATCGCCGAACCCGACGACGAAATGGCCGGGCAGCGCCACCCCGTACACCGGAGCGCCCGCCCGCCGCGCCACCTCGATCCACACCACGGACAGCAGGATCGGCAGCCCGCGCCGCCGCCGCAGCACCTCGTGCAGCAGCGACGACTCCAGCCGCTGGTAGTCCGCCGACGAACCCGCGAAGCCGCACCGCTCGCCGAGCAGTTCGGCCAGCGCCGAGGCCCAGGCCCGGCCGCCCCGCACCCCGTACGGAAGCCGGCCCGCCAGCTCGTCCAGTTCGATCTGCGCCGCGTCGATCGCAGCCGTGCCCAGTGCCGGGTCGGCCACCGCGCCCAGCAGCAGGCAGAGCAGCGCGAGGTCCGGCCGCTCGGCGCGTGCCTCCTCGGCGAACTGCCGGTACAACTCGTCACGCCCGGGGTGTCCGGGCCGGTCGGGCTGGTGAGGACTCATCGTGTTCGCCGCCCCGTCACGCCGGCCGGAAGTGGTGATACCGGTGATGGACCGCGAACCCCATGCCCTCGTACAGCGCCCGGGCCGCGTCGTTGTCCGTCTCCACCTGGAGCCACGCCGCCGAGGCACCCTCGTCCAGGGCCTTGCGGGCGAGCGCGGCCATCACGCCGGAGGCGAGCCCCCGGCGCCGCTGCGCGGGGTCCACCTCGACGGCCATGAAACCGGCCCAGCGCCCGTCCACCACACACCGCCCGATCGCGGCGGGCGCCGCGTCCCCGGTTTCACCGGGCACGGCGGCGAACCACACCGACGGGCCGCCGCGCAGCACCTCCAGGACATGCGGCCCCGGGGTCTCGAAGCGCTGGTACCGGGAGAGCCACGCCTCGTCGAGGTCCCGGCTCAGCCGTACCCGGGACACATCGGCGTCCAGATCGCCGATCGGCGCCAGCGCGGCGATCCGTACCTCCGCCGTCACCTCGCGCCGCCACCCGCGCTCCTCCAGCTCGGCGCAGAGCAACTCCTGGGTGCCCTCGGCGCCGGTCGCGGTCTGGATGTACGCGGGCAGATCCCGCTCCCCGTACCACTGCCGGACACGTTCGAGTGCCTCGTCGAGCGGCATGCCCGGATCGCCGAGCGGCAGCACGGAGTTGGCGCGCCGGGTGAAGCCCCGGGCGGCGCGCAGCCGCCAGTCGCCCAGCGGCTCGCTCTCCTCGGGCGGCCAGGCACGGGCGCAGACGGGCGCGAGCTCGTCGAAGGAGGCCGCGGGGCCGCGCCGCCGGGCCGGGGCGGCGGGTACGACCTTGCCCGCCACCAGCGTCGATTCCGTGATGCGGACGGAATCACCGCTCTTCGTTGTGATGGACAGCACACCGTTGTCCCACGATGTGAGAACGCCGATCGTGTCGGTGAATTTCGCCCCTTGCGAGCCATGCTCCGACATGCGCCGGACTGATACCCGTTTGCCCACGTCAGCCGGTGTAATTCGGACTTCGAGTTGTCCGCCGACGGTGAATTCCACAGCTCTCTCCGCCCCTCCTGTTCGGTTCGTGCCCGGGAACGGAGATACTAGGTGTGGGCATCGACGACGCCGCGCTCCCGCGCGAGAGCCAACGCCCTACCGAGGAGGAACGACAGCGTGACCTACGTCATCGCGCAGCCTTGTGTCGACGTGAAGGACAAGGCCTGCATCGAAGAGTGCCCCGTCGACTGCATCTACGAGGGCCAGCGGTCCTTGTACATCCACCCGGACGAATGCGTCGACTGTGGAGCCTGTGAGCCGGTGTGCCCGGTCGAGGCGATCTTCTACGAGGACGACACCCCGGAGGAGTGGAAGGACTACTACAAGGCGAACGTCGAGTTCTTCGACGACCTCGGGTCGCCCGGTGGTGCCTCCAAGCTGGGCCTGATCGAACGCGACCACTCGTTCATCGCCGCGCTGCCGCCGCAGAACCAGTAGTCAGCGGCCGGCACGTGCGCCGCCCCGGTCCCGTACGGCTCGTCCCCGTGCGGGGCCGAGGCGTTTTTGCCGCCGGGCGGCCCATGACCCCAGCAGACCCCGTGGGCCCGAGCGGACCTCGTCGACCCGAGTGCGCCTCGTAGCCCGGCCGGGCCTCGTCATCCCCGTACGAGAAATACGAGAAAGCAGAGATCCGTGTCCGCAGTCTCCTCCCGTCTCCCGGTCTTCCCCTGGGACAAGCTCGTGCCCTACAAGTCGACGGCCGCCGCCCACCCGGACGGCATCGTTGACCTGTCCGTCGGCACGCCCGTCGATCCGGTGCCCGAGCTGATCCAGCGGGCGCTCGTCGCCGCCGCGGACAGCCCCGGCTATCCGACGGTGTGGGGGACCACCGAGCTGCGGGACGCGATCACCGGCTGGGTGGAGCGGCGGCTCGGCGCGGTCTCCGTGGCGCACGAGAACATCCTGCCGGTCGTCGGCTCCAAGGAGCTGGTGGCCTGGCTGCCGACCCAGCTCGGTCTCGGCGCGGGCGACAAGGTGGCGTACCCCCGCCTCGCCTACCCGACGTACGAGGTGGGCGCCCGGCTCTGCGGCGCCGAGCCCGTCGTCTACGACGACCCGACCGAGCTGGACCCCGCCGGTCTGAAGCTGCTCTGGCTCAACTCGCCGTCCAACCCGACCGGCCGTGTCCTGCCCAAGGACGAGCTGATCCGGATCGTCGCCTGGGCGCGCGAGCACGACGTGCTGGTCTTCAGCGACGAGTGCTACCTGGAGCTGGGCTGGGACGCCGAACCCGTCTCCGTGCTGCACCCGGACGTCTGCGGCGGTACGTACGAGGGCGTCGTCGCCGTCCACTCGCTCTCCAAGCGCTCCAACCTGGCCGGATACCGCGCGGCCTTCATCGCGGGCGACGCGGCCGTGCTCGGCGACCTGCTGCTGATCCGCAAGCACGGCGGCATGATGACGTCCGCCCCGGTGCAGGCGGCGACGGTCGCGGCGCTCGGCGACGACGAGCACGTCGTCGAACAGCGGACCCGGTATGCGGAGCGGCGCGCGGCCCTGCGCGGGGCGCTGGAGGCCCACGGCTTCCGGATCGAGCACAGCGAGGCGAGCCTCTACCTGTGGGCGACGCGCGACGAACCCTGCTGGGAGACCGTGGCGTACCTGGCGGAACTCGGCATTCTGGTGGCGCCGGGCGACTTCTACGGACCCGCCGGTGACCGCTTCGTGCGGGTGGCGTTCACCGCGACGGACGAGCGGGTGGCCGCCGCGGTCAAGCGGCTGGCCTGACAGCCGGCGACACACCACACGCGAGGAGCCTCGGGAGTGCGCACTCCCGAGGCTCCTCGCGTGTGATGGACCGGCCGGTGGCCGGTGCGGGTCAGCCGATCGGCAGACCCTGCGTGGGCAGGCCGCCCCGGGTCGCGGTGCCGGCGCCGCCGAGGACCTTGCCCGCGGTGCCCGCGGCACCGCCGGCGGTCTTCTGCACGACGGGGGCGGCCTTGCCCGCCGCCGGGAGGGCCGTCCCGACGATCTTGCCGCCGGTCTCACCAGCAGCCTTGCTGCCCTGCTGCGACGCGCCGTCGACCGTCTTGCCGAGGCCGCCGCCGTCGACGGCGGTCAGACCGCCGAGATCCGGGGTCTGCGGGAGCCCCGCGGCACCTGCGGCTCCGGCCGCACCGACCACGGGGGCCGCACCCGCGGCGATCAGCAGCGCGGCACGGGCGATCCGGCGGGTCAGGGGGAGGGACATGATGCTCCTTCGACGGAATGAGGAAAGTGAGGAACTGGTCTGCCCGTTGATCGGACGCACTGACAACCGTCGTAAGGGCGGGGGAGGTTGCGGTACATCGAGGTAAAGAGTCGGCAATGCGTCACATAATCCGCGCTGGACGGACCCGGGTGCGCAGCCCTCTCCCGAACGGGGCGACGGACCGTCACTTCTCTTGTTACGCAAGGAAATCGGGGGTTGGAGAAGGGGTGGCGGGAACCGCCGCGCGAGAGGCCGTTCCGGCGGGCCCGGGAAACGCCTCCGGGTGGCCTTTCGTACTCATGAACGACTGCCGTATGGGGCTGCGTGGAGCGGCTTCCGTGCGGGACGGCTACCGCACGAGCCGCATGCGGACCTCGGCGGTGTCCGATTCCTTGCTGTCCGTCCGCCATCCCGACCCCGCCTTCCACACCCGGCCCGCATACGCGACCTCGTCCAGCCGGAGCGTCTCGGACTGCGCGACCGCCCAGTGCGCGATCTCCCAGCCGCGCCGCGACGGGTCGTCGTCCGTGCCGGGGCGGGCCGCCCGCACCGGTACCGAGACGGTGCTCGCAGTCCCCGCCGGTGCACCGGCCGCGCCCTTCCCGTCCTCCCGCGCCGACAGCTGCCCCAACGGCACCACGTCCTTGCCGAAGTCGCGCGCCAGCTCCGCCTGCACCCTCGCCGCGTCGGCCTTCGCGGCCGTCGTCCGCGGCGGCGTGCAGTTCAGCGTGGCGGGTGCACGGCCGGTCAGCGCGGCCGCCAGCAACGCCGCGTCCGGTTCGTGCTTCGCGTACGCCTGTGGGAAGCCGCTGCGCTGGACCCGCTGCGCGGCGACCGTCAGCGGCAGCCGCGAATAGCCGGGGACCTCGGCCAGGTGCCGGTAGAACTCCCCGGCGGAGTAGACCGGGTCCAGGATCTGCTTCTCGGTGCCCCAGCCCTGCGACGGGCGCTGCTGGAACAGCCCCAGCGAGTCCCGGTCGCCGTGATCGATGTTGCGCAGCCCGGACTCCTGCAACGCCGTGGCCAGCGCGATCGTCACCGCGCGTTCCGGCATCCCGCGCGAGGAACCGACCGCGGAGATCGTCGCGGCGTTCGAGGCCTGCTCCGCGCTCAGCCGGTACGTACGGCTCTGGCCGGCCGAACCGTCGGCGGACTCCACGGTGCACCCTTCGGTGACCTGGCTGCCCGATATGTACTGCACGGTCAGATAGCCGCCCAGCGCGGCGAGGACGCCGAGGGCGGCCGCGGTACGGAGGAGACGGCTGCGGCCGGTGTGTCGGCGTGTGGGGGAGACGGTCCGGGGCACGGGGCCACCGTACTGGAGGAACGGGCCCGGCCGAGGGCCCAGTCCATCAGGTCCGGTTCCGTTCCCTTAGGGTCGGTTCCATGCCTGAAAGCACGCTTGACCTCACTCTGGACGGCCCCGCGCTCACCGCCCGGCTCGTCGACTTCCCGTCGGTCAGCGGGCAGGAGAAGGAGCTCGCCGACGCGATCGAGTCGGCGCTGCGCACCTTGCCGCACCTGACCGTCGACCGGCACGGGAACAACGTCGTCGCGCGGACGGACCTGGGCCGTGCCGAACGGGTCGTACTCGCCGGGCACATCGACACCGTGCCGATCGCCGACAACGTGCCGTCCCGGCTCGACGACGACGGCGTGCTGTGGGGCTGCGGCACCTCCGACATGAAGTCCGGTGTCGCCGTCCAGCTGAGGATCGCCGCGACGGTGCCCGAGCCCAACCGCGACCTCACCTTCGTCTTCTACGACAACGAAGAGGTCGCCGCGCATCTCAACGGGCTCGGCCACGTCGCCGCCGCCCACCCCGAATGGCTGGCCGGCGACTTCGCGGTCCTTCTGGAAGGCTCCGACGCCCAGGTCGAGGGCGGCTGCCAGGGCACCCTGCGGGTCTTCCTCCGTACGGAGGGGGAGCGGGCCCACTCCGCGCGCGGCTGGATGGGGTCCAACGCCATCCATGGCGCCGCCCCGGTCCTGGCCCGCCTCGCCGCGTACGAACCGCGCCGCCCGGTCATCGACGGCCTCGAATACCGTGAGGGCCTGAACGCGGTACGGATCGAGGGCGGCGTCGCCAATAACGTCATCCCCGACGCCTGCACCGTCGTCGTCAACTTCCGGTACGCCCCCGACCGCACCGCCGAGGAGGCCCTGGCCCACGTCCACGAGGTCTTCGCGGGCTGCGGCGTCGTCGAATTCATCGTCGACGACCACTCGGGCGCGGCCATGCCCGGCCTGTCCCACCCGGCGGCCAAGGCGTTCATGGCGGCGGTCGGAGGCACCGCCCGGCCCAAGTTCGGCTGGACCGACGTCTCCCGCTTCGGCTCCCTCGGCATCCCCGCGGTGAACTACGGACCCGGCGACCCGCTCTTCGCGCACAAGCGGGACGAGCACGTGGTGGTCGACCGGATCACCCACTGCGAGGAGCGGCTCCGCTCCTGGCTCACCAGCTGACCCACGGCATTCTCCTGTCCGTAACCTCGGTGGATCTACCCTGACCTGACAGAGATGGTCATCGGTGATGGTCATCGATCGTCGTCGGAGGGAGCAGGTCATGGGCAACCCCGAGGGAGCGCAGGTCCCCGAGGAACAGCGGCAGGGGCCGGTACTGCGCCGCAGGGACCAGGTGCAGCCCGGCACCACCGACCAGCGGCTGCTGGACACCGAGGGCGACTCCGAGTGGGTGCACACCGATCCATGGCGGGTGATGCGCATCCAGTCGGAGTTCGTCGAGGGGTTCGGCGCCCTCGCCGAGCTGCCGAGCGCCATCAGCGTCTTCGGCTCGGCCCGCACCCCGGCCGGCGGGCCGGACTACGAGGCGGGCGTACGGATCGGCAAGGCCCTGGTCGAGGCCGGCTTCGCGGTGATCACCGGAGGCGGCCCCGGAGCCATGGAGGCGGCGAACAAGGGGGCGCGGGAGGCGAAGGGCGTCTCGGTCGGCCTCGGTATCGAGCTGCCCTTCGAGTCCGGTCTCAACCAGCACGTCGACATCGGCGTCAACTTCCGCTACTTCTTCGTCCGCAAGACGATGTTCGTGAAGTACGCACAGGGCTTCGTCGTCCTGCCGGGCGGCCTCGGCACCCTGGACGAGCTCTTCGAGGCCCTCACCCTCGTCCAGACGGGCAAGGTCACCCGCTTCCCGATCGTGCTGTTCGGCACCGCGTACTGGAGCGGGCTCGTCGACTGGTTGCGGGACACCGTGGTGGCACAGGGCAAGGCGTCCGAGCACGACCTGCTCCTGTTCCACGTCACCGACGACGTGGACGAGGCGGTCGACCTTGTCACGAAGGAGGTCGGCCGGGTCGGCCACTAGGAACCGGGGACTTCGCACCGACGGGCCGGTCCGCCGCGAACAGCGGCGGGATCAGGCCCGTCCGGCCGCCCGCCCGCCGGGCACCGGGGTCCGGGATCCGGGGTCCGGGGCGGAGCCCCGGTCGTTCACGCCAGCCCGCGCCGCGCGACCGCCGGCTCCCGGTGCCCGGCGATGGACGCCACCATGTCCAGCACCTGGCGCGTCTCCGCCACCTCGTGCACCCGGTACACCCGCGCGCCCAGCCACGCCGACACGGCCGTCGTCGCCAGCGTTCCGATCACCCGCTCCTTCACCGGCCGGTCGAGCGTCTCCCCGACGAAGTCCTTGTTGGACAGCGATACGAGGACCGGCCAGCCGGTCTCCGTCATCTCCCCGAGCCGGCGGGTCGCCTCCAGCGAGTGCCGGGTGTTCTTCCCGAAGTCATGACCGGGGTCGATCATGATCCCGTCCGGCCGCACCCCGAGCCCGATCGCCCGCTCGGCCAGCCCGGCCGTCACCCGCAGGATGTCCGCCATCACGTCGTCGTACGCGATCCGGTGCGGCCGGGTCCGCGGTTCGGCGCCGCCCGCGTGCGTACACACCAGACCGGCGCCGTACCGCGCGGCGACCTCCGCGAGCTTCGGGTCGACGCCGCCCCACGCGTCGTTGAGCACATCCGCGCCGGCCTCGCAGACCGCCTCGCCGACATCGTGGCGCCAGGTGTCGACACTGATCACGACGTCCGGGTGGCGGCGCCGCACCTCGGCGACGAACCCCACCGTGCGACGGGCCTCCTCCCTGGCGGTCACCTCTTCACCGGGTCCCGCCTTCACCCCGCCGATGTCGACGATCGCCGCGCCGTCCGCGATCGCCTGCTCGACCCGGGCGAGCGCCGGCTCGTCCCGGAACGTCGCGCCCTGGTCGTAGAAGGAGTCCGGGGTACGGTTCACGATCGCCATGATCACCGGCTCGTGCGCACCGAATTCACGCCGCCCCAGCCTGAGCGCACCGCTTGGCATCCCGTGTTTCTCCTCTGGTAGATCGCCCGTGGGTCGCCTGCGACCCTAACTGTCGGCACCGCATGGCACGATCGGAGCCGGACAGGTTTCCGCTCCCGGGGAGATGCGCGTGTTCTGGTTCTTGCTGCTGACGATGGTGGTGGTCGTGGCCGCGGTCACCCTCGCGGTGGTCGGCGGGGGGAAGAGCGCAGTCCTGCAGGACGTGGCGCCCGAGCAGCTGACCGACCCGCTGCCGGCGACGCGTCCGGTGGGCCGCGCGGACGTCGAGGCGCTGCGGCTGCCGGTGGTCGCGCGCGGCTACCGCATGACGGACGTCGACGAGGTACTCGGCAGGCTCGGCGCCGAGCTGGCCGAGCGGGACGCGCGGATCGCGGAGCTGGAGTCGGCGCTGGCCGGGGCGCAGGCGACCGCGGTCGGCGGCCCCGATCTCCTCAAGCGGCCGGAGGACCGGCCGCAGCCGCCCCCGGAAGCCCCCGAGGACCATCCGGAGGCGTCGTCGCGGGAAACACCCCCTGAGGAGTCGCGGGAAACACCCCCGGAGGAGGAGACCCGTCCCGACCCGTGGCCGGCCCCGTGGCAGCCCCCACAGCACACCCAGCGACCCGGAGAGGAGCCCCGGCGATGAGCGGCGGCACGGAATCGGCCCCGGACGGCGGACTGCGCTGTCCCTGGGGGCTCTCCACCGAGGACTACCTCGTGTACCACGACACCGAATGGGGCAAGCCCGTCCATGGCGACGACGCCCTGTTCGAACGGCTCTGCCTGGAGGCGTTCCAGTCGGGTCTCTCCTGGCTGACGATCCTGCGCCGCCGCGAGGGCTTCCGGTCCGCCTTCGCCGGGTTCAAGATCCCCGCCGTGGCGGAGTTCACCGACGCCGACAAGGAGCGGCTCCTCGCCGACGCCGGCATCATCCGCAACCGGGCGAAGATCGAGGCGACCCTCGCCAACGCCAAGGTGCTGGCCGAGTGGCACCCCGGCGAGCTGGACGACCTGATCTGGTCCCACGCCCCCGACCCGGCCGGCCGGCCGGTCCCGCGCACCGTCGGAGACGTGCCCGCGGTCACCCCGGAGTCCACGGCGCTGGCCAAGGATCTCAAGAAGCGCGGGCTGCGGTTCGTCGGACCCACGACGGCCTACGCCCTGATGCAGGCCTGCGGGCTGGTCGACGACCACCTGGCCGACTGCGTGGCGCGCGGCACCGGGGCATAGCCCCGGGCGGCCGGTGCGCGGCCCACGCACCGGCGCGTCCGCGCGGCCGGGTGGCTACCGCCCGAGGTACTTCGGCTTCTCCTTGTTCAGGAACGCCTGCACCGCGATCGTGTGGTCCTCGGACGCGCCCGCCTTCGTCTGGAGCTCGTCCTCCTTCTCCAGCGCCTCGCTCAGCGTGTGAGCGGCTCCGTAGGCCAGGGACTCCTTGAGCGAGGCGTACGCCACCGTGGGACCGGACGCCAGGGCGCGGGCCACGACGGCGGCCTCGGCGGCCAGGTCGGCGGCGGGCACCAGCTTGTTCACGATGCCCAGCTCGTGGGCGTCCCGCGCGGAGATCGAACGCGGGAAGAACAGCAGGTCGGCGGCGCGGCTCTGCCCGATCAGGCGGGGCAGCGTCCAGGAGACGCCCGAGTCGGCGGTGAGGGCGACTCCGGCGAAGGACGTGTTGAACGAGGCGGTGTCGGCGGCCACCCGGTAGTCGCAGGCCAGCGCGAACCCGAAACCGGCGCCGGCCGCGACACCGTTCACCCCGGCGACGACCGGCTTGGGCATCTCGGTGAGGGCCCGCACGATCGGGTTGTAGTGCTCCTTAACGGTGCTCAGCGCATTGCCGCCACCGGACTCACGGGCCTCGTCGAGCTTGCCGACGTGCTCCTTCAGATCCTGGCCGACACAGAAGGCACGCCCGGTCGCGGTGAGCAGGACGGCCCGTACGGCAGTGTCGGCCGCCGCGGAATGCAGCGCCTCACGGAGTGCCACCTTGGCCGCGGTGTTCATGGCATTCATCGCGTCGGGACGGTTGATCGTGATCGTCGCGAGCCCGTCGCTCACTTCGTAGAGCACGCTGTCCGCCGGCTGGTCGGCCATTTCGCTGTCCTCTCTGCACCTCGGGCAATGCCTGTCGAGGCAAGCATGGCCGACTCGGGCCGGGGGCGACATGTGACCTGCGTCTAACAATTGCACTCCGGTGAAGGGGTGAAGGGGGCGGAGTATCGCAGCTGGATCGCCGAATTGGGTGGTTTTGAGAGAGCGCGTTGCGCAAGAGATGCCGACCGATGTTGGTCATCGGGGTCTGTGATGCGGGATAATGGCTTGGAAGCAATGTGTTCGATGCCGGTGACACAGCGCCTGTCATGGGGCCGCCGGTTGCGATGAGCTGGTTTCAGGAAGGGGAACGAGCATGGCGGCCATGAAGCCGCGGACGGGCGACGGCCCGCTCGAGGTGACAAAGGAGGGGCGGGGCATCGTCATGCGCGTTCCGCTCGAAGGCGGCGGTCGGCTTGTCGTGGAGCTGACTCCGGACGAGGCCGATGCACTCGGCGATGCCCTCAAGAAGGTCGTCGGCTGAGCAGAGGCGCCCACACTTCTTCACTGCCCCGGCACGGTGCCCGTTCCGGGGCAGTGATGCGTCCACCACCAGTTACAACGAGGAAAACGACGAAACCGGGCCCCTGTATCAAGCCGGTCCGGCGATCGAGGACACACCCCGGTCTGCCCGGGCGAGGCAGGATCTCACCCCGCACCGGGGCGTCAGCCCCTCCGCACCGCGCACAGCAACCCGTCGCCCACCGGCAGCAGCGTCGCCATCAGTTCCTGGCTCTCACGTACCGCCCGCAACAGCTCCCGCAGCCGCAGCACCTCCGCGGGCTGCGCCGCGGAGTCGATCGTTCGGCCGTCCGCGAAAACGCCCTCGAAGCAGACCAGGCCGCCGGGCCGCAGCAGGCGCAACGATTCGGCGAGACAGTCCAGGCTCTCCAGCCGGTCGCCGTCGCAGAACACGAGGTCGTATCCGCCGTCGGCGAGCCGCGGCAGCACGTCCAGGGCGCGGCCGGGAATGAAGCGGGCCCGATTGGCGGCGAACCCCGCGGCCCGGAACGCCTCACGGGCGAACTGCTGGCATTCGGGCTCGGGGTCGACCGTGGTCAGCACCCCGTCGGGCCGCATGCCGTGCAGCAGATAGAGTCCGGACACGCCGGTCCCGGTGCCGATTTCGGCCACCGCTTTGGCGTCCGTCGTGGCAGCGAGCAAGCGCAGCGCGGCGCCGGTACCTGGCGACACCGGGCGAAGTCCTGCCTCCCGGGCCCGGTCCCGGGCCCAGTGCAATGCTTCGTCCTCGGCGACAAAGGCGTCGGCGAACGCCCAGCTCGTCTGCCGGTTGGCGGTAATGACCCTCTCCTGTCCCCGTAGTTGGCGCAACGGTGACTGTATCCGCTGCACCCGGGAACCCGCAGATGGGACCGGGCGTTATCCAGGGGCAGGGGAAAGCGCATGGAATCGGCCCGCGGATCGGGTCCGGGAGCCATGGGCCGGCTGTTCCGGGGGATCCCCGGCCCCAGCAGGAAAAAGGCTTATCCGGAGCTAACGGGCGAGGTGGCTATGGTAGGGGCTCCACTGGACACCACCAGAGCCGATAGGGGAGGTGCGGCTGCGCCTGTGGACCGGAGAGGAGCGCTGCGGCGCTTTCTCAGGCCGGCGGGTGAGCCGAAATCCGTGACCAACATCGCTGACCGTTCTTCCAACGACTCCGCACCGACCGCGACCTTCGCCTCAGATGCGGACTCCCAGGCGTGGACGCCGCCCTCATGGGAAGAGATCGTCAGCACGCACAGCGGCCGTGTGTACCGCCTCGCCTACCGGCTGACGGGCAACCAGCACGATGCGGAGGATCTCACCCAGGAGGTCTTCGTGCGCGTGTTCCGGTCGCTGTCGACCTACACGCCGGGCACCTTCGAGGGCTGGCTGCACCGCATCACGACCAACCTGTTCCTGGACATGGTCCGTCGTAAGCAGCGGATCCGTTTCGACTCCCTCGGTGACGACGCCGCCGAGCGGCTGCCGAGCCGTGAGCCGTCCCCGCAGCAGGCCTTCAACGACACGCATTTCGACGCGGACGTGCAGCAGGCGCTGGACACTCTCGCGCCGGAATTCCGTGCCGCCGTCGTGCTCTGTGACATCGAGGGTCTCTCGTACGAGGAGATCGCCGCGACGCTGGGCGTGAAGCTCGGCACCGTGCGCAGCCGTATCCACCGGGGCCGCTCGCACCTGCGCAAGGCGCTTCGGCACCGTTCGCCCGAAGCCCGTGCCGAGCAGCGCTCGCTGGCGGGCGCGATCCTGGCAGGGGAGGGCGGAACGGCGTGAGTGGCACAGGCCCGACCCCTGCGGAACAGCACCTGGGGGACCGGCTCGCCGCGCTTGTCGACGGCGAGTTGAAACACGACGCTCGCGAACGGGTGCTCGCCCATCTCGCGACCTGTGCCAAGTGCAAGGCCGAGGCCGCGGCCCAGCGACGCCTGAAAAGTGTCTTCGCACAGTCCGCCCCGCCCTCGCCGTCCGAGGGGTTCCTCGCCCGGCTGCAGGGCCTTCCCGGGGGACCGGGGGGTGACGACGACAGCCAGGGAAGACCATTCGGCGGCTCCGGGCGCTTTGCGGACGGGCTCTTCCCCGTGATCCAGCAGTCCGGCAGCCGCACCGATCCGCCGGGAGATCCGTCCCTGGGAAGCTTCGGCTTCCTGCCGGTCCCGCACGGCACGACCGCCGTACTGCCGGGCGCGTCGTCCTCCCGTTCGGGCTTCCGGATCCATGAGGTGGGCCGTGAGTCCGACCGGTCGCTGTGGCGCGGCCGGAGATTCGCCTTCGCGGCGGCCAGCGCCGTGTCGCTGGCGGCCATCGCCCTCGGCGGTGCCCTGCCCACGGGTGCGGGTCCCAACGCCCCGGCACGGGCCGCGGGCGCCGGAAACACGGTGACTCCGCTCGACGCCGCCTCCCGCGGTGAGAGCGGCGGCTCGGCGAGCCGCCGCAACGGTGGCGGCCAGGGCGCGCCCGCCGGGACCAGGGCCGGCGACCGCTCGACCACCGCCGCCCCGCCGCCCCGGCTGGAAGCCGCACCGGTGGCGGTTTCCACCGCTCCCGCACTGCTCTCCTCCCAAGACCCCTTTTCCCGGAACCTCGCGTCCCGGAGCCTCGCGTCCGGGACCCTGGAGTTCGGAGCGCTCACGGGGAACACCTTCGCCGTTGAGGTGCTGACCAATGTGTCCGCGCCACCTCTGATACGCCCGACCGGCACCACCCCGCTCTTCGCACGGGTGCTCGGGCAGCTCGCACCTCCGTCCCCCGCTCCTTCCACGTCGCCGTCCTGGACGCCTCCGTCGGCCTCGGCCCTCCCCACTCCTGCCGATCAGGCTCTGCCGCTTTCCTCCCGGCGCTGACCGGGATCCTGCGCGGACATTCGCAAACCTGGTTGAATTCCGGGAGCAGTTCCGGGAGGGACGCCCCTGTGGGGGTGTGCGAGGCCAGTTGCGGCAGTTGCGGGGAGAGCATGGAAGACGGGAAGTCCACCGGGCCGAAGGCGACATGGTGGAGCCGGCCCGCGCCGGGACGCACCACCCGCACAGCGCCGGACGAGCCTTCCCCCGCAGAAGGCACGGCGCCCACGGCCGGTACGACGGACGCGACGGTCGTCGCGGACACGAGGAACGCACCCGTCGCGGATGCGACGGAGGCGCGCGTGCACCTGGCCGACACTCCGGCGCGGGCGGCGACACCCGAGCCGGTGCCGCCGCCCGCGCCCGAGCCCATGGCGCCCGTACCGGCCGCGCGGCCCGTGGCGCCGCTGCACCAGCCCGACGAGTACAGCACCCCGCCCTACGGCGGGCCCGGCCCCTGGGCACCCGCGCCACCCGTGCAGCGACCGGTCCCGACCCCCGCGCACGGCACCCCCGTCCCCGGGCAGCACGCGGGGACGAACGGCGCGGGCCTCCCGACCGCACCGGCTCACCCCACCGCACCCGGCTTCACGCCCCCGCCGCCGCTGCCTCAGCAGCCGCAGGCCCAGCCGACGCAGTGGCTCCCGTACGACCCCTGGGGGGCGCCCCGGCAGCCGCTGACCAACCCCGGCCCGCCCCTCGGTGCCGACGGCGGCCGCAAGAAGAACCGCCGCGGCTCCCTCCTCATCGGCGCGGTACTGCTCGCACTGGTGGCGGGCGGCATCGGCGGCGGCATCGGCGCCTACATCGAGCGCAACGGCGGTCTCACCCGGGTCGAGCTTCCGCAGACCGGCCGGAACAGCGGCGGCCGTGCTCCCGACAGCGTCGCGGGCATCGCCGCCAGCGCGCTGCCCAGTGTGGTCACCCTCCATGTCAGCGGCACGACCGAATCCGGCACCGGTACCGGCTTCGTGCTCGACAACTCCGGTCACATCCTCACCAACAACCATGTCGTCGCCCCGGCCGGGTCCGGCGGCGAGATCACCGTGACGTTCAGCGGCGGCGAGACCGCGCGTGCCGAGGTCGTCGGCAAGGACAGCGGCTACGACCTGGCCGTGGTCAAGGTCACCGGCGTCTCCGGCCTCAAGCCGCTGCCGCTGGGCAACTCCGACAATGTGCAGGTCGGCGACCCCGTGGTGGCCATCGGCGCCCCCTTCGACCTGTCCAACACCGTGACCTCCGGCATCATCAGCGCCAAGGACCGGCCGATCACCGCGGGCGGCGAGAAGGGCGACGGCAGCGACGTCAGCTATGTCGATGCGTTGCAGACCGATGCCCCGATCAACCCGGGCAACTCCGGCGGTCCGCTCGTCGACACCGATGCCCATGTCATAGGTATCAACAGCGCCATCCGTGCCGCCGACAGCGGATCGAGCACCGAGGGCGGGCAGTCCGGTTCCATCGGACTCGGCTTCGCCATCCCGATCAACCAGGGCAAGCGGGTCGCCGAGGAGCTGATCAACACCGGGAAGGCCACTCATCCGGTGATCGGCGTCACCTTGGACATGAAGTACACGGGGGACGGCGCCAAGGTCGATGAGAAGGGGGCGGCCGGCAAGCCCGTGGTGACGCCCGGCGGCCCCGGGGCCAAGGCCGGGATCAAGCCGGGGGACGTCATCACCGAGGTCGACGGCCGACGGGTGCACAGCGGCGAGGAGCTGATCGTGAAGATCCGCGCGCACCGGCCCGGCGACCGTTTGGACCTCGGCCTGACCCGAGGTGGTAAAGACCTGTCCATCTCTTTGACCCTTGGCTCGGCATCCGGCACGTGACAGCGGTGGGAAGCTACCGCGCGGACAGATTCGACGGGTACCGTGGGCCCGGTCCGGACCTCGACCGACACGGTCTCGGAGAACACGAGGAGCAACAGGGTGTTCAATGACATAGGCGTACTCGAGCTGGCGACGCTCGCGATCCTGGGCGTGTTGATCTTCGGCCCGGACAAGCTGCCCAAGGTCATCCAGGACACCTCGCGCTTCATCCGTAAGATCCGTGAGTTCTCGGAGAGTGCCAAGGAGGACATCCGCACGGAGCTCGGTCCGGAGTTCAAGGACTTCGAGTTCGAGGACCTCAACCCCAAGACGTTCGTCCGCAAGCAGCTCATGGACGGCAACGACGAGCTGGGGCTGAAGGAGATCCGCGAGAGCTTCGACCTGCGCAAGGACCTGGCCGAGGTCACCGACGCGGTGAACGGCCGGGAGAGCGCGGCCGTGGAGTCCGCGGACTCCAGCGGCGGCGTGTCGAGCGGCTCGGCGATCACCGCCGCCAACGGCTCCGGCGGTACTCCGGACCTGCTCAAGAAGCGTGCACAGCCCGCGAAGGACGACCATCCGCCGTTCGACTCCGACGCCACCTGACGGCAGTCAATCCCGGGTCGCCCGGACGGTATGGCTATTCTCCATCTGTCCGGTTGTGAGGACGCCCGTGGGGGGCGGGCCGCTCCGGACCCAACGGATCGAGGAGGCGGGCCGCGCAGATGGAGACGACCAGTCGGGTGGGCGCGGACAACGCGCCGGGCACAGCCACCGCGGAGGAGGCGCCGACGGCCCCGCGCATTGTCGACGGATACCTGGCGGCTCCGTTCCCCTGGTACGCACTGGACGAGGCCTTCACCGGGCCCCGTTGGCTGATGCAGGTGGGCACCGCCGCGGACGGCACGGTGCAGCACGGTTCCCTCGGACACGGTGACGAACCGTCGGTACGGAACGACACCGGTACCGAGAAACAACGATTCGCCGCCGTCGTGACGGTGGCCAGCAGCCCGGTGCGGCGCAGCGGTGACGGTACGGGGGTGCTGGACGCGACCTCGGTCTCCTCCGCGGCCTGGCTGGCCGGGTCGGGACTGCTCTCCTGCACGTGGCCCGCGCAGCTGGACCATTCCCTGCGCGACGACTGGCTGGCCCAGCAGACGGAGACGGCGTTCGAACTCGCCGACGACCTGGACGGCCCCGTGTGGTCGGTGCTGTCACTTCCGGTGGACGGTGTCCCCATGCCGTTCCACTACCGCGAGTCCGAGTTCGGCTGGGTGCTGGCGGGTTCGGCACACGACGGGGTGCACATCGGGGCGTACGGGCGGGGAATGAGCGCGTACGGGCTGGGGTTCTCGGTGGTCGGCGACATCGCGACGTACGCGTAGCGTCGAGGAGGAGGGGCGACCGGCCGGTCCTCGCCCGCCGGACGGGCCGGACGGATCAGGCCCGTCCGCACCGCGGAGAGGACCGGGCCCGGCCCCCCGCCGTCTCAGAACTTGTTGCGCGGGGTGATCCCCAGCGACATGCCCGACAGGCCGCGCTGACGGCCTCCCAGCTTGTCCGCGATGGTGCGCAGCGCCTTGCCGGCCGGGGAGTCGGGGTCGGAGAGGACGACCGGCTTGCCCTCGTCGCCGCCCTCGCGCAGCCGTACGTCGATCGGGATGGAGCCGAGCACCGGCACCTCCGCGCCGACGGTCCTCGTCAGGCCCTCGGCGACCTTCTGGCCACCCCCGGTGCCGAACACATCGACCATCTCGTCGCAGTGCGGGCACGGCAGGCCCGACATGTTCTCGACGACACCGACGATCTTCTGGTGGGTCTGCACGGCGATCGAGCCGGCCCGCTCGGCCACCTCGGCCGCCGCCTGCTGCGGAGTCGTGACGACCAGGATTTCGGCGTTCGGCACGAGCTGCGCCACCGAGATCGCGATGTCACCGGTGCCCGGCGGCAGATCGAGCAGCAGGACGTCCAGGTCGCCCCAGTACACATCGGCGAGGAACTGCTGGAGTGCCCGGTGCAGCATCGGTCCGCGCCACACCACCGGGGCGTTGCCCGGGGTGAACATGCCGATGGAGATGACCTTCACGCCGTGCGCCGACGGCGGCATGATCATGTTCTCGACCTGGGTCGGCTTGCCGTCCGCACCGAGCATCCGGGGCACGCTGTGCCCGTAGATGTCCGCGTCCACGACACCGACCTTGAGGCCGTCGGCCGCCATCGCGGCCGCCAGGTTCACCGTGACCGACGACTTGCCGACGCCGCCCTTGCCGGACGCGACCGCGTAGACGCGGGTCAGCGAGCCCGGCTTGGCGAACGGGACCTCGCGCTCCGCCGTGCCGCCGCGCAGCGAGGAAGCGAGTTCCTTGCGCTGTTCGTCGCTCATCACGTCGAGCGTGACGTCGACGCGGGTGACGCCCTCGACCTTGGCCACCGCGTCCGTCACGGTCTTGGTGATCGTCTCGCGCATCGGGCAGCCGGAGACGGTGAGATAGACCGTGACAGCGACTGCACCGTCAGCGTCGATCTCGACCGACTTCACCATGCCGAGCTCGGTGATCGGACGGTGGATCTCCGGGTCGTTCACTGTCGCCAGTGCCTCAAGCACCGCGTCTTCCGTAGCCATACTGTCGATACTACGGGTGCGTGAAGCAGCCCCGTCAGCGGTCTTCGTCACTCTCGGCCGGGTGCGGGGCTCGCCGGTCGTCCAGGCCCCTCACCAGGTCTTCCAGCTCGGAGCGGATCCAGTCGCGGGTGGTGACCTCGCCGAGGCCGATCCGCAGGGCCGCGATCTCCCGGGTGAGGTACTCGGTGTCCGCGATGGAGCGCTCGTTCTGCTTGCGGTCCTGCTCGTAGGTGACCCGGTCGCGGTCGGCCTGCCGGTTCTGCGCGAGCAGGATCAGCGGGGCCGCGTACGAGGCCTGGAGCGACAGCATCAGCGTCAGGAAGATGAACGGGTACGGGTCGAACCGCCAGGCCGTGGGCGCAAAGACGTTCCACAGCAACCAGATGAAGATGAACAGCGTCATCCAGACGATGAAGCGCCAGGTGCCCAGGAAGCGGGCGATCCGCTCGGAGAGCCGGCCGAACGCCTCGGGATCGTAGGCGGGCACCAGCCGCCGCCGCGGGGCCTTCGGCTGGTCCAGCCGGTACCGGGGTGGCCGCGCGATGCCCGAGGCACCCGTCGACGCCGCCTTCGCGCGGTCCTCAGCGGCCACGGGCGACCTCCCCCTCCTCGTGGAAGTCGGTCTCCCGCCAGTCCTCCGGCAGCAGATGATCGAGCACGTCGTCGACGGTCACCGCGCCGAGCAGCGAGCCGCTCTCGTCCACGACCGGCACCGAGACCAGGTTGTACGCGGCCAGATAGCTCGTCACGGCCGACAGCGGGGTGTCCGGCGTGAGCGGCACGAGGTCGCTGTCGACGATCGAGCTGACCAGGGCGTACGGCGGATCGCGCAGCAGCCGCTGGAAGTGCACGGTGCCCAGGTACTTGCCGGTCGGCGTCTCGTCGGGCGAGCGGCACACGTACACCTGGGCGGCGAGCGCCGGGGACAGGTCCGCCTGCCGGACCCGTGCGAGCGCGTCGGCGACCGTCGCGTCCGGCCGCAGAATGATCGGCTCGGTGGTCATCAGGCCGCCCGCGGTCCGTTCCTCGTACGACATGAGGCGCCGCACATCGGCCGCTTCGTCCGGCCGCATCAGGGTCAGCAGCCGCTCCTTGTCCGCCTCGGGGAGCTCGGACAGCAGGTCGGCCGCGTCGTCCGGGTCCATGGCCTCCAGGACATCGGCGGCGCGCTCCTCCTCCAGCTTGCCGATGATCTCCACCTGGTCGTCCCCGGGGAGCTCCTCCAGGACGTCGGCGAGCCGGTCGTCGTCGAGCGCGGCGGCGACCTCGGCCCGCCGCTTCGGCGACAGATGGTGCAGCGCGTTGGCCACGTCGGTCGGGCGCAGCTGCTCGAAGGTGGCGACCAGGGACTCGGCGCCCTGCCCGTCCTCCTCCAGCGAGAACCCGCTGACCGCCGACCACTCCACCGTCAGGGTCTCGCCCTTGCGCCGGAGCGCCCCGCCCTTGCCCTTGCGTACGAAGTACTTGTCGATCTCCCAGTCGCGGCGGGCCGGGAGCTGCTGGATGGCGACATCGAGGACGGTGACCTCCTCGCCGGTCTCCACGAGGCGGACGCGCCGGTCGAGGAACTCGCCGAGTACCAGGCGTTCGGTGGGCCGCTGTTCGAAGCGCCGCATGTTGACCACGCCGGTGGTGATGACCTGGCCGGACTCGATCCCCGTGACCCGGGTCATCGGGAGGAAGATCCGGCGGCGGCTGAGCACCTCGACGACCAGGCCGAGCAGCCGGGGCGGCCGGCCGCCGACCCGCAACATCGCGACCAGGTCGCGTACGCGGCCCACCTGATCGCCGTTGGGGTCGAAGACCGGGACGCCGGAGAGGTGGGAGACGAAGACCCGGGGGGCGCCTGCCGCCATGATGCGCCTCCTTCTTCCGTGTACGACTTCGCTGTCCGGTCCGTTTGGCAGTTAATTAACCGTTATGACGGGATCAGGCTAGCCCGTACCGCTCCGGGCCGCCCCGGTGGATCCGTCCGGTACGGCTCCCTGCCGGAAGGTATGCACGGCACGGGTACGCTGCCGTCTGCCACCCCCGCCCCGCAGATGAGAGGCAGTGCGCCCGTGACCTTGTCCGCCCCGCCCGTCCGGATCCGTCGCCGCCGGACCGTCCTCGCCGTCGTGCTCAGTGCGGGGCTGACCGCCGCCCTCACGGCGTGCGGGGGAGAGGATCCGGACCAGGGGACCAACGGTGTCGGCAAGCTCGCCGCCGCGGAGATCGAGAAGAAGGCGCAGGCCGCCGCGGACTCCGCCGACGCGGTGCGCCTCGCCGGGACCCTGGTCAGCAAGGGCGGCACCTACAAGCTCAACATGCAGCTCAGGGACAAGGGCGGCGCAGGATCCGTCGTCTCGAAGGACAGCACCTTCGAGCTGCTGCGGATCGGTGACGAGCTCTATCTGAAGGCGGACTCCGGGTTCTGGAGCCACGACGAGAAGCCCGGCGCTCAGAGCGACGCGGGCGGGGCGGCCGCGGACAAGCTCCAGGACAAGTACGTGAAGGTGCCCGAGGACGACCCCACGTACAAGCAGCTGCGCGGCTTCACGGACAAGAAGACCCTGCTCGACGGCTTGCTCAGCCTGCACGGCACCCTCAACAAGGGCGACCGGGAGGAGGTCGGCGCGACCCGGACCGTGCAGATCACGGGCGGCAAGGGCGAGGGCGGCACGCTCGACGTCTCGCTGGAGGGCACGCCGTATCCCCTGCGCTTCGCACGAGGCGGTGGCGGAGGGGTCGTGATGCTGTCGGACTGGGGCAAGGACTTCCCGCTGGAGGCCCCGGCCGAGGGCGACACGGTCGACTACGGACAGCAGCTGCCCAAGACGTCCTCCTGAGAGCGGGCCGCGGCCCGCGCGGGCCGAAGACCGGGCACGGCCCAGGCGCTGCCCGGCGGACCGGCCCCGGTCCTGCCCGGCGGGTCGGGGCCGACGGGCCCGGCCTCCGTCAGCCCTTGCGGCCCCGCTTCAGCAGTCGCGGCAGCCCGGCGGGCACCGGCCGACGGGTGGTCGCGGACGTCGGCAGGGGCGCCGCCGCCAGTGAGCCGTCCGGCAGCTCCGTACGGAATTCGCCGGGGGTCAGCCGAAGCACCCGGCACTCGCGCGCCCACCGCTCCGTCATCTGCTCGGCGTCCGGCGCGTTCAGCCGCTTGCCCTTGAGCTCGGTGACCGCGGCCTCCCACTCCTGCGAGTGCGGCGCGAGCTCCGACACGGCGGCCGTCCAGGCGATCAGCCGGCCGCCCTTGTCCTTGCTGCGCACGGTCACCTCGGCGGTGGAACCGTCGGCGAGACCGGCCGGGAACGGCTGCTCGCCCGGGCCGTCGCCGACCAGATGCGCCGCGCCCTCGTGCCATACGTGCCACAGCGCCCGCGCGGGCCCGGCGCCCCGTACCCAGATGAGGCCCGACTTCTTGGTGGCCTCCTCGACGAGAGCCCGGCCAAGCGGCACGTCAGCGGCAGCAGCAGTCATACCCGAACTCTATTAGAGCCAGCCGTTGCGCTTGAGTGTGCGGTGAATGGAGAAGCAGACCATCCCGATGACACCCAGCACCACCGGGTAGCCGTACTTCCAGCGCAGCTCGGGCATGTGATCGAAGTTCATGCCGTAGACGCCGCAGATCATCGTCGGTACGGCGACGATGGCCGCCCAGGACGTGATCTTGCGCATGTCCTCGTTCTGCGCGACGGTCGCCTGCGCCAGGTTGGCCTGGAGGATCGAGTTCAGCAGTTCGTCGAAGCCGATGACCTCTTCGTGCACCCGCGCCAGGTGGTCGGCGACGTCACGGAAGTACTTCTGGATGTCGGGGTCGATCAGCCGCATCGGCCGCTCGCTCAGCAGCTGCATCGGCCGCAGCAGCGGAGAAACGGCCCGCTTGAACTCCAGGACCTCACGCTTGAGCTGGTAGATCCGGCCCGCGTCCGAGCCGCGCGGGCTGCCCTTCGCGGGGGTGGAGAAGACCTCGATCTCCACCTCGTCGATGTCTTCCTGGACGGCGCCCGCCACCGCGATGTAGCCGTCGACCACGTGGTCGGCGATGGAGTGCAGGACCGCGGAGGGCCCCTTGGCCAGCAGCTCGGGGTCGTCCTGCAGCCGGTGCCGCAGCGCGCGCAGCGAGCCGTGGCCGCCGTGCCGCACGGTGATGACGAAGTCCCGGCCGGTGAAGCACATCACCTCGCCGGTCTCGACGACCTCGCTGGTCGCGGTGAGTTCGGCGTGCTCGACGTAGTGGATGGTCTTGAAGACGGTGAACAGGGTGTCGTCGTACCGCTCCAGCTTCGGCCGCTGGTGGGCGTGGACGGCGTCCTCGACGGCGAGCGGGTGGAGGCCGAACTCCCGGGCGATACCGGCGAATTCCTCCTCGGTCGGCTCGTGCAGGCCGATCCAGGCGAAGCCGCCCTCCTCCCGCACCTGGAGCATGGCCTCGTGCGGCGTGCGGCAGGTGCCGCTCTCCACGCGCCGTCCGTCGCGGTAGACCGCGCAGTCGACGACCGCGCTGGAGGCGGACGGGTCACGCGTGGTGTCGTAGGTGTTGTGCAGGGCGTTGCTCTTGCGCAGGGACGGGCGCACGGCGGCGCGCAGGTCACGGATCATCGACATGGCTGGCTCCTTCACGGAGGGCCGTCGTCGGGCGCGTGGAACAGCCCGGAATGGGGACGTGCATTCACGTCCGCAAAGCGGGCGGCACCGCGGCGGCGCGATGACGGCGTTCGCTACAGACAGGCAAATTTGCTACAGACAGGCAAAGGGGGTGCTCCTCCGTCGTGCGCAATGCCTTGGGCCTTGACCGAGAAGGCTTCAGACCACCGAAGAGCGGTGAGACGCGGAAGAGCGGTTGGTACTGCACGATCGACTTCGATCCATGGCAGCCCCACCTCCTCCGGCCGGTCCCCCGTGGGGGATGACGTGTCGTCGGGGCTGAGAGCGACGCTTCTGCGTGCTGCCCCGACCAGCGGCCAAGACTATCAGCCGACTGAGGGCCAATCCTTTACTTTGCCCGTTCCATACGCGTCCTATGCTCGCGGGATGGGAGAAATTCTTGCTCTGGTCGAGGCCCGGCTGCTTACGGCCCTCGGTGAACCGGATGCGCGCGCGGCGGTGACGTTCCTCGGTACGGAGCGCATCGAGGTGCTCCGCTTCATCGACGGCGACGTGGTGCGCTACGCCACGCTCGGTATGTCCGCACAGCCGATGGCCGACCCGACCGCGGTTCTCGCGGACCCGGTGAAGGGCCCGCGCGCCGAGCTGATCCTCTCCGTGCGCGCCGGCCTCGCCGACACCGACAAGGTGCTGCGCCCGCTGGCCGTGCTGGCGGCCTCGCCGCAGGTCGAGGGGGTGGTCGTGGCTCCCGGCGCCTTGCTGGACGTGGGTGAACCGCTGTGGCCCGGGGCGCCGTTCGGCTCCGTACTGGTCGCCGAGCCGGGCGGGCTGGTGGAGGACCTGGAGCTGGATGAGCCCAGGGAGCCGGTGCGGTTCCTGCCGCTGCTGCCGGTGACGCACAACGAGGCGGCGTGGAAGCGGGTCCGGGGCGCGCAGGAGCTCCAGGAGCGGTGGCTGTCGCACGGGACGGACCTGCGCGATCCGCTGCGCGGCTCCGTACCCCTGGACTGAGAGGTACGTCATGCCGGGCATGCGGGAAACGACCTCGCCCGCGACGCCGCTGACCAGCGCGGGCGAGGCCGCAAGCCCCGCCGCGCGGCAAGGAGGGGGAGCCGCGGGCGGGGCGGAACGGGGTTGACGCGGTGGTCAGTTGGCGAAGACGGTGACGCCGTCCTCGGTGGCGTGCTTCGGCTCCAGCTCCTCCGCCTCGTGGGTCAGTGCCGCACGCCGGATCCAGACGACGGCCGCACCGGCCACGGCCGCGAGCGCGGCGACCACGAACGGGATGTGGATGTTGCTCCACTCCTCGATCTTCGGGGCGAGGTACGGGGCGGCGGCCGCGGCGAACCAGCGGACGAAGTTGTAGCCCGCGCTCGCCACCGGCCGCGGCGCGTCCGACACCCCGAGCGCCAGCTCCGTGTAGACGGTGTTGTTCATGCCGATGAAGGCGCCGGAGACGATCGTGCAGACGATGGCGGTGGTGTGGTTGCCGTATCCCAGGATCACGAGGTCGGCGGCGAGCAGCACCAGCGAGGCGCCGAGCACCTTCAGCGACCCGAAGCGCTTCTGCAGCCGCGGGGCGACGAGCACCGAGAAGACCGCCAGCAGCAGGCCCCAGGCGAAGAAGACCGCGCCCGACTTGTACGGCGTCATGTTCAGCACGAACGGCGTGAACGCCAGGATCGTGAAGAACGCGTAGTTGTAGAAGAACGCCGAGGTGGCGACGGAGGCCAGGCCGCCGTGGCCGAGTGCCTTCACCGGGTCGAGCAGCGAGGTCTTCCTGGCCGGCTTCGGCTGTTCCTTCAGGAACGCCGTGATGCAGATGAAGCCGATCGCCATCAGAGCGGCCGTGCCGAAGAAGGGGTAGCGCCAGCTGGCGTCGCCGAGCAGGGCGCCCAGCAGCGGTCCGCAGGCCATGCCGAGACCGAGAGCCGACTCGTACAGCAGGATCGCCGCGGCGCTGCCGCCGGCCGCCGCACCGACGATCACGGCGAGTGCGGTCGATACGAAGAGCGCGTTGCCCAGGCCCCAGCCCGCCCGGAAGCCGACGAGTTCGGCGACGGAAGACGAGGTGCCGGAGAGAGCGGCGAAGACGACCACGAGCGCGAGGCCGGCCAGCAGCGTCTTGCGCCCGCCGATCCGGCTGGACACGAAGCCGGTGACGAGCATCGCCACGGCGGTGATCAGGAAGTACGAGGTGAAGAGCAGCGACACCTGGCTCGGCGTCGCCGCCAGGCCCTTGGCGATGGACGGCAGAATCGGGTCCACCAGGCCGATTCCCATGAACGCGACAACAGAGGCGCCCGCCGTGGCCCAGACGGCCTTCGGCTGGCGCAGGATGCTGCCCGCTCCTTGATCGAACGGATCCTCTCCTTGCATGGGCTTCTCGCTCTCCACTAGATCGTTGCGTCATGCACAGAATAAGTTAGAGGAGCTAATGAGTGCAAATTACATCTAAATCTGCAGGTGAGGGGCCACACTGCGGACGGGTGATCTTCCTTGACGCGGCGACGGTCGAGGAGGACCGTTGGACGCTATGAGGGGCGAACCCAGTTGCCCGAAGTGTGGAGGCCGGGTCAGGGCGCCCGGTCTCTTTGCCGACACCTGGCAGTGCTCCGTGCACGGCAGCGTGCAACCGCTGCAGTCGGCCATCCCGCCGAGCGTCGAGGCGCTGAGCGCGGTGGTGCGCCGGGCCGAGGTGCCCGTGTGGATGCCCTGGCCACTGCCGGTGGGCTGGCTGTTCACCGGAGTGGCGAGCGCGGGTGACGACCGCAGCGGCGGCCGCGCCACCGTCGTCGCCTGTTCCGGCCCCGGTCCGGTCGGTGGCATCGGAGAGCTGCTGCTCGTCACCGAGGAGCTCGGGGTCGGACTCGGGGCACGCTACGCGGGCATCGACGGCCCCGACCCCGGCCCGCATCTGGACGTCGACGGTCCGCCGGACGTCAAGATGCTCGCCGCCGGGCGCCCCACCCCGCTGTGGCACGTCAAGGACGCTCCCGAGGACCGGGCGGTCTTCGCGGGCGAGGCGCGCGGGCTCTGGCTCTGGGCGATCGTCTGGCCCGAGCAGTCCGGACTCCTGATGTACGACGAGCTGGTGCTCGCCGATCTGCGCGAGGCCGGGGGAGAGATGGACCTCGTGCCGTGCGGGGCGCTCACCCCACGCCTGATCAACTGAGGGACCGCCCGGGCGCCTGGCCGACCAGCGCCTGACCGCGGGACTGTCCGGCGGAGCGGGGCCGGACGGGTCCCGGGTGTGCGGTGGCGCCTTCGGGCCCGGCCGGGTATCACCCGAATGCCGGTTATCCTGGGACGTCACCCTGTCCCGTCCCGAGCACTGGAGTACGCGTCGTGCGCATCGACCTGCACACCCACTCCACCGCGTCGGACGGCACGGACACCCCCGCCGAGCTGGTGCGCAACGCGGCCGCCGCGGGCCTCGACGTCGTCGCCCTCACGGATCACGACACCGTGCGCGGTCACGCCGAGGCGATCGCCGCCCTTCCGGACGGGCTCACCCTCGTCACCGGCGCCGAGCTCTCCTGCCGGATCGACGGTGTGAGCCTGCACATGCTGGCGTACCTCTTCGACCCCGACGAGCCCGAGCTGGCCCGAGAGCGCGAGCTGGTCCGGGACGACCGGGTGCCGCGCGCCCGGACGATGGTGGGCAAGCTCCGGGCGCTCGGTGTCCCGATCGAGTGGGAGCAGGTCGCCAGGATCGCCGGGGACGGTTCGATCGGCCGGCCGCACATCGCCACCGCCCTGGTCGAGCTCGGCGTCGTCGGAACCGTCTCCGACGCCTTCACTCCCGACTGGCTCGCCAACGGCGGACGCGCGTACGCCGAGAAGCACGAACTCGACCCCTTCGACGCGATCCGGCTGGTCAAGGCCGCCGGAGGCGTCACCGTCTTCGCCCACCCGCTCGCCGTCAAGCGCGGCGAGGTGGTGCCCGAGTCGTCGATCGCACGGCTCGCCGCCGCCGGCCTCGACGGCATAGAGGTCGATCACATGGACCACGACGAGCCGACCAGGGCCAGGCTGCGCGGGCTCGCCCGGGAGCTGGGGCTGCTGACGACCGGGTCCAGCGACTACCACGGCAGCCACAAGACCGTCGGGCTCGGCGCGTACACCACCGACCCCGAGATCTACGGCGAGATCACCCGGCGCGCCACGGGAGCCTTCCCGGTGCCGGGCGCCGGGGGACCCCGCCCCGTGTAACGACGCACGCGCAACGACGCACCCGTCACGACCGGGGCGTCAGGTCCTGCCCTGTGCGATCCGGCGGCCGTCCGCGAACCGCCACGCGCCCCTCCTCCACGTTCCACTTCCGCGCACCCGGCCGTCCGGCCGCCGTCATGGCTTCGGGGTGCGCTCCTTCAGGCCGTATCCCCCTCTCTCTTCTCGCAAGGCTCACTGTGTTCGACGTCGCTGTCTTCGGATCCCTTTTTCTCACGCTTTTTGTGATTATGGATCCGCCCGGAATCACCCCGATCTTCCTGGCCCTCACCGCGGGCCGTCCCGCCAGGATGCAGCGCAGGATGGCGCTGCAGGCCGTGGCCGTCGCCTTCGGTGTGATCGCCGTCTTCGGCGTGCTCGGCCAGCAGATCCTCGACTATCTGCACGTCTCCGTACCCGCCCTGATGATCGCGGGCGGACTCCTGCTGCTGCTGATCGCGCTCGATCTGCTCACCGGCAAGACCGACGAGCCGACGCAGACGAAGGACGTCAACGTGGCGCTCGTACCGCTCGGCATGCCGCTCCTCGCCGGGCCCGGTGCGATCGTGTCGGTGATCCTGGCGGTGCAGCACGCCGACAGCGTGGGAAGCCAGATCTCGGTCTGGTCGGCCATCGTCGCCATGCACATCGTGCTCTGGCTGACCATGCGCTACTCGCTGCTGATCATCCGGGTCATCAAGGACGGCGGGGTGGTGCTGGTGACCAGGCTCGCCGGAATGATGCTCTCCGCCATCGCCGTACAGCAGATCATCAACGGGGTCACCCAGGTCATCCAGAACTCCTGACGGTACCCGTGCACACCACGGCGCCCCCGTACGGACCTTCCGTACGGGGGCGCTTCGTCTTTGTGCGTCGTCGTGCGTTACGAAGCCGAGGTCTCGGCCGGGCGGATATAGATGCGCTGGCCCATGGCTGCGGCCTGCTGCACGATCCGGTTGACGGAGGCGGCGTCCACGACGGTGCTGTCCACGGCGGTACCGTCGACATCGTCGAGTCGCATGATCTCGAAGCGCATGAGGCTTCCCTTCGTCTGATCCTCCTGCTGGAGAACTACTGGGAGGACGGTGACCCGTCCACAAGGATGAGAGCGCTCGACACCGCTGTCCCGCGCTCCACAGGGGGTACAACGGATTGCCCATGGCAAACATTCCCTACGCTAAGGAAATTTTTTGGATGTCTAAGTATCAGCGGTTCACCGAGCATGCGCCGGCGGGGTCCGCGACGAGGTCCGCGACGAGGCCCGAATGAACGAGGCAGGGATCCGCGAGCGCCTGGACCGCACCAATGAACTGCTCCAGCGCGTGCTCGCCGAGGTGTCGAAGACCCCCTCGACCCACGCGATCTTCGTCGACGCGGGCTATGTGTACGCGGCGGCCGGACTGCTTGTCACCGGCACCGAGGACCGCCGTTCCTTCGACCTCGACGCGGAAGGGCTGATCGAGGCGTTCATCGACAAGGCCCGCTCGATCTTCGCGGACAGCCGGCTGCTGCGCGTGTACTGGTACGACGGAGCCAGGCGACGCATCCACACCGTCGAGCAGCAGTCCATCGCCGAACTCCCCGACGTCAAGGTCAGACTCGGCAACCTCAACGCCAACAACCAGCAGAAGGGCGTCGACTCCCTCATCCGCACCGACCTCGAATCGCTTGCCCGGCACCGCGCCATCAGTGACGCGGCCCTGGTCGGCGGCGACGAGGACCTGGTGTCCGCGGTCGAGGCGGCGCAGGGGTACGGGGCCCGGGTGCACCTGTGGGGCATCGAGGCGGGGGAGGGGCGCAACCAGGCCGAACCGCTGCTCTGGGAGGTCGACAGCCAGCGCACCTTCGACCTGGACTTCTGCCGTCCGTACGTCACCAGACGACCCGTCACCACCTACGAGGAGGACGTCCCCGTGCCCTCGCGCGAAGACGTCCGCTTCGTCGGCGCGCAGATCGCCGCGGCCTGGCTGGCCGCCCGGGGCCGGGACTCCCTCGCCGACCTGCTGCCCGGACATCCGTACCTGCCGGGCTCGGTCGACCAGGACCTGCTGGTCGAGGCCGAACGGCTGTTGCAGCACTCGCTGCGTGGCCACGCGCAGCTGCGGCGGGCCCTGCGCGACGGCTTCTGGCAGCACGTGCAGTCGCAGTGCTGAGCCCGTTCGCGCCCGTCGGCTACAGGCTGTCCCAGAAGGACACGAGCGCGGCCGCCGTCTCCCCGGGGCGGTCCGTGTTGGGGGAGTGCTCGGCCCCCGCGATCCGGGTGCGGCGCGCGCCCAGCCGTTGTGCCATCTCGTCGAGCAGCGGCACCGGCCAGGTGTCGTCCCGCTCGCCGGAGAGCACATGGACGGGCAGTGGTGCGGCGGCGAGTTCGGCCACCCGGTCCGGCTCGGTCGCCAGCTGGCGGCCGGTGGCGATCAGCTGGGCGGGCCGGTGGCGCAGCCAGCGCCGGCGCAGCGGCTCGCCGTCGGTCGCGGTGTCCTCGGGCGGGTCGAGGGCGCGCATCGCCTCCCACACCTCGGCCATGGTCAGCGTGGTGAGCGCGTCGCTGAGCATCTTCACCTTGAGCTGCTGGGCCTTGGCGACCTGCGCGGGCCCGGACGACATGAGGGTCAGCGAGCGGAACGGCGAGGCGTCCAGCAGTACCGCGGCGCGGGCGATCTGCCCGCCGAGCGAGTGCCCGACCAGGTGCACGGCGCCCTCGCCGGGGGCGCCGAGGGCGGCGGCCTGCGCGAGTACGTCACGGGCCAATTCGGCCTGTGCGTAAGTCTCCTGACGATCCGTTCCCTCGGTCTCGTACTGCCCGCGACCGTCCACGGCGACGGTCCGGTACCCGGCGGCGCAGAGTGGTTCGAGGAGCGCGATGAAGTCCTCCTTGCTGCCCGTGTACCCGGGCAGCAGGAGGGCGGTGCCGCGCGGCTCGGTGCCCGGCGCGGCGTCCAGTACGGCGAAGTCCCCGCGTGCGGTGCGGAGCTGGCGGGCGTGGGCGCAGGGGGGCGGGGTGAAGGTGTGCGGCCGACTCATGGGACGAGGTTATGCCGCATCACGCCGGACGGGCAGAAGGGTGTCCGCGCAGTGCCGGACGGGCGCGGGGGTATGTCCTCGAACGCCGGACGGGCCTGAGAGCCTGTCGGATGACCTTCGATCGGGTGGCGGACGCGGTCTGGTGCGTGAGATTCCAAGGCGCCGGGATGTCCTTGTAGCGGAGCTACTTGGGCATTTCGGCAACGCGGGAAGCGTGCGTGCCAGGGCGTGGCCGCCCGATCAGAGGTCACCCGACAGGCTCTGAGGTTGCCCTCAAGCCCGTCCGGCACGTTCAAGCCCTTCCGGGGCCGGAGCCCCGGGTTCGAACAGGGGCCGCTCAGCCCTCGGCCTTGGCGGCAGCCGCACGGGGGGCGCGCCGCCTCCGCGGCTTCGCCTCGCCCTCGGTGACCGGGGCCTGGGCCGCGGCCTCCGTCTTCGGCTTGGCGGCCGCACGGGTGCGGCGGCGCGGCTTCTCCGGGGTGGGCTCGGAGATCGGCGCGATCTGGAAGTCGACCTCGTCCTCGACCGGCTTGACGACGCGGGCGCGGCGACGTGGCTTCGTCACCGTCCTGGCCTCGGAGACCGGCTCGGAGACGGGGGCGATCTGGAAGTCGACCTCCTCCACCACCGGCTTCACGACCGCGGTCCGGGTGCGGCGGCGGCGCGGCTTGGCCTCGGCCACGGGCTCGGCTTCGGCCGCGGTCTCGGCCACGGGCTCAGCTGCGGGCTTCGTCGCCACGGCAGCGGCCGGAGCCCCCACCGCGCTCACCCCGGCCTCGGCCGCGACATCCGGGGCGCCGGCGCGGGTACGGCGACGGCGGCGCGGCGTGCGCGGCTCCGATGGGGCGTCGGCCACCTCGGTGGACAGCGCGGGCACCGTCGCGGCGGTCTCCTCGACGGCGGAGACGGCGGCCCCGCCCCGCGTACGACGGCGCTGGCGCGGCGTTCGCGGCGCACGCTCCTCGCGGACGGCGGGCGCCGAAGCCCCGGCGGCGGACTTGCGGCCGCGGCCGCCCGTCTCGCCGAGGTCCTCGATCTCCTCGGCGCGCAGACCCGCACGGGTCCGCTCGGCACGCGGCAGAACACCCTTGGTGCCGGCCGGGATACCGAGCTCCTCGAAGAGGTGCGGGGAGGTGGAGTACGTCTCGACCGGGTCGTTGAACTTCAGGTCGAGCGCCTTGTTGATCAGCTGCCAGCGCGGGATGTCGTCCCAGTCGACCAGCGTGATCGCGATGCCCTTGGCGCCGGCACGGCCGGTCCGGCCGATGCGGTGGAGGTAGGTTTTCTCGTCCTCCGGCGACTGATAGTTGATGACGTGGGTCACGCCCTCGACATCGATACCGCGGGCCGCGACATCGGTGCAGACGAGTACGTCCACCTTGCCGTTGCGGAAGGCGCGCAGCGCCTGCTCACGCGCGCCCTGGCCGAGGTCGCCGTGGACGGCACCGGACGCGAAACCGCGCTTCTCCAACTGCTCGGCGATGTCGGCGGCCGTGCGCTTCGTACGGCAGAAGATCATCGCGAGTCCGCGGCCGTTGGCCTGCAGGATGCGGGAGACCATCTCGGGCTTGTCCATCGAGTGGGCCCGGTAGACGTGCTGCGAGATGTTCGCGACGGTCGCGCCCTCACCGTCGGGCGAGGTGGCGCGGATGTGCGTCGGCTGCGACATGTAGCGTCGCGCGAGGCCGATGACGGCGCCCGGCATGGTCGCCGAGAACAGCATGGTCTGGCGCTTCGCCGGAAGCATGGTGATGATCTTCTCGACATCGGGCAGAAAGCCCAGGTCGAGCATCTCGTCGGCCTCGTCGAGCACGAGCGCGCGCACGTGCGAGAGGTCGAGCTTGCGCTGTCCGGCCAGGTCGAGCAGACGGCCCGGGGTGCCGACGATCACATCGACGCCCTTCTTCAGGGCCTCGACCTGCGGCTCGTACGCACGGCCGCCGTAGATCGCGAGAACGCGGACGTTGCGCACCTTGCCGGCGGTCAGCAGGTCGTTGGTGACCTGCTGGCAGAGCTCGCGGGTGGGGACGACGACCAGCGCCTGCGGCGCCTCGGTCAGCTGTTCGGGCGCGGCCCGGCCCGCCTCGACGTCCGCGGGGACGGTGACGCGCTCCAGCAGCGGCAGGCCGAAACCCAGGGTCTTGCCGGTGCCGGTCTTGGCCTGGCCGATGACGTCGGAACCGGAGAGCGCGACGGGGAGCGTCATCTCCTGGATGGGGAACGGGGACACAATGCCGACGGCCTCAAGGGCCTCGGCCGTCTCGGGAAGAATCCCGAGTTCTCGGAACGTAGTCAGGGTGCTGCCTCTTCTGTGAGACGCGGTCCGAGGCGAACGCTGGGGGTCGTACCGTGCCGGGGTTGGTCATCCGGCCGTGGATGGGCCGGGTGGCGCGGGACCACTGCCGTCGCTCGAGCGCTCGTGCCGCTGAGGGGGCCCCTCATCTGCGGTCGTACGTGTCGTACACCCCGCGTGGAGGGCTGTCGGGTCGGAGCCGATCGGGCCACCGACCGGGCATCCTCATTCGTTTTTCACCAATGTTCACGCCGCAAGAACGTCCAAAATACTCACTAAGCGCAATACCACTGTACCCCGGATTCGCGCATGTGTGTTGGGCGAATTCATCGGAACGGTGTGATGTCACTGGCTGACCAGGACCTTCCGTACCCCGCCGGGCGGGCTATTCTGCGCTCCATGGAGACGCCTGACAACGCCAATGAAGCCCCCGCGCTCACCGGAATCGCCGCCCAGGACTGGGCGACCGCGTCCGTGGAGCCGCAGTACCGGGCAGCGGTCGTGGACCTGCTGGGAGCACTCGCGTACGGGGAGCTGGCGGCCTTCGAGCGGCTCGCCGAGGACGCCAAACTCGCGCCGACGCTGGCCGACAAGGCGGAGCTGGCAAAGATGGCCTCCGCCGAATTCCATCACTTCGAGCGGCTGACCGAGCGGCTGACCGCGATCGAAGTGGAGCCGACGGGCGCGATGGAGCCGTTCGCCAAGGCGCTCGACGACTTCCACCGCCAGACCGCGCCGTCCGACTGGCTGGAGGGCCTGGTCAAGGCGTACGTCGGCGATTCGATCGCCAGTGACTTCTACCGCGAGGTCGCCGCCCGGCTCGACTCGGACACCCGTTCCCTCGTCCTCGCCGTGCTCGACGACACCGGGCACGGCAACTTCGCCGTGGAGAAGGTGCGCGCCGCGATCGAGGCCGACCCGCGGGTCGGCGGCCGGCTCGCACTGTGGGCGCGGCGGCTGATGGGTGAGGCGCTCTCACAGGCGCAGCGGGTAGTGGCGGACCGCGACGCGCTGTCGACGATGCTCGTCGGCGGGGTGGCGGACGGGTTCGACCTGGCGGAGGTCGGGCGGATGTTCTCGCGGATCACCGAGGCGCACACCAAGCGGATGGCCGCGCTGGGGCTGGCGGCCTGACACCTCTGGTTCGGATCACGCCGGATCACCGGGTCGCCGGGGCGTCCGCCCCTCACGGGCGGGCCCCGGACGCCCTCAGACCGCCGCTGATCGGCTCAGGGGCCGGCTGGCGGGGCGGATCAGCAGCGAGAGCGTCACGGCTCCGATCAGTGCCGCGCCGATCAGCGTGGCCACGACGTGGCCAGGGCCCAGCACCGAGTGCATGAGAAACGCGCCGAACAGGGCTCCCAGAGCGCCGGTGGTCAAGACGGCACGGCGGGACGGGAGCCGGTGCGACAGCGAGTGGAGCGCCACCCAGGCGAGGGCGAGTCCGAGCACGACGGAGCCAAGAGGTTCCAAGATCACAGATGATCACCTCGCGGGTTGCGGGGCGGGTAAATCGGTCGTTAGCGGTACTACCCGAGGGGTGTGGAACGCAACCCTCCTCGGACAGGGTTCGCATAGGAATCGCCTGGCCGAAGCAGACGGGCCCGGCGAAACGACCGACGGGAGCGCCCGGCGAAACGGCCGACGGAAACGGCCGACGCGAGTGGCCGATGAGAACAGCGGCCGGAAACAGCCCGGTGCGCCCGCCGGTCGCCCGGCGGAACGGAAAGCGGCCCGGTGGGATCCCACCGGGCCGCTTTCCGTTCCGCTGCGTCGAGCGCGCCGCCTACAGCGTGCCGAAGCCCACGCGCCGCGTGCTGGGCTCGCCGATCTCCACGTATGCGATCCGGTCGGCCGGCACCAGGACCTTGCGGCCCTTCTCGTCCGTGAGGCTGAGCAGCTGCGCCTTACCGGTGAGAGCCTCGGCGACCGTGCTCTCGACCTCTTCGGCGGAAAGCCCGCTCTCCAGAACGATCTCCCGGGGCGTGTGCTGCACCCCGATCTTGACCTCCACGGCTATGTCCCTCCGACGGTCAGTCCCTGCGCGGTGAGCCGCGCCGTACGCAGCACACATTAGCCCGCTGAGGGGAGCCGTCAGCGGCCGGTGGGCAACGCCCGCAGCGAACACGGCGCCGGTCGCGCCCGGCCACCGCCGTCAGTGCTGATCGACGCCGTGCAGCGGGAAGCCCGCGATGCCCCGCCAGGCCAGTGAGGTGAGCAGCTGCACCGCAGTGTCGCGCGGGATGGCGGACCGGCTGGAGAGCCAGTAGCGGGCGACGACCTGGGAGACACCGCCGAGACCGACCGCGAGCAGCATGGACTCGTCCTTGGACAGCCCCGTGTCACCGGCGATGACGTCGGAGATCGCCTCCGCGCACTGCAACGAGACCCGGTCGACACGCTCGCGCACCGCGGGTTCGTTGGTCAGGTCCGACTCGAAGACCAGCCGGAAGGCCCCGCCCTCGTCCTCGACGTACGCGAAGTACGCGTCCATCGTCGCGGCGACGCGCAGCTTGTTGTCGGTCGTCGACGCCAGTGCCGTACGGACCGCCTGGAGCAGCGCCTCGCAGTGCTGGTCGAGCAGGGCCAGATAGAGCTCCAGCTTGCCCGGGAAGTGCTGGTAGAGCACCGGCTTGCTGACTCCGGCCCGTTCCGCGATGTCGTCCATCGCGGCGGAGTGGTACCCCTGCGCCACGAATACTTCCTGCGCGGCGCCCAGCAGCTGGTTGCGTCGGGCGCGGCGAGGCAGTCGAGTGCCTCGCGGGCGCGCCGCCTCGGTCTGCTCGATGGCTGTCACGCCGCCTCCCAAATTTGTGATCGGACACAGCCTTTCCGTGCACGCTGCGCCGTACCGCCATCGTACTTTTGGGTAACCGGCGTACGCGCGGCGCGGACGCAGAATTTCACGGACCGGACGGCTGCGGTAGCCGCAGATTCGTCGGCCGACGGGGCAAAGCCGGACGTATTAGCGGTAATCGTCCTCATCCTGCGCGACAACGCGAGCCTGTTCCGCCGCATCCGCCACATTGGCGCGGCCGTCGTCGAAGTCCGTGAGCGGTTCGTCGCGCCGCTGGAGGAGATCGGTCCGCTGCTCGGCGGCGTCCGCCCGGGGCGTCTCCTCGTCCGGTTCGTCCGGCTGGATGTCCTCGAAGGTCTCAGGGTCACTGGGGTCGACCGACATGGCCACTCCCTTCCTTGCTCCGAGCCTAGGAGCAAGCCCTCCGGGCCGCCATGCGGTCTGTGACCGCGAACACATGAATCGCGGTGTGATCGTCTCGTAACATTGCCGCATGTCTTCGACCGAGCTGCCGGGAGTCCATGCCACCGCAGTGGCCCACGCGGTGAGCACCGTCAGGGTCGCGGAGGGGGAGGAGCTGCGCTCCGTCACGCTGCCCGGTCTGACGCTGACCGTCCGATCCCGGCCGCCGGAGCGCACCGGGCTGCCGCCCGCGCTCTACGTACACGGGCTCGGCGGCTCTTCGCAGAACTGGTCGGCGCTGATGCCGCTGCTCCAGGACGTGGTGGACGGCGAGGCGGTCGACCTGCCCGGTTTCGGTGACTCGCCGCCGCCTGACGACGGCAACTACTCGGTGACCGGGCACGCTCGCGCCGTGATCCGCTTCCTCGACGCGGCGGAGCGCGGGCCCGTCCATCTGTTCGGCAATTCGCTCGGTGGTGCGGTGGCCACCCGGGTCGCCGCGGTCCGCCCCGACCTGGTGCGCACCCTCACCCTGGTCTCGCCGGCGCTTCCCGAGATCCGGGTGCAGCGGTCGGCCGCGCCGACCGGACTGCTCGCCGTCCCGGGTGTTGCGACGCTGTTCGCCCGGATGACCAGGGACTGGACCGCGGAGGAGCGCACCCGCGGCGTCATGGCACTCTGTTACGGCGATCCGGCGCGCGTCTCCGAATCCGGCTTCCGCGAGGCGGTGGCCGAAATGGAGCGCCGACTGGAACTGCCGTACTTCTGGGACGCGATGGCCCGCTCGGCACGTGGCATCGTCGACGCGTACACGCTCGGCGGGCAGCACGGACTGTGGCGCCAGGCCGAGCGGGTGCTCGCACCGACCCAGCTCGTGTACGGCGGACGGGATCAACTGGTCTCCTACCGGATGGCACGCAGGGCGTCCGCGGCGTTCCGCGACTCGCGGCTGCTGACGCTGCCCGACGCGGGGCACGTGGCGATGATGGAGTACCCGGAGACGGTCGCCCAGGCGTTCCGGGAATTGCTCGACGAATGCGGCGGGAGCTGATCCGGGGCGTGGGACGACATAGTCGAAAAGGCCCCGGGCCCGCCGGCCCCGAGAGCGAGGTTGCCCTCGCGAACGAGGGCGGCGACCGCGAGGGCGTCCATCAGAAGCCCGGCAACGGGCGCCGCCGGAAGGTGGCCGACGCGGCGACCGGCGCGGACGGGCACACCCCGCTCCGGGAGACCGGCCACGTCCGAGGCGGCCACCCCGAGCAGCATGAGCCCGGCGGTGGCTGGGGAACCGGGCCGCAGCGGACGGTGGACCGGCGTCAGCAGCCGGTCGGTGCCCGGCCGTTGATACCCGGGCCGCGGCGTGAGTTCGTCGAGGCGTTCGACACGCCGCCCGTACCCCAAGGGCCCTCCGTCCCGCCGCCCCGGCCGGCCGGCCCGGACGTCCCGGCCGACGGGCGGGACGAGCGGCCGCCGCGCGGTGACGGCGACGCGTCGGCGGCCGCCGCAGTCGGCACGGGCGCCAGGACCGGCCGGGAGGGCAGGGGTGCCCGAGGCCGTACCTTCACGGGTATCGCGGCCGCCGCGGTGACCACTGTGCTCGCGGTGATCGTGGCCGGGCAGGTCGCCCATGACGGCGGCAACACCAGCGCCGCGCAGCCCACGGGCGTCGACCGGGACGGCGTCGACGACGCCTCCCGCTCGGACGACCGGGCGACCCCGAAGGCGGCGCCGGTCAAGCCCCTTTCGTACGCGGAGAAGATGGCCAAGGCCTATCCGCTCGCCCCGAAGCTCCACGGGTCCGGAGAGTTCGAGGCGGTTCCGGGGTCGGCGAAGGCCCCGGGCAGGGGGCACAAGTACCGCTACCGGATCGATGTCGAGAAGGGCCTCGGCCTCGATGCCGCGCTGTTCGCCCGCGCCGTCCAGGAAACGCTCAACGACGACCGAAGCTGGGCGCATGACGGCGCCATGACGTTCGAGCGGATCTCCTCCGGCGACCCCGATTTCGTGATCACCCTGGCCAGTCCCGGGACCACCGGGGAATGGTGCCGGAAGTCGGGTCTGGACACGACCGAGGACAACGTCTCGTGCGACTCCGCGGCGACCGAGCGCGTGATGATCAACGCCTACCGCTGGGCGCAGGGGTCGTCGACATTCGGCCCGGACGAACTCTTCGTCTACCGCCAGATGCTGATCAACCATGAGGTCGGTCACCGGCTGGGCCACGACCATGTGAGCTGTGACACGGCGGGAGCGCTCGCTCCCGTGATGCAGCAGCAGACCAAGTCCCTGAACATCGACGGGATCAAGTGCCGGCCCAACGCCTGGGCGCACCCGGGAAGTTGAAAGAGAAATGGGGGGCGCCCGGGGTGTGTCGGACCGCCTCCCCGATCGGCCCGTCCTGCGCTGCCGTCTGCCGGACCGGACGGTCATACGTGCGGGCGGTCCGCATGGTGAGATTGCCGTCTCATTCTGCCCCCGCCCCCCGGGGCCCATCCGTTCTGGCAGCGGCTGCGCGCCCGGCGCGCGGCCCTCGTGGCGGCCGGCGTCGTCGCCCTGCTGGTCCTGATCGCGCTTGCCGCACCGCTGCTGGCGGGCATCGAGGGCCAGGGCCCCACCACGTACCACCCGGATCTCGTCGACTCCGCCACCGGCGGGGTGCCGCTCGGCTTCTTCGGCGGGATCAGTGCCGATCACTGGCTCGGCGTCGAACCGCTCACCGGACGCGACCTGTTCGCCCGCGTCATCCACGGGGCACGGGTCTCGCTCGGCGTAGCGCTCGCCGCCACCCTGCTCCAGGTGATCATCGGGGTCGGCATCGGCCTCGCGGCAGGGCTCGGCAACCGCTTCGTCGACCAGCTCCTGGCGGCCGTCCCCGCGCTCGATCCGGCGCTCGCGGCGGTACGCCGCGCAGCCCGCAGGGAGCTGGCCGCAGCCTGACTCTGCGTGACCGATCGCTCCCATAGCGCGACAGAACGTCTTTGGGGTGGGAAAGTTACGACGGTTCACCCCTTTCGGTGGTGCGACGGACAACCGTCCGTCGCGCCACCGGCGTATCCCCTTACGGTCGTCCCGCTGTGAGTCGCCGTTCCAACGGCGGCCGCCCACTAGGGAGATCGGGGTGCACTCGTGCGGATCGGACTCGTCACCGACGGTGGCTATCCGTATGTGAACAGTGAGTCCGGGCTCTGGTGCGACCGTCTGGTGCGCGGACTCGCGCAGCACGAGTTCGATCTCTTCGCGCTCAGCCGGTCCGCGGAGCAGGAGGAGCAGGAGGAGCAGGAGGAGCAGGAGGAGCAGGGCCGGGGCCGGCTCCCGGCGCAGGTCGGCCGGGTGCGGACGGCGCCGCTCCGGACGGCCGGTGAGGACGTCCCGGGCACCCGCGCCCCCACGGGCCTGCTCGCCCGGGTGATGACGGGCGGGGGCGGACGTTCGTACGGACGGCGCGAACGGCGGCGCTTCACGGCGCACTTCACGGCGCTCGCGACCTCGCTCTGCACGGCGGGTACGGCGGTCGGCGCGCACGACGCCGGATACGCGAGCGGGGGCGCGGCTCCCGACGACACGAGCCGGGGCGCGGTTCTCTGCGAACGGAGTGAAGAGGAGCGTGCGGGACGCCCGCCCGCCGGTTCGGCGGACGCGCAGTTCACGGAGGGGCTGTACGGACTCGCCGAGCTGGCCCGCGAACACGGGGGGCTTCCCGCGGCACTCCGCTCCGAAACCGCCGTACGCGTACTCGAAGCCGCCTGCCGCGCCCCGGGTGCCGGGCGCACCGTCCGGACCGCGACCGTCCCCGACCTCCTCGCCTTCGCCCGGGAGCTCGACCGAGTGCTGCGCCCGCTCTCCCTCGACTGGTACGACGAGGAGAGCCTCGGCGCGGTCGATCTCTGCCACGCCGCATCCGGTGGGGCCGCCGCTCTGCCCGGGCTGCTGGCCAAACGCTTCTTCGGGACTCCGCTGCTGGTCACCGAGCACGGCGTGCAGCTGCGGACGCACTACCTCGCCGGCCACGACACCTCCCTGAGCGCGCCGGTGCGCGCCCTGCTCGCCAACTTCCACGGACGGCTCGCCACCGAGGTGTACCGACAGGCCGCGATCGTCACCCCCGGCGACAGCCACGCCCGGCGCTGGCAGGAACGGTGCGGTGCCGAGCGCGAGAAGCTGCGCACCGTCCACCCCGGCATGGAGTCGGACCGGTTCACGGCGCTGGGGGAGAGCGGCGACAGCGGTCCCGACGACACGCTGGTCTGGGTCGGCCGGATCGAGCCCGCCAAGGACCTGATCGCGTTGCTGCACGCCTTCGCGGAGGTACGGAAGGCCGAACCGGCCGCCCGGCTGCGGATCATCGGCGAGGCGGCGCAGGGCCCGGAGGGGGCCACGTACCTCGCGCACTGCCGGGCGCTCGCCGCCCAGCTGTTCCCCGATGAGGCCAGCGGCGCGCACGCCGTCGGCGACAACCCGGTCTCCTTCGAGGACCTCGGCGGGGCCGAGGTGCCGGATCTGCCGGAGGCCTATGCGGCGGGCGGGGTTGTCGTCCTGTCCAGCGTGGCCGAGGGCTTCCCCTCCGGTCTCGTCGAGGCGATGTTCTGCGGACGGGCGACGGTGTCGACGGATGTCGGCGCGGTGGTCGAAGTCATCGGCGGCACCGGGCTCGTCGTGCCACCGCGCAATCCCAAGGCGCTGGCCGATGCCTGTCTCGCGCTGCTGCGGGACCCCGAGCGCCGCGTGCGGCTCGGAGCGGCGGCGCGCGCCCGCGCACTCGAACTCTTCACCGTCGAGCAGAACCTGGCGGCATTTCGCGGTATCTATCTGGAGCTGATCTCGCACGCCCCGGTGCGCAGGGAGGCCGACGCGGTGAACGCCGACGGCGGACCGCGCCCCTTCGCCACCCCGCCGGAGGCGCATGTCGAGGGCCCGTGGACGGCCTCGGGCGCCGCCCCGGCGCGGCCGGCCGACCGCACGCCCAGCTGGGCCGCCGAGTCCCGGGCCGTCTGCGCGGCAGCGCGGGGAGCGGGTGGCGGCGATGCGTGAACGGGGAACGGACCTGCCGGGCCGCAGCGGCGGGGCGGGACGGTCCGAGGAAGCCGGCGACGATCACGGAGGAAAGACGATGGGCCACCCCACCGAGGTGTCCGACGCACCCGTCACACCGTCCACCGGCGGAAGCTGGGACCTTCGCTCCTGGGCGCTGGTCTCCAGGACCTTCGCCGCCAGGACGCCCGCCGCCGGGATCTCGGACCCGGCCTCCGATGCCGAGCCCACACCTGCGCCGCAAGCCGTCACAGCGCGAGCCGCCAGGGAGCAAGCCGTCGAGGGGCGGACCGCCGAGGAGCAGGCCGGCACGGGGAACAGCGACGCGGCGCGGGCTGCCGAGCCCCGGGCCCCCGAGATCCCGCGCGCCGCTCCGGTACGCAGGCTCAACACGTCGCGCCGCGGTCCCGCCGACCCCGTGAGAACACTGATGCACCGCCACCGCGAACTGTGCGAACGCGCCGTCGACCCACTGGAGATCGCCGCCAGGCTGGAAGCCCATGGCCTCACCGACCGCGCCGCCGCCCGCTACCGGCACCGCGATGTCTTCTCGCTCGCCGAGGAACTCTTCGCCCGGGTACCCGCCGTGACGGGGGAGCCCGAAGCAGCGCTCCGCGCGCCGGAGCGTGACACCGGGACACGCGCTGCCTGGTCGCTGCGCGCACTGGTGCCGGGCGCCGCCTGCGTGGCGACCGCCGGCGCGCTGAGGCTCACCGAGGGGGCGCTCGGCGGCCAGGGGCGGCTCGCGATCGCCCTCACCGGAGCGCTCGTCGCGCTCGGCGGCCTCGTCCTCAGCCTGCGCAGCGGCCCCCTGCGCGCCGGGGGCGGCTCCTTGAGGACCGCCCATGTGTACGGCTGCTGGCTCCTCGGCTATGTCCTGTACGGCGACGCACTGCTCGACCAAGTGCTCAGCGGCGGCCCCGAAGGCCCCTGGACGCTCACCCCCGCACCACTTCTGGGGCTGGCCCTCTCCCTCGCCCCGGCCGCCTGGTGCGCGCACCTCTTCTCCGTGCACGCACACCGCAGACTCATCGGCAGCCGCGCGCTGGAGGAGTTCGCCGCAGGCGTGCGCCCCCTGTTGTTCGGAGCCGTCGCACTCCATCTGTGCGCCCTCGCCGGACTGCTGTACCTCGCGCACCTGGGCTACGGGGGCGACGGCGCCTTCGTCGGAGCGGCCGCGCTCGGTGTGCTGCTCCTGCTGGCCCGGATGCTGACCGTGCACGGCTTCCCCGAGCCCGCCACCGCCGGACTCGCCGCCGCCTGCGCGGTGGAAGCGCTGGCACCCGCCCTGGTCCTGACCGGGCGGCTGCCCGGTCTGCACTTCCTCGCCCGCCCCGTCGACGCCCTGGTCGCGGCGGCAGGCACCGGGGCCGTATCCGCCCTCGCCTGCGGCGCCGCCGGGCTCGGGCTGCTGGTCACCGCCGCGGTCGTCCTGCCCCGGGCATCCGCCCACTCCCCGGCCCGGACCGGCGACCGAACCCGCACCTCCGCGTAACCCCCGCGACCGCACCGCCGCCGCCGCGCACCCAGCGCGGCCGAAGCCGATCCACCGCTGCACCCCCGCACAAGAACCACCCGCATGCCCCGCGGAGCCGACGCCGCGGGTCCATTACCCGTACCGAACCACACCTCACTTCCTCAAGGAGACACCGGACATGACCCCCCAATCCCTCGCACCGGCAGGCCGCCGTCGGCTCCCAGGGGGCGCGCGATGAGGGTGCTGCTGCTCGGAGCCAACGGATTCCTCGGCCGGTTCGTGGCCGACCGCCTGCTCGCCGACCCCGCCGTGCACCTCACGGCGCTGGGCCGCGGCGACGACGCCGACGTTCGGTTCGACCTCGCCGGCGGCAGCCCCGGCGCGCTGACCCGATTCCTGGACGCCGTCCACCCCGGCGTCGTCGTCAACTGTGCGGGCGCCACCCGGGGCGGGGCCCGCGATCTGACCCGCCACAACACCGTCGCCGTCGCCACCGTCTGCGAGGCGATGCGCCGCAGCGGTTGTACGGCCCGGCTCGTCCAGGTCGGCTGTTCGTCGGAGTACGGGCCCTCGCAGCCCGGCTCATCGACCGCGGAGGACGCGATTCCGCGCCCCGGCGGCCCGTACGGCGTCAGCAAGCTCGCCGCCACCGAACTCGTCCTCGGCTCCGGCCTCGACGCGGTCGTGCTGCGGGTCTTCTCCCCCGTGGGCCCCGGCACCCCGGCCGGCTCGCCGCTCGGCCGGCTCGCCGAGGCGATGCGCCGGGCCATGCAGTCCGGTGACGGCGAACTGAAGCTCAGCGGCCTCGGTGTGCAGCGCGACTTCGTCGATGTACGCGATGTCGCGCGCGCCGTCCACGCCGCCTCGCTCTCCGCGGCGCAGGGCGTCGTCAACATCGGCACCGGCCGCGCCGTGCGGCTCCGGGACGCGGCCGCCGTCCTCGCCAGGGTCGCCGGATACGCCGGCGCACTCCACGAGCTCGACGCGCCCCCGCCCCGGCTGCCCATCGGGGCCCAGCGCTCCTCGACCGAGTCGGTCATCGAGCATCTCTCGGCGACCCCGTCCCCCTACCCGGACGGCTGCGGCGCCTGGCAGCAGGCCGACGTCCGCACTGCCAGGGACCGGCTCGGCTGGCGTCCCCGGATCAATCTGGAGGAGTCCCTGGCCGACATCTGGATGGAGGCGGCGTGCCGTATCTGAGTTCCACCGGCACCACCCGCCGGACCGGCGGCGCCGGACAACTCGGCTTCGGCGTCCCCGGCTACGCGCATCCGCTGCTCGCGTCCACCGAGTGGGCCGAGCTCACCCGCCCCGGCACCCCGCTGCACTGGGCGGTCCTCAACATCGACAACGGCCCGGGCGCCCGCCCCGACCCGCACTGTCTGGAGGCCGCGGGCCGGCTCCGCAACGCCCGCGAGCGGATCATGCGCGGCGAGATCCCGCGGGAAGCCGCCGGGGGAGCGGGGGGCCGGGTGCTCGGCCATCTCGATCTGGCCCTCGGCAGCCGAGCCTTCGGCGAGCTGATCGCCGACGCGCAGTCCTTCCTCGACTGGTACCGCGTCGACGGCTTCTACCTGGGCCGGTGCCCGGCCGGGCGTGCCGAACTCCCGGCCGTCCGCCGGCTCACCAGCACACTCGCCACGCTCCTCGAACACGACGAGGGCGGGGACGAGCGCGGGCTGCTGGTGCTGGGACTGGGCACCCACCCCCACCCCGGCTACGCCGAGGCCGCCGACCAGCTGGTCACCTACTCCGGACCGTGGACCGACTACCGCTGGTCGCAGGTGGCGGAGTGGACCGCCGCCTACCCGCCGGAGCGGTTTGCGCACTTCGTCCACGGCGTTCCGCGCACCCATCTCGAAGAGGCCATGCGCATAGCCCGCTGGCAGGGCGCGGGCACGATCTTCTTCACGGACCGGGACGGACGACAGGGACAATCGGATCCATTCGCGGCGCTGCCCAGTTACTGGGACGAAATCGTCTCGCGGATCGGACCTGGTATCTCGGAATGAGAAGGGGCGTGGCAGTGTTGGGCAAGAGCAACCGTACGTAGCCGAAGTACGTAGAAACCGACCACCTGCATTGTTGAGGTTCCTGTGTCGCTGCCACCCCTGGTCGAGCCAGCTGCTGAGCTCACCGTCGACGAGGTCCGCAGGTACTCCCGCCACCTGATCATCCCGGATGTCGGGATGGACGGGCAGAAGCGGCTGAAGAACGCGAAGGTGCTCTGTGTGGGCGCCGGCGGTCTCGGTTCGCCGGCCCTGATGTACCTGGCCGCCGCCGGTGTCGGCACTCTCGGCATCGTGGAGTTCGACGAGGTCGACGAGTCGAACCTGCAGCGCCAGATCATCCACAGCCAGGCCGACATCGGCCGCTCCAAGGCCGAGTCCGCCAAGGACTCGGTGCTGGGCATCAACCCGTACGTGAATGTGGTCCTTCACGAGGAGCGGCTCGAAGCCGACAACGTGATGGACATCTTCGCCCAGTACGACCTGATTGTGGACGGCACGGACAACTTCGCCACCCGCTACCTGGTCAACGACGCGGCCGTACTGCTGAACAAGCCGTACATCTGGGGCTCGATCTACCGGTTCGACGGCCAGGCGTCCGTCTTCTGGTCCGAGCACGGCCCCTGCTACCGCTGCCTCTACCCGGAGCCGCCCCCGCCGGGCATGGTCCCCTCCTGCGCCGAGGGCGGTGTGCTCGGGGTGCTCTGCGCCTCCGTCGGTTCCATCCAGGTCACCGAGGCCATCAAGCTGCTCGCCGGTATCGGCGACCCGCTGGTCGGCCGACTGATGATCTACGACGCCCTGGAGATGCAGTACCGCCAGGTCAAGGTCCGCAAGGACCCCGACTGCGCGGTCTGCGGCGAGAACCCCACCGTCACCGAGCTGATCGACTACGAAGCCTTCTGCGGCGTCGTGTCCGAGGAGGCCCAGGAGGCGGCGCTCGGCTCCACGATCACTCCCAAGCAGCTGAAGGAGTGGATCGACGCGGACGAGAAGATCGAGATCATCGACGTCCGTGAGCCGAACGAGTTCGAGATCGTCTCGATCCCGGGCGCCCGGCTGATCCCGAAGAACGAGTTCCTGATGGGCAGCGCCCTCCAGGACCTCCCGCAGGACAAGCGCATCGTCCTGCACTGCAAGACCGGTGTCCGCAGCGCCGAGGTCCTCGCGGTCCTCAAGTCGGCGGGCTTCGCCGACGCGGTGCACGTGGGCGGCGGCGTGATCGGCTGGGTCAACCAGATCGAGCCCGAGAAGCCGGTGTACTGAGTACGAACGCCTCGAAGGGGCCGGTCCGCCCGCCGCGGACCGGCCCCTTCTGCGTACCCCGGGCCCCGGGATGTCCCGGGGCCGCGTTACGAGCAGGTCTTGCCGTCTGCCGGGACCTTCCCGTCGAGGAAGTACGCGTCCACGGTCGACGTCACGCACGCGCTGCCGCCGTACGAGCCGTGCCCCTCGCCCTTGTTGGTGAGCAGAACCCCGACGCCCTCGCCCAGTTCGTCCGCCATCTTCCGCGCGCCCTCGTAGGGCGTCGCCGGGTCGCCGGTCGTACCGACGACCAGGACCGGACCCGCGCCCGGGGCACTCGCCTCCGGATGGTCGCGCTCGCCCTTCACCGGCCACTGCGCGCACCAGCCGGCCGTGTCCCACGCCATGAAGGGGCCGAACACCGGGGACAGCTTCCGGAACTCGGGCAGCAGGGCCCGCGCCTCGGCCGCCGTCGGCCGGAGCCTGCTGTCCGCGCAGGAGATGGCGCGCTGCGAGTGGTTCTGGGTGTCGTAGTGCCCCTTCTCGTCACGGCCGTTGTACGCGTCGGCCAGTTGCAGCAGCATGGTGCCGGTGCCGCTCTTCTCGGCCTCGTCCAGCGCCTGGGTCAGATACGGCCAGCTGCTCCTGGAGTAGAGCGGCATGATGATGCCGGTGATGGCCAGCGACTCGTTGAGCTCGCGGCCCGAGTCCGTCGGCAGCGGCTTCTTGTCGATCCGTTCCAGCAGCCGGGCGATGCGCTGGGTTCCCGCCTCCGGGTCCTGGCCGCGGTCCTTGAGGTAGTTCTCCAGTGCCCGCTGGAAACCGGTCGCCTGGTTGCGGGCGTGCCCGACCGCGTCCGCGGTCGGGTCGACGACGGCGTCCAGGACGGTGCGTCCCACGTTCTTCGGGAAGAGGTGCGCGTAGGTGCCGCCCAGCTCCGTGCCGTACGAGATGCCGAAGTAGGTGAGCTTCCGGTCGCCGAGCACCTCACGGATCAGATCCATGTCCCGGGCGGCGTTCGCCGTACCGACATGCGGCAGGACCCTGCCGGAGCGGCGCTCGCAGCCGGCGCCGAAGTCCGCGCCGTCCTTCATGAACGCCGCCTCCTCCGCCGGTGTGTCCGGAGTCATGTCGACCCGCCGATCGGCGCTCTCCGTCTCCTTGTCGGTGCGGCAGTTCACCCCCGCGCTGCTCGCGACCCCGCGCGGATCGAAACTCACCAGGTCGTAGCGGGAGTTGAGCTTCCCGTACCCGTACGAGTCGGCGGCGCGCGGCAGCATCGCGACCCCCGAACCGCCGGGGCCGCCGAAGTTGAAGAGCATCGAGCCGAGGCGCCGGCCCTTGTCCCGGGCCTCCTTGCGGATCAGTGCGATCCCGATGGTGTCGCCGTCCGGCTTCGCGTAGTCCAGCGGCACCTCGACCGTCGCGCACCGCCAGCCGGTACCGGGCGCGGTGCCGCCCGCCGGGGCCCCGCAGCGCTTCCAGTCCGGCCGCTGGGAGGTGAGCGCGGCGGGCAGGGCGGGTATGCCGGGCTGTCCGCCCGGCGTGGCGGGCGACCCGTCCGGCGAGGACGCCGCACTGTGGTCCGTCCGGTCGGCCGGCTTGTCGTCCGTGCCGCTGTCGCAGCCCGCGAGCAGCCCCGTCAACAGAAGTACGGCGCCCGCCAGAGCGCCGGCGCGTGCGTGTGCGGCCACGTGTATGTCCTCCCCAATGTGCCTGCGCGTACCCCGCAGAGAAAGTGCGCCCATGCTAGGGGCTTGCAGGGAAGCAACACCTTGACTCCCTGCAAGCCCTCGGGCCGCTCGCCGCGGGCGTGCGTGCCGGACCCCGCTCCCTGATCCGGCCTGATCTAAACGAAAGTCCCTAAGGGCTGTCCCGTAATCCCTGGTGGATCAGCGCGCGGCGTCAGATGCGGTGCATCGCAAGGCGGAGGGACGTCCGCATACTGGATGTATTCGGACGTTCCGACAACGCGGCGAGGATGGGGCCTCCCCTGCTCGAGCGCAGCCGAGAGCTTGGGGAAGTAGCTGTCGTCGTGCGCCCGCCAGGGATTACGGGACAGCCCTTAGGTGCAGACGGTCCCGGCCGCCGGGACCCTGCCCTCCAGCAGATAGCCGCCCACGGCGTTCTGCACACACGCGTTGCCGCTGTTGTACGCGCCGTGCCCCTGGCCCTTGTATGTCATCAGCACACCGACACCCTTGCCCAGCGCGTCGGCCATCGCCTTCGCGCCCGCGTACGGGGTCGCGGGGTCGCCTGTGTTGCCGATGACGAGGATCGGGGCCGCGCCCGGAGCGCTGACGTCCGGGGTCACCCAGGCCCCCGCCACCGGCCAGCCGGTGCAGGCCATCAGGCTCCAGGCCAGGTAGTCGCCGAAGATCTTGGAGGCGGACCGGAACTCGGGCAGCTTCGCCTTGGTCTGTTCGGCGGTGAACCGCTCCTTGGAGTCGGCGCAGTTGATGGCGGTGTTGGCGGCGATGGAGTTGTTGTAGTGACCGTTTTCGGAACGGCCGTTCAGCGAGTCCGCGAGGGCGAGGAGCAGCGCGCCGTTCCCGCCGTCGGCCTCGTCCACTCCCTGCTCCAGCAGCGGCCAGGTCGCCTTGGAGTAGAGGGCGGCCGCGATACCGGTGATGGCCAGGGTCTGAGTCAGCTGCCGGGCACCGAGCCCCGGGATCGGCTTCGTCTCCAGCCGGGTGAGAAGGCCGGAGATCCCCTGCTCGATCTCCTTCCCGGTGGAACCGGGGAGCTTGCAGGCCTCGCCGCGGGCCGCGCAGTCCTTGGTGAAGTTGTCCAGCGCGAGCTGGAACCCCCGGGCCTGGCCGAGCGAGATCTGTTCGGAGTCCAGGGTCGGGTCGACCACCGCGTCCAGCACCGACCTGCCGACGTTCTTCGGGAACAGGTGGGCGTAGACGCCGCCCAGTTGGGTGCCGTACGAGATGCCGAAGTAGTACAGCTTCTTGTCGCCGAGCACCTGACGCATCAGATCCATGTCGCGGGCGGCGTTGGTGGTGCCGACGTAGGGGAGCTCCCTGCCGGAATTCTTCTTGCAGGCCGCCGCGAAGGTCTTGGTGCTCTTGACGAAGGCGTTCACGTCGGCGCCGTTGTCAGGGGTGTCGTCGGTCGCGAAGCGGGCGTCGAGCTGCTGGTCGGTCTCGCACTCCACCCCCGCGCTGAGGCCGACCCCGCGCGGGTCGAAGCTGACCAGGTCGTAGCGGGTGCGGAGCTTGTCGTAGTCGGTGCCGAAGGCGGGCAGGGTCGCGACACCGGAGGCACCGGGACCGCCGAAGTTGAAGATGAGGGAACCGATCCGCCGGCCCGGGTTCTTGGCCCTGGCCCGGATGAGCGCCAGCTCGATCGTCTCGCCGCCGGGCTTCGCGTAGTCGAGCGGAGCCTTCATGAAGGAGCACTCCCAGGGCGTGCCGCTGGGCAGCGGCGAGGGGGCCGTTCCGCTGCCCTGCGCGGGGGACGGGGCGGGGCAGGGCTTCCACGTCAGCTTCTGGGAGGCGAGGCCGCCGGGGATGCTGTTCGCCTCGGCGGCGTTCTCGGCGAGCGGAGTGCTGTGCGGCCCGCCCGGGTCGCCCTTGTCGTTGCTCTCCGAGCAGGCGGCGAGGGGAAGGAGCACGGTGACGGCGGCGGCGAGAGCGGCGGCGCGCAGGGCGGGGGAGGTCCTCATGGCCTCATCGTGCGGGGGGAACCGGAGCGGTGCACGGGCACCGGTCCAAGCGGGTGGCCGGGGTCGCCCGATCGCCCGATCGGCTCGGCGGGCATCCGAGGGGCGCCCTTCACGGACCACCGGCCCGGCCCCTCGCGGACAGGCTCGTACGGCGGGCTGGCGAGCCGACAGGCTCGTTCGGCGGCTGGGGAGCCGTCAGAGCTCGCCCTTGCGCGTCAGATGGTTGAAGCAGAGCCAGCCTGGAAGCACCGGCAGCCACAGGGTCAGCAGCCGGTAGAGCAGAACGGCCGGTGCCGCGACCTCCTTCGGCAGGCCGACCGCGATCAGCCCCAGCGTCAGCGCGCCCTCGACCGCGCCCATTCCGCCCGGTGTGGGCGCCGCCGACCCGAGCGCGTTGCCGGCCAGGAAGACCACCGCGATGCTCGCGTAGCTGAGCGGCGGCACGTCCGGACCGCTGAACGCCCGGACCGACGCGTCCAGACACATCACGAACAGGCCGGTCAGCAGCAGCATCCCGCCGATGCCCGTCAGCAGCTTCTGCGGACGCTGCACCACATCGAGCATGCGCGGTACGACTCCGGCGAACAGCGACCGCACCCGCGTCACGACGAACTTGCGCAGGAACGGGACCGCCGTCACCACCAGCACGAGTACGGCGACCGTCAGCAGCCCGGCGATCACGGTCCTGGACGGGGTGAGCGAGGACGGGGTCCTCTCGGTACCCGTCAGATAGCCGAAAGCCGCGAGCAGCAGGATGTGGCAGCCGAGACCGAACAGCTGCGAAGCGCCGACACTCGCCACGGCGAGCCCCGGGCGTACGCCGGCGCGCTGGAGGAAGCGGGTGTTCAGCGCGACACCCCCGACCGCGGCCGGGGCGACGAGCTTCACGAAGGAGCCGGCCACCTGCGCCAGCACGGTCCGGCCGAACGGCACCCGTTCCGGGACGAAGCCCAGCAGGCTCATCGCCGCCGCGACGTAGCTGAGGGCCGAGAAGCCGACCGCGGCCGCCACCCAGCCCCACTCCGCCTGCTCGACGACCGCGCCGAAGTCGGCCTGGGTGACCTGCGAGATGAGGAAGTACGCGGCGATCGCGCCGGCGATGCAGCTGAACAGGGTGCGCGCCTTGATGCGCTCCAGCCGGACCGGTTCGACCGGCGCCTGCGGCCGGATCAGCAGTACCTGCCGCCGCATCTGGGAGAGCAGATCCTCCTCGCGCGCCTCTTCCAGGGCGTCGTCCAGGGCCCGCTTCTCGGCCTGCTTCTCGTTGCGCAGCGACTTGCGGGCGGCCTTGCGGTCGGTCTTGTGGTCGGCCTTGTGGTCGGGACCCGTTCCGGACACGGCGGTTTCCTGAGCCGCTCCGTGTTCGAGCGCCCTGGCGCGCTTGGCCGCGTCCGACGCGTCGAGCACCGCCTCACGCTCGCGCTGCGAGCGCTCCCGGGCGAGCCGGCGCAGGGTCGCCCGGGTGGAGCGGCTCAGCGCGATCGGCTGGAGCAGCGGCAGGCAGTCCGCGACGACATCGGGGCCGAGCACCTCCAGCGCGCCGGCGACGGCCCGCTCGGCGCCCACCCGCAGGCCGGTGGTGGTCAGCAACTGCGCGACGTCCATCCGCAGGACCAGATCACCGGCCGCGATCTCGCCGCCGCGCAGATCGGTGACGAACACCTTGCCGGAACGGTCGACCAGGATGGCGTCCCCGGTGAGCCTGCGGTGCGCGATCCGCCGGGACTGGAGCGCCTTCACCTGACGCCAGGCGCCGCGCACCAGCTCGTCGGTGATCTCGGAGTCCTCCAGCGCGTCCAGGGAACGGCCGCCGATGTGCTCGTACACCAGCATCACGGCGTCGGGCCCGAGCTCGGAGGTGGCGATCAGCTTGGGCGCGTTGGCCCCGGCGGCGATCGCCGCGTACGCGAGCAGCGCCTCCTGCTCCAGCGCCTGGCGCAGCGACTGGAGGGAACGGCGCTGGGTGATGCCGCGCAGGGTGAGCCGGCGCCAGACCCGGTAGAAGAAGCCCTGGGCCTGCTGCTCGCGGTCGACGACCGTCACGTCGAGCGGTGGCCCGTCCTCCAGCGTGACCAGGTAGCGGCGCCCCCGGTCGTTCTGGTCGCCGGAGTCGGGCGTGTCCTCGGCACGCATCGCGGTGACCGGGTGGAAGCCGACATGGCGCAGACCGGCCATCAGATGCTGACCGGTCGGCCGTACGTTCGGCGAGCCGACCGCGTACAGCGTGCCGTATGCCACGGTCCAGCCGATCAGCACGGTGAGGATGATCGAGAACGGAGTCGTGTAGCCGCCGACCAGCATGGCGAACGCGTCGAGCAGCAGCACCACCCACAGCACGACCCGCCAGCGTGGCCGTCTCGCCATTCCGACCGCCGTCATATAGGCGATCACGGGGGCGAGATAGCCGTGTACGGGATCGGTGAGCGCGTCACCGGGCTGCGGCTGGGTCAGGGCGTCCTGGATGGTGCCGGGGGCGGATTTGGCCACCCAGAGATCGGCGGCGAGCGTGACGCCGTGCGCCAGTACGGCGGCGAGCACGCCGTCCGCGATCCGCAGCCCGTCGCGTTTGATCAGCCGTTCGATGGCGAAGGCGACCGGGACGAGCAGCACGGCGATGCTGGAGACCAGGCCGGCGGTCTTGATCAGGATGTCGGGCGCCTGGCCGGTGCCCTTGTTGATGTCCTGTTCGAGACCTGCGGTCGTGCCGTGGGCGAACGCGGCGACCGAGAGCAGGACGGCGATCGCCAGGACCCCGATGAGGAGCCGCATGAGATCGGAGGGGCGGTGCACCCGGGCGGGGAGCAGCGGCTCGTCGCCCGAGACGCGCTCGGCCTCCGCCGCGGCGGTCGAGAGCGTCGCGCCGGCCAGGTGCTCGGGAACGTCCTGGCGCCCGGCACCGGGCGGTGTCCGTCGCGCGCCGGGCGTGGTCTGCTCCGCGCCGGGCGTCCCTTGCTCCGCGCCGGGCTCCGCCCCTTCCGCACCGGGCTTTTTGGCGGGCCCGTCCGGCGCGTCCGAGTACGGCTCGGCGTCAGGGGCGTCCGCCGCCTTCGGTGGCTGCACGCCCTGCTCCTTCGTCGCCTCTGATTGGTCTTCGTGTTCTCGTATCACCGGTCACCGCCCGCACGATGGTGGCACGGCCCGGCGACGGAGGGGGGCATCAGGGTGCACTGCGCAAACACGCGAAGCGCAACATACGCTCCTTTGCTCCCGCACGCACGCCCCGTGAGCGGGCGCGCGCGGATCGGTCCGGGCTGTCGGTGGCGTACGGCAGGATGGGCCGGATGAGCCAACACCGGACGAGCGGCAACGGGACGAGCGGCGACCGCGCGATCGGCGACCGGGCGATCGACGACCGGACGATCGACGAGCTGCCGGAGTACGCGGAGCGGGTCCTCGATGTCGCCGAGCTGATCCCGCCCGGCCGTGTCATGACGTACGGAGATGTCGCGGAGTGGCTGGGCGACGGCGGCCCGCGCCAGGTCGGCCGGGTCATGGCGCTGTACGGGGCCGCGGTGCCGTGGTGGCGTGTGGTGCGCGCCGACGGGGCGCTGCTGCCCGGCCACGAACTGCGGGCGCTGGGCCACTACCGCGAGGAGAGCACCCCGCTGCGCGAGGCGTCGCGCAGCGCGCAGGGCCATCTGCCGCGCCTCGACCTGAAGCGGGCGCGGTGGGACGGCGTCACCGGTGGTGCGGACGCGGACGCGGACGGGGACATAGACAAAGGTGCTCACATCTGACAGCTTCGGCCATTCGGACGCCCAACGGGCGGCGCCGGGCCCGACGCGTGACGCGGAACACGCAGCATCGCGCGACGGCACCCGTGATATGCCCGGCACTTGCGGCACCTGCGCTGCCGGCACCCGTGACGCCGGCACCCCCGCCCCGGAACGTGACGAGGTACGCAGCGGACTCGTCCCGCATCGCGCCCGCGTCGGCGTAGCGTCGTCAGTTCGCGGCACGCACCGCACCCTCACCACCCATACGCCCAGTGCACCCCGTACACCCAGCACCCCCCGTACACCTCGTGAACCCATCAGGACCGGCGATCCACGTGAGCTCCTCCTCCACCACCCGGCACAGTCCGCACCGTCAGGCACGGCAGCGGACCGCGGGCGCGTACCGGCTGGTGCGTACCCCGCCGGGCTCCGTGGGTCCCCCTCTCCTGGACGCGGCGCAACGCGCGGTGGTTGATCACCCCGGCGGCCCGCTCCTGGTGCTCGCCGGACCCGGCACCGGCAAGACGACCACGCTCGTCGAGGCGGTCGCCGCGCGCGTGGCACGGGGCACGGACCCGGCCCGCATCCTGGTCCTCACCTTCAGCCGCAAGGCCGCCGTGGAGCTGCGCGACCGGATGGCCGCCCGGCTCGGTGCCGCCCGCGGTCCGCAGGCCACCACGTTCCACTCCTTCTGCTACGCGCTGGTCCGCGCCCACCAGGACGCCGACCTCTTCGCCGAACCGACGCGGCTGCTCTCCGGACCGGAGCAGGACGTGACCGTGCGCGAGCTGCTCGCCGGCCAGCTCGAACTGGAACGGGACGGCTTCCCGCACATCCGCTGGCCCGACGAGCTGCGAGCCTGCCTGACCACGCGCGGTTTCGCCGACGAGGTACGGGCGGTGCTCGCACGCAGCCGCGAGCTGGGCCTGGGCCCGGACGCGCTGGCCGACTTCGCCCGCCGCACCGGCCGGCCGGACTGGGGCGCCGCCGCCGAGTTCCTCGCCGAGTACCTGGACGTGCTGGACGCGCAGGGAGTGCTGGACTACGCGGAGCTGGTGCACCGGGCCGTGCTGCTCGCGGAGCGCCCCGAGGTGTCGGCGCTGCTGTCCGGGCGGTACGACGCGGTGTTCGTGGACGAGTACCAGGACACGGACCCGGCGCAGGTACGGCTGCTGCACGCGCTGGCCGGCAACCGGGGGAGCGGCCCGGGCACCGGGGGCGGCCGGGACCTGATCGCCTTCGGTGACCCGGACCAGTCGATCTACGCGTTCCGGGGCGCCGATGTGAACGGCATCCTCGACTTCCCGGAGATGTTCCGGCGGGCGGACGGCGCTCCGGCTCCGGTCGGCGTCCTCACCACCTCGCGCCGCTCCGGCGAACAGCTGCTGGCCGCCACCCGGCTGCTCACCCGCCGGATGCCGCTGACCCGGCTGCCCTCGGCGAAGGTCCGCGCCCACCGGGAGCTCGCCGCGGTCCGTGAGGGCGGCAGCGTGGAGGCGTATACCTATCCGACCGCCTCCGCCGAGCTCGACAACATCGCCGATCTGCTGCGCCGGGCACATCTGGAGGACGGCGTCCCGTGGCAGGAGATGGCGGTGCTCGTACGGGCCGGGGGCCGCACGATCCCCTCGGTGCGCCGGGCCCTGACGTCGGCGGGCGTCCCCCTGGAGGTCGACGGCGACGACCTCCCCCTGCGCCACGAACCGGCGGTGGCCCCGCTCCTGACGGCCCTCCGCGCGGTGGCCACAGCGGCCCTGCGCCGGGGCACGCCGGGCGCGGAGTCTCCGGTGGGCGTGGCTGCCTCGGTGGGCGTGACTGCGGAGGGCGTGGCCGTCCCGGAGGACACGGCTGCGGAGGCTTACATTCCGGAGAACACGGCAGCGGTGGGCGTGGCCGTCCCGGAGAACAAGGCTGCGGAGGCTTCCGTTCCGGGGCAGGAACCCGGCGCGCCCACCGAGGAACCGTCTGTCCCCGAAGCGTCCTCCTGGCTGGACACCGAGACCGCCCTGGCCCTCCTCACCTCCCCTCTCGGCTCCATGGACGCGGCAGACCTGCGCCGGCTCGGCCGGGCCCTGCGGGACGAGGAACGGGCCGCCGGACATCGCGTACCGGCCCCCTCCGGCGACCTGCTGGCCCGCGCGCTCGCCGAGCCCGAACGGCTCGTCACGCACGACCCGGCGTACGCCCGCGGAGCCCAGCGCCTCGGCGCGCTCCTGCGCAAGGCGCGTGAGCTCCTCGAAGGCGGCGGCACCGCGGAGGGGGCCCTGTGGGAGCTGTGGGCCGGCACCCCGTGGCCGGGGCGGCTGGAACGTGCCGCGCTGCGCGGCGGCCCGGGCGGCCGCAACGCCGACCGCGACCTCGACGCCGTCTGCGCCCTCTTCGACACCGCGGCCCGCGCCGAGGAGCGCACCGGCGGGCGGGGTGCGTTGAACTTCCTGGAGGAGGTCGACGCCCAGGACATCGCCGCCGACACCCTCTCCAGACGCGTCGTGCGTCCCGACGCCGTACGGCTGATGACCGCGCACCGGTCCAAGGGCCTGGAGTGGCGCCTCGTCGTCGTCGCGGGTGTGCAGGAGGGGCTCTGGCCGGACCTGCGACGCCGCGGTTCGCTGCTCGAAGCGGACCGGATCGGCCGCGACGGGCTGGCCGAGCCGCTCACCCCCGGCGCCCTCCTCGCCGAGGAACGCCGCCTCTTCTACGTCGCGGCGACCCGGGCGCGCGAGCGCCTCGTCGTCACCGCGGTCGAGGCAGCCGCCGACGACGGCGACCAGCCGTCCCGCTTCCTCGCCGAACTCGGCGTCGAACCGCGCGACGTCACCGGCCGGCCGCGCCGCCCGCTCGCCGTCGCCGCGCTCGTCGCGGAACTCCGTGCCACCACCGTCGACCCCGACGCCTCCGACGCCCTGCGCGAGGAGGCCGCCCACCGTCTCGCCCGCCTCGCCGCGCTCACCGACGACGAGGGCCAGCCGCTCGTACCCGCGGCCCATCCCTACCGCTGGTGGGGGTTGTACGAGCCGACCCGTTCCACCGTCCCGCTCCGCGACCGGGACCGGCCCGTGGCCCTCTCCGGCAGCGCGCTCGACCAGCTCGCCCGCACCTGCGCGCTCCAGTGGTTCCTCGGCCGCGAGGTGAAGGCGGACGCCCCGGCGACGGCCGCACAGGGCTTCGGCAACGTCGTCCACGTCCTGGCCGACGAGGTGGCCTCCGGACGCACCCCCGCAGATCTCGCCGTCCTGATGGAGCGGCTGGACTCGGTCTGGGACGGCCTCGTCTTCGACGCCCCCTGGAAGTCCCAGCAGGAGAAGGAGCAGGCCAGGGTCGCCCTCGAACGCTTCCTGCGCTGGCACGTCATGGACCGCGCCGGACGAGCCCCCGCCGCCAGCGAGCACGACTTCGACGTGACGCTGGAGGCGGGGGAGTACGAGGTACGCATCCGGGGCTCGATGGACCGCGTCGAGCAGGACGCCGAGGGCCGGGCGTACGTCGTCGACTTCAAGACCGGCAAACAGTCCCCGACCAAGGACGAGGTCGCCCGCCACCCCCAGCTCGCCGTGTACCAGCTGGCCGTCCGGGAAGGGGCGGTCGACGAGATCTTCGACGGCCGGCGCCCCGAACCCGGCGGCGCCGAACTCGTACAGCTGCGCCAGGCCGCTCCCAGGAAGGAGGGCGGCGACGCCCTCCCCAAGGTGCAGGCCCAGGAACCGCTCTCCGGCGCGTGGGTGTCCGACCTGCTGGCCACGGCCGCCGGACGGGTCCTGGACGAACGGTTCACCCCCACGACCGGCCAGCACTGCACGCACTGCTCCTTCCGGGCCTCGTGCAGCGCGCAGCCGGAGGGCCGCCACGTCCTGGAGTGAGCAGCCGTGTCCTGGGGCGAGCAGGGCGCCGGGCAGGCGGCGGCCCGCACATTGTCGGTGCGCCCGGTTAGCCTCGGTCGGGTGTCCTCACGTATCACCGATCCCGAGCAGCTGAAGGAGCTCCTCGGGATCCCGTTCACCCCGGAGCAGACGGCCTGCATCACGGCGCCGCCCGCCCCGCAGGTGATCGTGGCCGGAGCCGGGTCGGGGAAGACCACCGTGATGGCGGCGCGCGTGGTGTGGCTGGTGGGGACGGGCCAGGTGGCCCCCGAGCAGGTCCTCGGACTCACCTTCACCAACAAGGCGGCGGGCGAGCTCGCCGAGCGCGTCCGCAAGGCCCTGATCGCGGCCGGGGTCACCGATCCGGACGCCATCGACCCGGACAACCCGCCGGGCGAGCCCAGCATCTCCACGTACCACGCCTTCGCCGGCCGGCTCCTCACCGAACACGGGCTGCGCATCGGCCTCGAACCCACCACGCGCCTCCTCGCCGACGCCACCCGGTACCAGCTCGCCGCCCGCGTACTGCGCGAGGCACCCGGCCCCTACCCGGCCCTGACCAGGTCGTTCCCCACACTGGTCAGCGATCTGCTGGCCCTCGACGCCGAGCTGGCCGAGCATCTCGTACGCCCCGAACAACTCGCGGACCACGACACCGAACTGCTCCGTACGCTCGCATCGGCCCGGCTCACCAACGCCGAGCTGCGCAAGATCCCCGAGACCGCCGAGGCCCGCCGCGAGCTGCTGCAACTGACCCGCCGCTACCGCGAGGCCAAGAGGAGCCGCGACCTCCTCGACTTCGGCGACCAGATCGCACTCTCCGCCGAGCTGGCCCTCACTCGGCCCGAGGTCGGCGCGATCCTGCGCGACGAGTTCCGTGTCGTACTGCTCGACGAGTACCAGGACACCTCGGTCGCCCAGCGGCTGCTGCTCTCCGCCCTCTTCGGCCGCGGCCCCGAAGGAGCGGCGGTGACCGGGCACGCCGTCACCGCGGTCGGCGACCCCTGCCAGGCGATCTATGGCTGGCGCGGGGCCTCCGTGGCCAACCTCGACGACTTCCCCCTCCACTTCCCGCACGCCGACGGCGCCCCCGCCACCCGCTACTCCCTCAGCGAGAACCGCCGCAGCGGCGGCCGGCTCCTCCATCTCGCCAACGGCCTCGCCGCACCCCTGCGCGCCATGCACGAGGGCGTCGACGCCCTGCGCCCCGCCCCGGGCGCCGAGCGCGACGGCATCGTCCGCTGCGCACTGCTCCGTACCCATACCGAAGAGGTCGACTGGCTCGCCGACTCGATCGCCCACCTCGTGAGAACGGGAAAGGCACCCGGCGAGATCGCCGTCCTGTGCCGCACCGCGGGCGACTTCCCTCAGATCCAGGCCGCGCTGGTCGCCCGCGACATCCCGGTCGAGGTCGTCGGACTGTCCGGGCTGCTGCACCTGCCCGAGGTCGCCGACCTCGTCGCGGTCTGCGAAGTCCTCCAGGACCCCGGCGCCAATGCCTCCCTGGTCCGGCTGCTCACCGGTCCCCGCTGGCGGATCGGCCCCCGTGACCTGGCACTTCTCGGCCGTCGCGCCCGCCTCCTCGTCCACCGCGCGACCCATGGCGACGAGGACGGCTCCGACCCCGACCGGCGCCTGGCCGAGGCCGTCGAAGGCATCGACCCGGCCGAAGTGATCTCGCTCGCCGACGCGCTGGACACCTTCCTCGAATCGGGCGGCGGCGCGGACGACGGACTTCCGTTCTCCGCCGAGGCCCGCATCCGCTTCGCCCGCCTGGCCGCCGAACTGCGCGACCTGCGCCGCTCGCTGGCCGATCCCCTGATGGACGTGCTGCACCGCGTCCTCGCCACCACCGGCCTGGAGGTCGAGCTCTCCGCGTCGCCGCACGCCCTGGCCGCCCGCCGCCGCGAGACGCTCGCCAACTTCCTGGACGTGGCGGCCCGCTTCGCCGCCGTCGAAGGCGAGGCCACCCTCCTCGCCTTCCTGGGCTTCCTGCGCACCGCCGTGCAGTACGAGAAGGGCCTGGACAACGCCCTGCCCGGCGGCGAGGACACCGTCAAGGTCCTCACCGCGCACAAGTCCAAGGGCCTGGAGTGGGATGTCGTCGCGGTGCCGGGCCTGGTCACCGGCCAGTTCCCCAGCGGCCAGTCCCGCGACGCCTGGACCTCCCAGTCCAAGGTCCTCCCGCACGCCCTGCGCGGGGACACGGCGACCCTCCCCGCCGTCCACTCCTGGGACGCCAAGGGGCTCAAGGGCTTCAAGGAGGAGATGAAGGAGCACCAGCACACCGAGGAGCTCCGCCTGGGATATGTCACCTTCACCCGGCCCCGCACCCTGCTGCTCGGCTCCGGCCACTGGTGGGGGCCGAGCCAGAAGAAGCCGCGCGGCCCGTCGGACTTTCTGCACGTGCTGTACGAGCACTGCGCGGCCGGACACGGCGAGATCGAGGTCTGGGCGGACGAACCGGCCGAGGACGAGGAGAACCCGGCGCTCACCGAGAAGGAGGCCGACCACGCGTGGCCGCTTCCCCTCGACGACCTCGCGCTGACCCGCCGCCGGGCCGCCGCGGACACGGTGATGGCACACCTGGAGGCCCTGGCCACGACGGGGGGTGTGCCGGACGCGTACGAGGCGCCGCCCGGTGTCCCGGGTCCGTACGACGGCCCCGACGACGCCCCGTTCCCCGACGACGAGGCGTACCCCGGCGACGAGGCGTACCCCGACGAGGCCGACGACTGGGACGCGCTGTCGACGGAGCCCCCGCCCGCCCCGGCCCCCGCACCGTGCACCCCCGCACCGCACGTCCCGGCGGCCCGCACCCCGGAGCGCGCCGGGGCACAGCACCTCACCCCCGAGGAAGCCCGCACCCTCGCCTCCTGGGACCGCGACCTCGACGCCCTCACCGGCGAACTGCGCCGCGCCCGCGCCGCCGTGCGCGATGTCCTCGTACCCGCCTCGCTCTCCGCCACCCAGCTGCTGCGCCTCGCCGACGACCCCGAGGGCTTCGCCCAGGAGCTGGCCCGGCCCATGCCGCGGCCGCCGCAGCCGGCGGCCCGCCGGGGCACTCGCTTCCACGCCTGGGTGGAGTCCCGCTTCGAGGAGCTGCCGCTGCCGATGCTCGGGCCGGACGAGCTGCCCGGTGGTGACGAGAGCGACGCCGAGATCGCCGACGAGCGCGATCTCGCCGCGCTCAAGGAGGCCTTCGAGCGCACCCCGTACGCCCGCCGCACCCCGTACCGCGTCGAGACGCCGTTCCAGATCACCCTGGCCGGCCGGGTGATCCGGGGCCGCATCGACGCGGTGTACCGCACCGGGGACACGTACGAGATCGTCGACTGGAAGACCACCCGCACCAACACCGCAGACCCCCTCCAGCTCGCGGTCTACCGTCTGGCCTGGGCGGAACTGCACGATCTGCCGCTCACCGATGTCACCGCCACGTTCCTGTACGTGCGCAGCGGCGAGACCGTCCACCCCGCCCGCCTCCCGGGCCGGGCGGAACTCGAACGGATCCTGCTGGACGAGCCACCGCCCACGGGGTAGGCGGCATCGTCGTGGCCGGACGCGCCGGCGGTCCCAGGGCAATACACCTAAGGCCTGTCGATCAGCAGCTGGGCGCGCGCGGTCGCGAACAGCCGCTGCTGTGCGGCGAGCTTCCCGGAGTCGGCGGTGGTGTCGAAGAGCAGCTGGTAGACCCGGCCCGCCGTGCCCGCGACGAAGACCTCGACGCGCTTGCGGGGTTCGCTCTGGCCCGCCCAGTGGTAATCGATCTCCAGCCAGAGGGCGTCGCGGCCGTTCTGCCGGGTGGTGTGCGTGACGGCCTTGAGACCGGCCATCGACGACTTGACGGTGTCGCGGTACCAGGCGAGCTGCCCGGCGGAGGCCGCCCGGGCGGTCGCTCCGTACGAGGTGTCCCGCTTGACGCTCATGTCATGAGCACCGTCCGGGGAGGTCCAGTTGCTCTGGATGTCGTTCCGCTCCTTCCGGCTCCAGCCGTCCGGCAGGGCGAAGGCGACCGTGAGGCCGGGTTCGCCGATACGGTGCCAGCCCTTGGGCACGGCCGGTGGAGAAGGCTGGGACGGCCGGGAAGGCTGGGATGGCCGTGACGACGCCGAGGGCCCGGTGCCGGGCTCGCCGGTCGCGGCCGGGGAGCCGGGGGTGTCCGTCTCCGGCGGAGGCGGCGTGGACGAGGCTGCCGGGGCACCGGCGTGGTCGGCGACGCTCCGGTTGACCGAGGAGCCGCCGACGAGCGGGACCCCGAACACCGCCAGCAGCAGACCGATGACAGCGGTGATCGCCGAGACCCACGCCGCTATTTCCCCGGCCCGCCGGCTCGGCGGCGTTCCCTCACCTGAACTGCTCAACTCGCTCTCCCCCTCGCGGCCGGGCACCGGGCACTGTCCCGCGGAGCCGTTCGGCGGAGCCATTCAACTGGAGGAGCGGCGCTGCCGACAGGTATCCGGCCCCAGTGGGGGCAGTGCGGCCCGGTGCCGCGGGCGGGCGGACCCCATGGGGCGAGGCACTAGGCTCAAGGCCATGAGCGACACCCCGGACAGCGCCGTCCGTACGTACACCGAGCAGCACCGCACAGCCTTCCTGGACGATCTCGCCGCCTGGCTGCGCATCCCGTCCGTGTCCGCCCAGCCGGAGCACGACGGGGACGTACGGCGCAGCGCCGAGTGGCTGTCCGCCAAGCTCGGGGAGACCGGCTTCCCGGTCACCGAGATCTGGGAGACGCCCGGTGCGCCCGCGGTCTTCGCCGAGTGGGCCTCCGACGATCCGGACGCCCCGACCGTCCTCGTCTACGGGCACCACGACGTGCAGCCCGCCGCCCGCGAGGACGGCTGGGACACCGACCCCTTCGAGCCGGTGATCCGCGACGGCCGCATGTACGGGCGGGGTGCCGCCGACGACAAGGGGCAGGTGTTCTTCCATACCCTCGGCGTCCGGGCCCACCTCGCCGCCACCGGCCGTACCTCCCCGGCCGTCAACCTCAAGCTGTTGATCGAGGGCGAGGAGGAGTCCGGCTCGCCGAATTTCCGCGCCCTGGTCGAGGAGCGGGCCGCCCGGCTCACGGCCGACGCAGTGATCGTCTCCGACACCGGCATGTGGGACGAGACGACCCCCACCGTCTGCACGGGCATGCGTGGCCTCGCCGAGTGCGAGATCGAGCTGCACGGCCCGGAACAGGACATTCACTCCGGTTCGTTCGGCGGTGCGGTCCCCAACCCCGCGACGGCCGTGGCCCGGCTCGTCGCCGCGCTGCACGACGCGGACGGCCGGGTCGCGATCCCCGGTTTCTACGACGGCGTGACAGAACTCACCGACACCGAGCGCGCCCTCTTCGCCGAACTGCCCTTCGACGAGGCGACCTGGCTGCGTACCGCCAAGTCCCGGGCGGCATCGGGCGAGTCCGGCTACTCCACGCTGGAACGCATCTGGGCCCGCCCCACGGCAGAGGTCAACGGCATCGGCGGCGGATACCAGGGCGCCGGAAGCAAGACGATCATCCCGTCCTCCGCCGTGGTGAAGATCAGCTTCCGGCTGGTCGCGGGCCAGGACCCCGACCACGTCCAGCAGGCCGTCCGGGCCTGGGCCGAGGCGCAGATCCCGGCCGGTGTCCGGCACCGGATCACCTTCGCCCCCGCCACCCGTCCCTGCCTGACGCCGCTGGACCACCCGGCCCTGCAGGCCGTGGCCCGCGCCATGGGACGGGCCTTCGGCCAGAAGATCCTCTTCACCCGCGAAGGAGGTTCGGGGCCCGCCGCCGACCTGCAGGACGTGCTCGGCGCACCCGTCCTCTTCCTGGGCATCTCCGTACCGTCCGACGGCTGGCACGCCCCCGACGAGAAGGTCGAACTCGACCTCCTGTTCAAGGGCGTCGAGACAGCGGCCCATCTCTGGGGCGAACTGGCCGCCGCACTCCGCTGAATCCTCTGAACACCCGATCCATCCCGGGGGAGTAGGAAGCACCTGTGAGCACCTTCGACAACGCCACCGCAGACCGGCCCATCGGTCTCACGGCGCCCAGCGGTATCGACCGCGCGGCGCACCACCGCCTCGACGAGGCCTGGCTGTCCGCCGCGTGGAGCCACCCGACCACTCGTGTGTTCGTCGTCTCCGGCGGGCAGGTGCTGATCGACGACACGGCCGACGGCGGTACGGAGATCGTCATGACCCCGGCCTTCGACGCCCCGGTCACCGAGACCCACCGCTACTTCCTCGGCACGGACGAGGACGGCGTCAGCTACTTCGCGCTCCAGAAGGACTCCCTGCCCGGACGCATGGACCAGCCGGCCCGCCCGGCCGGCCTGCGCGAGGCCGGGCTGCTGCTCGGCCCCCGCGACGCCGGCCTGATGGTGCACGCGGTGGCGCTGGAGAACTGGCAGCGGCTGCACCGCTTCTGCTCGCGCTGCGGCGAGCGCACGGTCATCGCGGCTGCCGGTCACATCCGCCGCTGCCCGGCGTGCGGCGCCGAGCACTACCCGCGTACGGACCCCGCCGTCATCATGCTGGTGACGGACGACAAGGACCGCGCGCTGCTGGGCCGTCAGGTGCACTGGCCCGAGGGCCGCTTCTCGACGCTCGCGGGCTTCGTCGAGCCGGGGGAGTCGATCGAGCAGTCCGTGGCCCGCGAGGTCCTCGAGGAGGCGGGCATCACCGTCGGCGAGGTCGAGTACATCGCCAGCCAGCCCTGGCCGTTCCCGTCCAGCCTGATGCTCGGCTTCATGGCACGGGCGACCTCCTCCGAGATCGACGTGGACGGCGAGGAGATCGAGGAGGCCCGCTGGTTCTCCCGCGAGGACCTGACGGCGGCGTTCGAGTCGGGAGAGGTCATGCCCCCGTACGGCATCTCGATCGCGGCCCGCCTGATCGAACTCTGGTACGGCAAGCCGCTCCCGAGGCCGGGCACCGTCGGCTGACGTACGACTCACCGCGGCCGGACGACAGCACCCGCGGCCGGACGGACAGCGCCCCCGACGGACAGGGCCCGCGGACCCACACGGCAACGCCCGCGGACGCGTACGGCAACGCCCCCTCCGGTGCTCGACCGGAGGGGGCGCGGCTGTGCTGCGGAGCGGCGGGGATGCTCTTATGGATGTCAAGCAGCGGTTGCGAGGTGACTCGGGGCCGCTGCGGTGGCGTTCGTGATGGTCAGGACGTGGTAGATCTCGCGGGC
>NZ_JBIBVN010000028.1:0-95166 GCF_043080425.1 Streptomyces sp. NPDC015032 | reverse complement strand
ATCCGGGCGGCCCGCCCGGACGGCGCCCCGATCTACGTCATCCTGGACAATCTGTCCGCCCACAAGGGCGAGACCATCCGGCGCTGGGCAAAGAAAAACCGGGTGGAGCTGTGCTTCACCCCGACCTACGCGTCCTGGGCCAACCCGATCGAGGCCCACTTCGGACCGCTGCGGCAGTTCACCATCGCTAACTCCAACCACCGCAACCACACCGCGCAGACCCGAGCCCTCCACGCCTACCTCCGCTGGCGCAACGCGAACGCCCGCCACCCCGACGTGCTGGCCGCCCAACGCCGCGAACGCGCCCGTATCCGCAGCGAGAAGGGCATCCGCTGGGGCGGCCGAAGTCAGGCAACCGCTGCCTAAAACTACCCCGCGCGCCCCGGCGGCCACGCACTACGGTGGGACACATGTCCGAGCCCTCCGTGCGGGATTTCTACGACGATTTGGCCCACAACTACCACCTGATGTTCCGGGACTGGGACGCAAGCATGGCCTACCAGGCCGAGGTATTGGGCGGGCTCGTCCGCCAATCTCTCGGCGCGGGACCACACACCGTCCTGGACTGCTCGTGCGGGATCGGCACCCAGGCCATCGGGCTGGCCCGGGCCGGGCACCAAGTCGTCGGCAGCGACCTGAGCCCGGTCGCCGCCGCGCGCGCCGCCGCCGAGGCGGCGGCCCGTGGCAGCCGGCTTCCGGCCGCTGCGGCTGACATGCGCCAACTTCCTTTCAGAGAAACGTCATTCGACGTCGTCCTCTGCGCGGACAACTCGCTCACGCACCTACTCTCCGGGCAAGATCTCCGGACGGCACTCCTGGGCATGAGACGGGTACTCCGAGACGACGGACTGTTGATGATCACCGTCCGGTCCTATGACGAGACGCGCCAGACCAGACCCACGTCGACACCTCCCCAGGTCTCGCAAACACGCGACGGCCAAGCGATCACCTTCCAGCTGTGGCACTGGCACGAAGACGGCGAACGCTACGACCTGGAGCACTTTCAGCTCATCCCCGCAAAGAACACCTGGCAGGTCCGAGTCCGCCGGACCACCCACTGGGCGCTGACGCCCCCGCAGCTGACAGAGTTCGTGACTGAAGCCGGCTTCACCAAAATCGTCTGGCACAGTCCGGCCTCCAGCGGGTACTACCAGCCCGTCCTCACAGCACGGCGCGCTCCCTCAGCGCAGTAGCCCAGACATCGGCTCCGCCCTGCCCAACTTTCCGTTCATCCATGGCAAACCGGTGAACGTTGCCGGTCACAGCACTAGACGAGATCTTCGAGCCGGAGTTCCGGGCAGAGACGGCCCGCCGCATCGCCGGGTTCGCCGCCCACCACGAGCGCTGCCGGGTGATCGTCACGTCCCGGGTCATCGGCTACCAACGGCAAACGCTGGACGGGGCGGAGTTCGCCCACTACATGATCCAGGACCTGGACACCCCCCGTATCCATGAGTTCGCGCGCCGTTGGTACGAGACGGCGTGCCCCGGACAGCCCGCGATCGCCAAGCAGCTCCTCACCCGAATCATGGAAGCGGTCGCCCACTCGCGATCGGTTCGCGAGCTGGCCGGGAATCCGCTCCTGCTGGCCGTCCTTGCCATCCTCGGCCGCCGGCAGACCCTCCCCCGCGACCGGCATGGGGTGTACCAGCACGCCGTCACCGTGGTTGTCGCCCGCTGGGACAGGGACGCCAAGCATCTGACGGCCCCTCCGTCCGGGGCGGTCGCCGAAGCCCTCGACCTGCTGGGCCAGACCGAACGCCTGGAGATGCTGCGGCTTCTCGCTCGCAGGATGCAGGAGGGATCGGGCGGCATCTCGGGCAACTACGTGCCTGAGGCGGACGTCGAAGACGTCTTCCGCCAGTATCTCCAGCTCTGCGACGTTCGGCCGGACGTCGCGCGCCGCGCCGCCCGTGCCATGGTCCAGCAGCTCCGGGAGCGCAACTTCATCCTCGCCAGGTATGGCGGGGGTGCCTGGGGCTTCGTGCACCGCACGTTCCTGGAGTACCTGGCTGCGGCGGACATCGTCCACCGCTACGAGCACGAGCGGGAGTGGACCCCTGAGGCCCTCGTCTCCGAGGTTCTCGTCCCGAGGGCCAGGGACACCGCCTGGCACGAGGTAATCCTGCTGCTCGCCGGGCAGCTCCGGGAGCACGACACCGGGATGCTGGTGGACAGCCTCGCCCGGCCGGCTCCCTTCACCCGCCGCGAGGAGCAGCTCAGCCTTGCCCTCCGAGCGCTCGCCGAAGTGAAGAAGATCGGGGCACTGAGCACTCGGAGCGTCGCGGTGATCGACGGGATCACCCAGTACATGAGCCCAGGGGCCGCGAGCTTCGGAAGGTGGTGGCCCGACCACCCGGAATACACCGCTCTCTTCGTCACGGACCCGCAAGCGGCGGACGCGCCCGAGCCCAAGCGTCGCGCCGTGATGCTCCGAGCGCTCGCCGCCGGCGGGCACGAGGAGGAGTTCGAGTGGCAGCTCGCCCGGGAGGAGGTTCCCTGGGTCCGGAACGAGATGCGGCACGTCAAGCGGCTGCGGACTACTCCCGAAGCCGCGGCCCCCGCCGTCTTCCACGAGCAGCTGCTGACCGGCCTACGGCGGCTTCTAAAGGCCCGGGCCCAGGCCGAGAGCGCGGGTTGAGCCGCCGCGTCGCCCTGGCGTCGCCGCGGCGAGGATTTCCGCCCGCTCGGCGGAGCCGATCGTCTTCAGCGCGTTGAAGGCATGCTCTCCGGAGGAGAGCATGCCTTCGAGCAGGGGCATCTTAAAAGGAACGGTGTCGAGCTCGTCTCGGAACACCTGCTTCGGACCACCGGTCTGGGTCACAGTCGTCTCCCCCGAGGTCACGGCCGGGTCGCCTCGGAACTGCGGCCGCGAATCCCCACCTGCGCTGAGCAGAACCCTCCCCGGCGCAGCACGAGGCTGCAGCCGGGGAGGTCTCGATTACGCGTCCACCGCGTCCCGGACTGGCAGTGTGAGCTGCTGCAGTCCGAGCGCGTACTCGTACACCGGGATCCCGATGTCGGTGATGGCATCGAACACCAGCTGAGCAGAGCCCTTCTCCAGCTCCTTGACCGCGTCGCGGTTGTTGGTTCCCAGGAACTGCACCACGCCGTCCTTGTGGTTGATCTCGATGTTGAGCCGCGCACGGCCGCTGTCGTCGACGACGGCGACGAAAACGTCCATGCCCAGCTCGTCCGCGTAGCCGGCGATGCAGTTGTTGAGCTGCGATCCCCATCGAGCCAGAGTGTCCGCATCGCGTGCGACAACAAGCCGATGCTCGCCGATGCGCATGCCGTCAAGCTTCTCGGCGACGTCTGCGGCCCACGCCGCGCGCTTCTTCTCGCGGGAAAGGCGCTCCTGGCAGTAGCGCTCTGCCCGCGCTTCGCGTTCGAGCTGCTCGGCGGTCATCAGCTCCCGACGGTGTTCGACCAGGAACTCTTCGGCGTCCTCGCGGAACGCCGGGTCCTTCCACAGTTCCCAGGTCGCGACCGGCAGGTCAGAGTCTTCGAGCCGGCCGATCTGTGCGTTGTAGCTGTGCATCTCACGCAGAGCGTTCGCCTCGTTGATCACCGTGCTGATCGCCTGGTTCGAGCGCGCGAGTGAGCGGCTCTCCACCCAGACCTGGGGCATCGAGCGAACCAGGGTCTCCAGGTCCTGCGCGCCGCGGATGCGGCGCTGCCCCCGTGCCTTGATCAGCTCGGGCAGAAGGTCCAGGTCGCGCAGCTGCACATCGGCATTACCGAGGTCTCGCACGGTGTCCCCGATGATCCGGACACTCTGTGCGACCGGCTCGGCAAGGATCCGTCCCAGGATCGGCTGGGGCACGCGGCGGAACAGCGCTCGGGCCTGCACGCACTCAGCGGGCTTGAGGGCGATGTAGTGGTTCGTCTCGGTGCGGCGCATCGACTCGATGATCCAGTCGATCGGCACGAGCCCGCGGAACAGCCGGAACCAGTTCAGCACACTCATGTTGTGGGAAGAACGCCAGTCCGGCCTGGCCAGCATGCGCTCGACCAGGCGTTGGATCTCGCGCGCCAGCGGCTTGCGGTACCGGGTCTTGCCGAACACGTTCTCCGCTACCGTTTTGTAGTCCTCGGCGTCCAGGAAGTGCATCAGGCCCGAGTGTCCGAGCCTGCGAGGCAGGACCTCCTTCAGCAGCGGGAACCGCTCTTCGGCGACCGGGAGGTCCCCGATCAGGCGCAGGGCCTCGCCTCGGAGGTCCTGGAGGATCAGGCTTATCTGCGCCTGGATTCCGCTCCACCCGTGGTCTTCGAAGACGGGGCCCTCGACGACGCGGACATCCTGACCGAGAGGGTCCCACTCATGGGGCCGGATCGGCTCCAGCAGGGTCTGGTCGCCGAGCACATGCAGCAACTGCTCAAGCTGGTGCTCGCCGCCGGCAAAGAGGTGCTGGGTGCGGATCTGCCGGCTGGCGTTATCCAGCTTGCGCAGCACCACGAGGCCGGCCTTAGTACGCAGCAGCGAGAACGCCCGCACGGTCTGCCAGTACCGGAAGACCTTGCCGGAGGCGCGCATCCGGTGCACACGGTGCGACACCGAGCCAGACACGGTCACGCGGCCATCGGGTGCGGTGCGCACGACGACGCGGAGGCTCGCGCCGGTGCGGACACCCTCGGCGGTCGGCTCGATCCCGTCGTTGAGAATCTTGACGTGCAACAGCACGCGCTCGCTGTTCTCGGACATGGGTGCCTCCCGCGGTGTGTGGAACGTACGTGGACTGTGACGTCTCTGCAGGACTCAGCACCGGCCAGTAGGCAGTGCTCGTCTGGGAGGCACCCGAGATCGGCTTCGCCGATCTGCTTGTGAAAAAGAAGAACCCCGTCGCCAGAGCACGAAGCTCAGACGACGGGGTCCTGTGTGGGTCGCGGTCTATGCTCAGGTGCGCTCGAAGTGCGCCGCACCGGAGCTGTCCTGGAAACCGGTGGCGAGGTCGATCCAGAAGCCGTTCGGCAGGCGCACGAAGTTCTGGTCCACGCGCTGCCGCCCGGGCCCTGGGATCACGGGGATCTGTCGTCGGTCGACGATGGTCTCCTGGACATTCCCGTACGGCACCCGCCTGGATTGCGGCGGTGGTAAAACCCTCGGCGAACGGCTCGGCTCAGCGCGCCCGCTGGGGGACGGCCTTGCTCGCGTCGATGAGTGATTCAAGCATCGGTGCTAGCCGCTCGGGGAGCGTGGCGAGCCGGTAGTCGAGGAGGCGCTGCTCTTTGAGGATCTCGGCCGCGCGCAGGACGGTCGGGTCGCCGGCGGCTCTGGCACGTGACACCTGGCCGACGGCGGCGTCCAACCGCTCTCCTGCAAGGATGATGAACTGCGCGCCGGAGACGGCGCGGTCGGTGGGAAGCACGATGGTGCTCTCTTCCTGGCGCGCCTTCAGGGCGCTCCGTGTGGTCAAGCAGACTTTGATCTGGTCGATGTCGAGCGCTAGTTGCGCCGGTTAGGTGAACGTCCTCCGTGCACGAGCCCCTTGGGTTCGAAGGGCGCAGACCCTCCGCCCATTCAGCCACGGGTGTGCAGCGAGTTGACGGGTTAGTCAGGACTCGTCCAGGACCGCCGTGAGGTCGACCTTGGTGCCTCGGACGATCTCCGCAGCGCTGACGACTGTGTGGTGGCCGCCGACTGGGTAGCTCGGGTGGTCGGACGAGACGACGATGCAGTCCCAGGAGCCGGAGTGAAGCTTGTGCGGCAACGGTTCCTCCTCGACGCCCTCGGGTCGCAAGTCGCTGTGGAACTGGAAAGGCACCACGACGACCGCGCGCTTCTGATCGGTGCGGGGCGGCTCCCAGGGCAGTTGTATGAGCAGGTCCTGCGGCCACTCTGAGATGTTGACAGGCAAGGCGGACAGGTGGTGATTGATCGAGCCCTCGGGAGCCTGGGCCAGGCGCTCGCGCTCCTGCTCGGCGGTCTCGATGAATCCGATCTTCTCGAGGAACGACATGACGGTCTCCCTTGTCTGGGCTGATGGTCTTGCCACGGAGACACCCGGGCCAGCTCTGTTGGCCTCTCACAGCATGGCCATCTCCTCGGTGATGAGCTGCACATGGGTCAGGCGGCCCAGGTCTCGGTGTCCTCGTCGAAGTACGCAACGTCGGCGTACCAGGGCGCGTGCTCGCTGATCTCGGTGATCGCGCTCTCGGGACTGATCCGCGATCCCTCGACCACCGCCGACACCCACGAGCTTCCGGGCACGCCATCGCGGCGGAGGAAGATCTCCCGGGAGACCGGCGCACCTGTGGAGCGATGCGAAGGCGCGTCTTCGACGTTGTAGAAGTTGTTCAGCGCGTGGAGCTGATAGCTCGCCCACAACGGGATCCTGTCCGGCATCTCGGTCGGAACGTGACGGCTCGTGATCATGTGGTCTGCTCGCCTTAGCTCACGTTGGAAAGACCAGCCATTGCGCACGGCGGTGATCAGCATCTCTGCGTCTTCGAGGTCGGCAATCGGCTCGCCGGTGTCGGTCGGGCGCGGCAGGTCGATCCAGGCGTTGATCGCCTCGGCGTCCATCGTGGGTCGGTCGATGCCGGCGAACGCCCTAGGCTCGCCGCCGATCTGGGAGGTGACCACGAGATGGTTGCCCACGCTGGAGATCCCGGACTGAGCGGCCAGAGTGGTCTCTACGCGGTTGAGGTGCATGATCCAGCCGATGGGTGCCGGGAAGTCGGCCCCGAGACTTTCGAAGCCGAGAAAGACCTCGTCGATGCAGCCGCTGCGGAGCGCTCGCTGAGCCAGCTCGACGAGGGATGCGGGGATGTCGCGGTTGATGTCGGTCATGGTGTCTCCGAGTGAGTCGTGTGCGCGGGGAACGGGGTGGCTACTTCAGCGGTTCATGGACCGGATGGCCATGAGCAGCTCGCCGAGCACGTTGGCCCCAAGGACTGTGGCGTGTGCAGGGCAGGTGCAATCGCTCCAGAACTGGCCGTGCCAGTGGTTCATCTCGACGAGCGCGAAACCACAGACCCCTGACCAACCGGCCGCGCGCCGCGGTGATCGCGACTGTCATCGTGTCGGATCCCGTCTCAGTAGCCCTTGCGGGCCGCCGCGCGAGCCTGCGCTTCGGCGTCACGGGCGGGGATGGTGGCGAGGAGTTCGCCGGGGCTCGCGGCCCTGGCGAGGGACTTGGTACGGGCCGGGTCGGCGTACAGGGTCCACACGTCGCCGCCCATCCGGGGCCGGTGGGAGAGCTGCCAGAACCGGCGGTTGGCGTAGCAGATCTGCCAGGAACGCGGGCCGGACGGGTGCGCGCTCACACCGGCCGGAAGGTCCGGCAGTTCGGGCGTGGGACCGTACATACGGTCTATGTAGGCGAGGTGTTCGGCCGTCGCCGTGATGGCGACGCGCACCGTGTGCGGCCACCGGTGCCCTTCGGGCAGCATCGGCGCCCACTCCTTCCACTGCGCCTCGCTGCTCGCGCTGCCGGTGTACGGCGCCCAGGCCGCACCGCGCGCGTAGTTGAAGCCGAGCCGCATCAGGTGCCATCGGGCCGCGATCAACAGTCCTTCCGTGTTCGCGCCGTCGGTGATGGCGTCCAGGTAGATACCGGCGGGGTCGTTCTCCCGACCGGCCGCGCCCTGCTCCGTGAGCGGGATCATGTGGCGTTCCGCCGTGCTGCCTTCGGCGGTCATCAGCCGCAGCGTGGCGCCCCCGCCGGCGAGCGGGTACGCCATCCGGATTTCCGCGACGGTCGGCAGGGCGGCGAGTTGGCCCGCACGCATCCGCTCCAGCCGCTCGGTCATGGTGGCCGACAGCTGGGAACGCTCGCCACCCTCGGCGGCCATGCGCGACGCGGCGCCGCGCGCACGGGTGTCCTGGTCGCGAGTTGCCGGCGCAGCCGACTCGGGCGCGGCGGCGGCCTTCTCCCGCTGGGTGGCCACGTGCCCGACCGCGAGCGCGAGCGCGCCCTTACGGGTGGTGCTGTGGCTGCCGTACTGCCGCCGCTCTCCGCCGACTTCACGCACCTGCCAGAACAACATCCCGTGTTCCGACACCTGGTAGGCGGCATACGTGGCCTGTGGGAACCGGCGGCCGTTGAGGGTCTCGCCGGGCAGGTCGAACAGCCAGCCTTCTACGCCGTACTCGGTGCCCTCCGGCGCACTGCTGTTGGTCGGGGTGTACCGGCGGTACGAGCGGGTGACGATCTCCCGAACGATGCTGCGAGCCTGCGTGGTCATGCTGGGGGTTTCCTTCCGGGATTGCTGCCGTGCTCGGGGACCCTGCGCCGGTCGGCGCGGGTCCGCTGTCCCCGCCCGGTCTTGCTCGGGGCGCCGGTCGTGATCCGGTTGGGGGCTGTGGGTCTTAGAACGGGGGGCCGTCGTAGGGACGGACGACGTACAGGCGGCCGTCGTCGTGCACGGCCAGGCGCTCGCCGTCCTCCAGGGTGAAAGCGTCGTGTCCGGCCTTGTAGCCGCAGCCGCGCGCCGTGCACACGTAGACCGGCTGCCCGTGGCTGAACAGGCCGGGTACGGGCGTGTAGCCACCCCAGCCGCATTCCGTGCACACCTGCGGGCCGAACTCCTCGGACCCAATCACCATTTCGCCGGTGTGCTTCTCGGCCGCCCGCGCTGCGGCCTTTTCGCGCCGGTCGGTGCACGCGGGGTCGTCGCACGGCCGGTGCCCGATCAGGCCGTCCGTGGACGCGTGGCGGATTTCGATCAGGCCGTAGTCCTGGCAGGAGCCGCACAGCGGCTCCGGGGCGTGCGGCTGCTCACCGTCCACGCACCCGGTCCGGTTGGACAAGTCGTACCAGGCGCCTTGTCCGTCGGCCTCGTTGTACTCGATTTCGCGAGCGCAGTGCAGACAGGTGCGGGTCTCGGCGGTGGTGCTCATCTGCGGTGGTCCTCTCGGGGGTTGGGCCGCACGCCGGTCGGTCGCGCGGCGGGGACCGGCCGCCAGTGGAAGGGGCGGCCGGTCGCGGGTTCAGCGGGTCCCAGCGGTGAGGTCGGCCACGCGCCGCTGGTAGGCGTCCCACACGCGGTCGGTGTCCAGGCTGGGGCCGGTGGTGTAGCCGGTGAGTGAGGAGGCATGCGCCCATGTGCCGTGCACGGTGACGGCTTCCCGGTACTCGGTGCGGCTGGCCGGGTTGGATGCGATGGTGACCCACTGCGCGCCGGTCAGGGACGGATAGGTGTGCAGGTGGGCGGCGACGTCTGCCGCCATGGCGTCGGCGGCGGCGGCGGCCGGGTCGGTGATGTCGGCGGGCGTCTCGGTGAAGTCGCAGTGCACGTGACGGGTGTTGAAATCGTCGGTGATCACAGCACTGATGCCGAACAGTCCGGCCAGTGGCACGTCGTAGCCGGACACGGCGGGGCCGTCGGTGTGGGAGTGCGCGTCGATCCACACGTCCGGCTGGCCCGGGGCGGTGGTCACAAGGGAGGCGCCGGGCAGGGAGCGCCAGGGCTTGACCACGCGGAAGGTGACGCCGTGCGCGGTCAGCGCGGTCTTGAGGATCGTGCCAGTGCGCTCGGCGGCGGCGGAGGCGGTCTTGCTCAGGTCGTGGGGCCAGGAAGTCATGGTGTACCTCTCACATCGATGGGGTGTGGGTGGGGCTGAGTGCGTGCGGCCAGGCTCGACCGGGCAACCGGCCTACCGGGCGGCGCGGGTGGATCAGAGGAGCGGTGTGCCCTGGTCCGTACGGAGGGGCGGGGACCAGACCGGCGCTGATCGCCATACGACGTTCGGGGCTCACCCGCCGCTGAGGGGCACGCCGGGCACGCGGGGGCCGTGCCTCTGGGGTGGGGCGGCCCGACCGGCCGCAGCCTCCGCCGTGGCCTCCGTGCGCGCGGTCTCGGCCGTCTCCTGCTCCTGGGTGGCCTCCGTCTCGACCGGCGCGGCCTCCGTCTGCCCGAGGGTGCCGCCCGCGCCGTTGCGGTACTCCGCCGGGCCCGGAGCCTCGGGGGCGTTGCCGTCGTGCAGCTCGGCGACCGCCGCGATGCGGGCCGTCTTGTCGCGCGCCGTGCACGGGTCCTCATGCCCTGAAGGCCAGACCGGATCAGCTCCGCTGATCAGGCAGAAAAAGAGAGACCCCCGCCCGGCGAGCATGATGCTCAGCCGACGGGGGCTCCGCGGAATTCACCTGCCGACGCCCAGAGGTGAGCCCCAGTCGGCTACGGCTGGATGCTGCCGTCCGGCACGAGGATCGTGATCCGGTCCTGGCACAACTGCTGACTTCCTGCGTCCGTGCCTTCCTGGTCGGGCCCGATCTTCAGCCGACTCCTGTCGTGCGGGTCGCCGGTGTAGCTCGGCTTCGACGCATCGACGGGCTCGACCGTGCAGCGCAGCCTCTCCAGCCGCGGCGTCCGGTCCGCCTCGTGCGGATCGATGATCCGGACCGTGATGTCGTTGGCGAAGGTCTTCTGGTACCAGAGGAAGCCCGTCGGCCTCTGCTCCTGGGTGGTCACCGTGCCGGGCACGACGACGTCCTGGTCCTGGACCGTCGTGTAGTCGTAGCTGATGTCGGACGAATACTCCGAGGCGGTCGTGGCCCTGTAGTAGCTGCCGTCGGTGCGCTTGACGAGCTTCTGCACGGGGTCCGCAACGTAGACGATCTTCGTGTTGGCCATGGCAGCGCGGTCCTGAGCCTCTTGGCTCCTCATCTGGTTGCCCCAGATGACCAGGCTCGCGACCAGGGCGGCGATGGCCGCGATCGCGATCGCCCAGCCGCGAAGGAGCGAGCGCCTGCGTAAGGGGATGTTGTACATGGTGGTGGGCTCTCTCTTTCTGCTGGTGCTCAGGCGGTTCCGAGGTCGCTGCGTACGCGCAGCCGTTTGGCTAAGAAGCCGGCCTCGATCTCGAAGTGGCCCTGGTGCAGCTCGTAGAGCTCAGGGCAGACGGGCCCGGAGGCCCAGGCCTGGATCGCTTCCGGGAAGAGGGCTCTGCCCTCCCAGGCGAAGTGCCAGGCCTGGCAGTAGTAGACGAGCTTCTGGAGCTTCATCGCGGTCATCGCCGGCCGGTCGGGCTCTGCCGCGGCGTGCTTCTGCAGGATGTACTCGGCGACGTCGAAGACGGATGTCTGAGACTGAGCGATGGTTCCAACCTTCATTCCGCTTCGATCACCACCAGTGCCGGAACAGGTAGTCGCCGCGCGGCAGTTCGCCGCGGCGGATCAGATCGGTCAGGACCAGCCGCAGCGACGGCGAGAAGGCGCGATCGGCGAAGAACCGGTCCTCGAACACGGCGTTCTCAAGGTCTTGCGTCGCCGGCGGGTTCGCCTCGACGGTGGCTGTTGTGTTTTCGTCGGCGACGCGGATGCTCAGCCAGTAGTCCAGCTCCGTCATGCCGGTCTTGAAGGCACTCTCGCCGGTGCGGGAGTCCCAGCCCAGGTAGATCTCGGCGCCGTCGAGGTCGCCGAGTGCCTGCAGGTAGTCCCCGTCGGAGGTGAGCTCGTAGAGCTTCACGCTGTCATTGCCGATGTGCTCGTCGTCCCGCTGGCATCCGCGCAGCGAGCTGTACGGCTTGCCGTAGACGCGCTCGGCGATGGCCTCGATCGGAATGTGTCCGTTCTCGGCGGTCACAAGATCAGCGTGCGGTTTCAGCGTGTAGATGCTGCGGGGCGTGTATTCGGGTGCATCGGGCATGACGGAGCCTCCTATGGGTGGTTCGGTGGTGGTTGCGGGGACGAGCGCGTGCGGCTCAGTACTCGCCCCGCAGGAGGTCCGCCAGAGTCTGGGCATATGCGTTCTTCGCCAATTCGACGGCTGCTTGCTCCTGGAGGGAGTGGATCTTCTCTCCGGCCTGGATGCGTTCCTCCACGGCGTCCATGGCGAGAATGGCGGCAGCGAGCTCGAGCCGGGCGTCCGCCACGCGGCGCTTCAGCTCGGGGTGCCGCTCGGACATCACGCCCAGCCGGTGGACGGCGTCGATCTTCTGCTCTTCACTGACGGTGGAGATAGCGGAACTCGCTTTCTGCTGGGTGGTGTTGAGGGGCGTGGGGTCAGGGAACAGAGCGCAGCGCCACGAGGACGAGGAGGACGGGAGAGGTTCTGGTGCGGGACATGGCGTCTGCTTTCTGCTTCAGTCGAGTGGGGGCGAGAACGAGGAGCCCCGCACGGCGATCCCTGCGGGGGCTGATGGTGCGGATGCGTTGCGCTCGTGGGGTCAGGCCTGGGCCGGTACCCCGGCGAGGTCGATCCTCCGGCCGCGGGCCAGCTCGGCGGACGGGACGACGATGCGGTAGCCGCCGACCGGGTAGCTCGGGTGGTTGGAGTACACGACAGCGCAGGTCCAGGAGCCGGAGTGGCGCTTGCGCGGCAGCGGCTCTTCCTCGACGCCCTCGGGCAGGAGATCCTTGCGGAACTCGATCGGCACCACGACGACGCGGTACGACCGATCGGTGCGCGGCTGCTGCCAGGGCAGCTCGACGACCAGGTCCTTGGGCCAGCCTTGGATGGTCACGGGCAGGGTGGACAGGTAGTGGTTGGTCGAGCCTTCGGGGGCCTGGGCAAGCCGCGCCTGCTCCTGCTCTGCGGTCTCGATGAAGCCGATGCTGCTGAGGAAGCTCATGGTGGTCAGTGCTCCTGGGTCAGTGGGTGGTGCTGGGGCTGCGCTGCTTGCGGCGCGGGGTCGAAGACGGCGAGCTCGTCGAGCTCGCAGCGCACGCCGTGGATGCGCGCGGCCTCCAGAGCGGCGAGGTCCTGCTGGCGCACGAGGTCGCCCGGCTTCGTCAGCCAGTGGACGAACACCCCGGTGTCGTCGATGCCGTTCAGGGAATGCCGGACGACGATGCCGATGCTGCCGGGGACCGCGCCGAACTCGTGCTCGAGGTAGGCGCTGGGCTCGGCGAGGAGGACGTAGCCGCCGACGGCGGGCCGGACGCGCTGGCCGGGCCTGCTGCCGTGGCCCTTGGCCTTCGGCCTCCGTCCGATCAGGTCCGGCAGGAGGAGGGCGAGCCCGATCGTCGCGAGGGCAGCGGCGAAGACGATCAGGAGGATGGGCAGGCCGGGCATGGCCAGGAGCGTGTTCATCGGCGTGGTCTCCTTGGAGATTGCGGTGGAGGTGAAGGGAGGGGAAGACGGAGGAGGAAGCCGCTGTTCAGCGCGTCTCGCTGTAGCCGCACTCGGAGCACGTGTGCGTGACCTTCTTGGCCTTCTTGCCGGCGCGGACGCCGCAGGCGCTCGACTCCATGTCGACGGCGCAGTTCGGGCAGTTCATGGCGTATCTCCTGACGTGACGAGGATGTTCTTCGACGCCAGATCCGGATCAGCTCCGCTGATCCCCTGTGCTCACTGCCTTCACGGGACGAGCGAGGCGAGCCACGAGGGACGAGAGAAAACGAAGCACCCCGGCGCAGCTGTGCCTGACGGCAGAGCGCGCACCGGGGTGCTGGGGAAGCCGGAGCCGCGGAGATCTCCAGGGTCGCGATGCGGGGATCAGCCGCATCGCTGGAGGAATCGAACCTCTTCCGCGGTCGGTCTGCGCGGTGTGCCAACTGGCGCGCACCGGTGATCAACCGGCGTGCTGCGGATTCGAACCGCTCCGTGCAGAAGTCTGTGGTGGTTCAAGGGATGGTGGCGCGGAGGGTCGGCCGGCGTCATTGGGCCAGTCGCTCGGCAGCCGCCTGGAATTCCTCGAAGGTGATCGACCGGTGGGCCGGACGATCGGTGCCGAACGCGTCGGTCCAGCCGAAGAAGTACGCCTTGCACAGCTCCCGGTCGGCCACGCGGTCCTCCTCGGTGTAGAGCGAGGTGCCGGCCTCGAAGTCGAACGGCAGGGTCTCCTGCAGGATGGCTACGGCGCTCATGGCTGACCTCCAGACGTGACAAGGATGTTGTTCATCGTCAGATCCGGATCAGCTGCGCTGATCCACCCCTTGATGACATGAGGCGGAGAGGAAAAGAAGATCCCCGGCGACGGAGCGGGGCAGGCTCCATCACCGGGGATCTCTCTATTCGGTTCTCGGTATTCAGTTGTGGCTCGTGGCGGCTGGGCTCAGCCGAACGGCAGCTGCTCGTCCACGGCGCTGGCGTGCGCGACCGCGACGGGAGCAGCAGCGGCGACCGGGGCGGGAGCCTGGGCCTGCAGGTTCTGGTTCTGGGCCTCGGCCTTGGTGACGCGCTCGGCCAGGCGGGCCCGGGTGGTGGCGCGGGACTCCAGGAAGGAGATGTTCTGGATCTCGAGCTTGACCTCGAAGACCTCGGAACCGTTCTTGGTGTAGCGGTTCAGGCGGGGCTCGTAGCTGAGGGCCACCAGGTCGCCCTTGTGCACGTGGGCGAACGGCCCGGTGCCCTGCGTCTCGGCGCGGACGAAGGCCTCGAAGGGCAGGGCGTCGGAGATGCGGTTGCCCTGGCGGTCGGTGTAGCCGCGGTCGACGAAGGCCGTGAGCATGACCTTCTTGGAGCCGTCCTTGTTCTCGAAGACCTTCGGGTCGTTCGCCAGGCGGCCGATGACGGATGCGGTGCTGTTCGGGTTCGACATGGTGGATTCTCCTTGAATACAGCGCAGCGCCCGGATCGACGTCGTCGTCCGCGCGCAGTGGGGTGGGTTGTTGAGATGCTCAGTTGTCTGTCGTTCCACCATCCGGATCAGCCTCGCTGATCAGATGATGTCCTTCTCCAGTGCTTCTTCCGAATCAGCTCCGCTGATCGAATGCCTTTGTCATTCCGAGTCCCGAATCGGCTTCGCCGATCAGACTCGCGCTCTTCGCCGACTCACCGGCCACTCCCCCGACCAGACCCCCGGCGTGATGCCCGGACGTCCCGCAGCTCGGCCTCGGCCTGGTCCGCTCGGGCGGTGTCGCCCGTCTCGCAGGCCCGCCGGTAGGAGTTTTCGAGATCGGCGATCCTGCCCCGGCGGACGACCGCCAGGGCGAGCCAGAAGAGCACCAGCACCAGACCCGACCGCGACGAGGATCCCGACGCTCACAGCGTCACCTGGACCTCGTAGGCCGTGGAGCCGAAGGGCCCGACGGTGAGCGCGTGCACGCGCTCACCAGACCCGCCTGTGCCAGGCGAGCCGTCAGGCCCGAGTGCTCGGACCAGTCCTTGATGAACACGTTCCCCGGCTCCGGCGTGATGCCGTGGCTCTGCAGGTTCACCGAGATGGGCTCGGGGCCCTCGTCGGTCTCCAGCATCAGCAAGCGGCGCTGGTCGTCGTGGAGGAGCGTCCCGGAGAGCTCGATCGAACCGAAGTCGACGACGACGTCGTCCTTCGTGGTGGTCGTAGTGGGCATCGTGGCCTCGCTCTTCTCATGGTGTGCGTGGTGGCCCCCGGGCAGCCGTGGCATGTGCCAGGCCTCTGGCGACGCGCAGTGCCCATGGGCGGGCGCGTGCACGGGGCCCGATCCGCTCACACGGCGGCCCGGGGGTGGTCAAGGGGTGGAAAGAAGACGCCCACGGGCGCGATCAGCTGACGCCTCCGCTCTCGCATAGCCGGCCTCATGGGCTCCAGCACAGCGGTGGGATTCGAACCCACGAAGCGATCGCGTCCATCGACGTTGGGGGTGCAGATGCCTCAGCAGAACTGCTTCTGGATCGACTCCGTCGATCCAGATCAATCACTTGCCAGAGCCTGCTCGCGATAGAGCTCGCCGATCCGGGCAATGGCCTCAGGGTCGGGCTCGTAGACAGGCGGCAGCTCCCTGATCGTGATGTCGAGCTCATGGGCGTCCGGCAGCGGCACGGGTCGCAGCCTGGTCTCGCCCTCGGCGGTGCCGAGGTAGAGCTCGACCGCGCGCTCGATGCGTCGGTTGCGGGTCAGTACTCGGTTGAAGTCGTCGGCCGGACCGAGGTCCAGATCGAGGGCCACTGCTTGGATCAGTGCCCGGCGCATGCGGCGCTCGACGGTGCAATGCGCGTTCAGATCGATGGCGGCGTCCCTGTATCCGAGCAGCACCGCGTCGAAGACGCCTTCGATGCTTCCTGGGAGCTGCCAGCCGGGCAGGTGCCCGAAGGTGCCGTCGGTCTCGGGGTCCTCGGCGTCGAGCAGGAGGTCCCAGTCCTCGCGCCGGCGCTTCCACTCGCTCTTCTGGATCTCCTCCGGCCGGTCGGCCTGGTCCTGGTAGTGGTAGTCGACGAAGAGGGGCCGCCCGTCGGCTTCGAGGGCCATCAGGGCCTCGGTGTACTGGTGTCTCCCGGCGAAGGGGTACGCCAGCCTGCGCGCTCCCCGCTCGTCGTCGACTTGGCCGAAGACGATGCTGAAGCGCAGCGGGTCGTGGAACGTCGTCCGGTCGTCAAGCCCGGCCTGCTCGTCGAGCCAGAGCCTCCGGGCCCGGTAGACGAGGTAGTCGTGCAGGGGCCCGCCCATGTCGCGTTCGCGCACCTCGGCGTCGTCGACGACGCGGGCGACGTTCTTGGCGATGATGGGCACGGCCAGCTCGCGGAAGACCTCGTGCATGCGCTGGGAGACCATGCGGGTGAGGTCGAAGAGGTCGGGCGCGTGCGCTGTCAGCCGCAGCCCGTCGTACAGCTTGGTGCTCATCGGATGCTCCGTTCTCGTCTCTGGCGGACCTCTACAGGCCGTGCTTTTCGTGGTCGTAGGGCTCCTCCGGCCGGCGGACCGCGATGCGCGCGACGGGCTTGGGCGCGTCGGCCTCCGGGCGCTGCGCGGCGGGGGCCGGCGTCGGGGTCTGGGCGCGGATCTCGCGGACGATCCAGAGGATGCAGGCCACGATGGCCAGCACGACGAACAGGAGCGCCAGGCTCTGCAGCGGCGTCAACGGGTACATGGGGGTGGTCCCTTCGGTGAGTGGAGCGCGGGGCCGCCCGCTCAGCAGGGCTCGGCGAGGGCGTGGCCGCAGGAGAGGTGGGTGACGTCGTACAGCGGGCCCTGGCCCCAGCGCGGGTCCCAGCCCTCGGGCGGCAGGGCGCGCTCGACGGTGCATTTGACGATGTCGCGGGGCAGGCCCGGCTCGCCTGTCTCGTCGTAGGAGCAGAAGGGGCACCACTCCAACTCGGGCGGCTGCGCGGCGACGCCGAGCAGTTCAGGTGCGGTGGCTGTACGGGCCATCTCGGCCGACGCGGCGTCGGTCAGGAGGAGGTCAGCGATCGGTGCGGCGATGAAGGGCATGGGGTCCTCGGCTCGGTCGTAGTGGGATTTGCGCAGGACTGGACAGCGCACAGCGCGAAAAGAGGGGTCTTCAAAGTTGAGCGGTGCGGAGGTGTCCGCGGGCTCCGCGGGTGGTGACACAGCGTGTCCGTAGTCGCTGGTTCTCGGCGTTGCAGAAGGTCCGCACCAAGGGGCTGGCATTTTCCTGCCCGGCTGGCACTACAACGTTCTGGTCGGCATCGGCTGGGGCGGCGCCGCCTCCTGGGTGCAGCCGCTGGAGGCGCGGCGGATGCGCCCCACCGAGCAGGCCGGTCGCCCTGCTATGGCTTGGATGCCCGACCGGATCGGGAGAGAGGCTGCGAGCTCCGAGAAGTGGCGATTCAGTCCTTTGTGCGGGCGACGCTAACGATCAGCGCCATGTCGTCGGCGTCTCGCCATTCGCCGATCACTCGCCACCCGGCATCGCTCAGAAGCAGCTCAGCCTCGCGCCTGCCGTCCTCGGGGTCTCCGCCTTTGGCGGCGATCGTGGTGCGCTCGCTGAACGCAGCAGGCGTGTCATGGTCGGGCGACCATGCCCGCTCGTCCCCCGGGTGCTCGCCGGTCAGCTTGTCCTGCCATACCGAAACATCCATGTGTGGCTGAGAGAGGTGGCCGGTGCCGTAGGTCATCCAGGCACTGAAGTGTGTGCGGCTCGACCATTCGGCCTCACGTTCGTTCTCCAGGTCCCAACGCTTGAACAGCTCGCCGAGCTGAGCATAGATATCGCGGGCCTGCGCCTCGCTCAGGGTGAGTGTGCCGCCCCGGAGCCTTCCGTCTTCGGCGGGGGCAATCGGTGCGTAGTACTCAATGCCTGCGCGGTACCGGGTGATGCCGCCGATGATCAGTTCATGGCGACCGTGCAACGACTGCTCCACCGGCAGCAGATGGTTGAGGTCGGCCTTGTAGTAGGGCGGAAGCTTGCGGACGTCGATGATGTCGCGTTCGGACACAAGGTTCCCCTTTGAGGTCTTCTCGGTCCAGCACACCTGAGCCGTACTCGGTTCAGGCTCCGGCACGCCAGCCGGATTGTCGTGGTACGGAGGCTCGTCGTGCAGGGAGCCAAGCCGCTGCCTGCCCCGCTCTTCGAGAACTTCCTCAGACATGTTCCTCCCCTTTTCAATCGCCCCCGGAAATCGAGGGATTGAGTTCCCTAGCCGGACTCGCACCGGACTAGGAGACCTTGATGTCTCTCCAGGACTGTTGGTTAGCGCGGTGCTTCGAACCGCAGCGTCAGTGTGGACGCTCGACCGCCGGTGTACGCATGGTCAGCCTTGTACTTGGTGATGGCAGTACCCTCGATGGTGAAATCGTCACCTTCCAGCGGCCATGTGTACCGGCTCGGCGCTCCCTTGGTCGGATTCACCCTCACTTCGGATGCACTGACTTCGGCAACACTCAGTTGCCCCCGGAACTCGTTGGCCTCGTGACTGGTCCAGTGCACGGTCCAGCCCGATTGGACAAGCGCCATCAGTTGCCGGAGGCTTTCCATGTTTCCGGGGAAGACAACGTTTGCGCCAGAGACTCTGGCGGATGTCTCCTTGACTCCCGGCTCAGCAAACAGCGGGCGATAGGCCACACGACGATCCGGAAGTTCCACTCCAGGCGGAATCTGATCGGCGTCCGGTCCCGGTTCGGCATCCCCGAACGGAACCAGAATCGGGGGAGCCGAGACACGCTCCACCTCGTAATGGCCAGCGAGCTCGTGACCGTCGCTGTAGCGGACCCTGGCGAGCCCATACACGGTTTCACCCTTCACATGGACTCGTACGCGGAGACCTGTGAGAGGCCGCTTTTCGGTTGACATAACAGTTCCCTTTTCCAGATCCTTGTGGTTCAGCGCCCCATTCGGGGACCGAACGGTGTCGCAGATGTCGATGTATCTCAGCCGCGAGCCAGCTCTGCGGCCCGCGACCAACTGCCCATCCGGAAGCGGATGGTGGCGGCTGGCGGGACATCACCCTTCAGGTCCGCCGGATCCGTGCGCCAGGCCTCGTAGGCCGCTAGCGTCGTGGATCCCGTCTCCCGCAGGCACTGCCGGATCGCAGCAATGAGCTGCTCCTGGGTCCACTTCGTCGTCGCAGTCTGGAGCTGCTGGGGCTGTTCGATCACGGCGAGACCCGCGAGCTCCACCGCACGGTTCCAGCTGCCGAAGCGGCGCTCGTAGAGCGGAGCTGATGGATAGGTGCCCCTGCTGCGCTGCTCGAAGGTGCGACGCCCCAGGGTGTTCTCTCCCTGCGCCAGGTGGATGAGCACATGCAGGAGCTGCTGGTCGGTGTAGACGACCGGCCCGGGCTTCATGGGCGCAGGGACCTGCACAGCAGGCAAAGTCATGGTCGGTCCTCTCGTTCTGAAAGCCGGATGCGCGTCAGAGCGTCTACACCTGCACGAGCTGCCGGTCGCGGGCGACGGACGCGAGCATCTCGTTGAAGGTTCTGGGGAACTGGAGGTAGCAGGTCGAGTCGTTCAACTCGACTGCGAGGTACGGGCGTTCCTTGAACCAGGCGGCGGCCTTGTCGACATAGGCCGGTCTCTCGCCGTCGAAGTCGATCGGGTTCCAGGTCTTCAGGTCATCGCTCACGTGCAGCGTGAGCGTCACCAGGTCGGCGTCGGCGGTGGCCGGGGCAGGAGCAAGAGCAGTCATGGCGAGCGGTCCTTCGTGGGATGAGATGAGAAACCGACGAGCACCTCCCGGCAGGGGGCCACCCGCAGCCGACACGCACATGACGTGCCACGGAGCCCTCCGGATCAACTCCGTTGATCCCCCAGCGCCAAACAGACCCGCAGGCACCCTGCGCGCCCGAGCCCCGCTCGGCGCGCCCTCTGCACTCTCTATCCGACAGGATTCTGACTCAACACCTACTGCCATTCAAGGGCGTTTGGATAACATGTCCTCGAAGACCAATCGATCCAATCGGACTGGACGGCGACAGAAGAGGTGAGGCGGGAAGCGATGAAGACCTGGAGGACGAAGGAGGCCGGGCTTCCGGCCGCAGCGCTGGCCGTGGCAATGGGGATCGTGCTCGCCGGATGCTCCACCGGCGACGGCGGCGCAGCCCAGGAGGCGAAGCCCGCGCCGAGCCCCACCGCGAGCACCGCCAATGTCACCGACAAGGCCCTCGACGAGGCGCTGGACAAGCTCGTCTTCCAGGGCAGCGGCGGCTCCGGCAAGGGCAGCGGGGCCTGCCTGGCCAGCGCAGTGCGGAAGGCGGGGATGTCAGAGGCGGCCCTGTCCTACATCGTCAAGGCCGCTGGCGACGACACAGGCGCAGTCATTGGCGGCCTGGACAAGGAGAGCAAGGACGACGCCGCGATCCTGGCCTCGCGGTCGCTGCGGGAGGACATCGACGCGTGTGTCGACAAGGCCGTGCTTCCCGACGGCGGCAGCGCCAAGGCGCAGAACTACGCGCCGCCGAAGGCAGCCGCGAATCCCGTGGTGGGCAAGCCGGACGCGAAGCCGATCTACCCGGTCCGGGCGGACCAGCCGGTCAACTCGTCCATCGAGCTCACCAAGGGCCTGGTCTCGATGCTCTCCTCCTACGCACGGGACGAGGGCCAGAAGAAGACCTACGCGGCGGCCGGCCAGTGCGCGTCGACCCTGGTGTTCGACGCCGGGTTCAGCCAGGAGGCTCTGCACTTCTTCGCCGGCGGCGCGCCCCTCGGCACCGGCTCGATCGTCGAGCACCTGCCCAGCGACAAGGACAAGGCGATTTGGCAGTCGCCGAGGTTCCTCCAGGGGCTCATCGACTGCACGACGAACGCGACGCCGACGCCCGGCTCCTGAGCGGAACCGGGGTCACCGGCCGCCAGCGGGAATGCGACCCTCGGGTCGGTACACGCGGATCGGGTCTGCGACGGTCCGCCAGGCAGGCCTGCGGCCCTCGCGGGCCCGGGTCACGGTCATGACGGCGTCCGTCGGAGCGATCGAGCCGGACACGTACAGCTCGCCGGCGAGGTACCGCAGTGCGTCTCGCCGGACCCCGGGGAGGACGGGCCGGCCGCGGTCGTACTCAGCTCGCCACGCCCGCCATGCCTCGGCGGGGACGTCCACGCTCCAGTGCACCCGGGCCACGATCCGGCCGTCGACGATCCGGGCCGGTGCTGTGCTCACGGTGTGGAACCACACCTCGCACTCCTCGACGCCCGGGATGGACTCCCACGCGCACGACAGGTACGCGGTGAACTCCCATGGCGCGCGGTCCGGTTCGTATCCGGTGGCGTCGACCCACGAGTCCAGACCGACGGACCAGTGGGTGAACAGTCGGCATCTCACGGTCGCTCCTTCGGGCGGGGCCGCTCAGTCGGCAGGCCAGTGCTGCTGCGTCTCCGGCGTGGGCGCACAACGAGAGAGGACCCGGTGCGACATCGCACCGGGTCCTCTCTTCTCTCGCCGCCCCACGAAGTCGAATGCGGTCCGCAGCAGGTGGCCCCGCCCGAGGGGGGAGTCGAGCAGGGCCACCCGCTGCGGCGATGCGCCGCCAGAGGGGGGACCGACTGGGCGCGGTTGCAACTCTACTGGTATTCGAGCCGAAACGCAAAGAACGCAGGTGACTTATCGAGTCACATCGATAAGATGGCTTAATAGACCAGTCGAATAGGACGAGGAGAGGCCGCGCATGACCGTCACCCAGGAGTTGGAGAAGGCGAAGCAGCCTGTGCGCGGCGCGAAGGGGAAGCCGCCAGGCGCGACGCAGAGCGGCGGCGGTGGCCGCCAGGGCATGTTCGTCCGACTGAGCTCGGACGACAAGCAGCGCGCGGAGTACTGGGCCGACAAGCGCGGCTTCTCCTCGGTGAACGAGTACGTGGCCGAGGCGGTGATCGAGAAGATCCGCCGCGAGAATTTGGACTACGACCTGCCGACCCTGGAGATCGCGCGGCTCAACGAGCTCGTCGACCAGATCGCGGCGCTCGCAAAGAACTCGGCGAACCTCGAACGCGTCGTCACCATGGGGTTCGACAGCTTGCTGGGCTTGACTAGGGGTGATTCCTATCTCTTGGATGCGGAAGACGGTGAGCTCTGATGGGCCGTCGTGGACCGAAGCCCATGACCACTGCTGCATTCATTGCGAAGGCGAAGCAGAAGCACGGCGAGACTTATGACTACTCGTCGGTCGAGTACGTCAACAGCTATACGGAAGTGACGATCGTCTGCCCTGAGCGTGGGCCCTTCGAGCAGCGACCGCACTATCACGTCAATGGACAGCTGGGTCGAGGCGGGCGCTGCGGGGAGTGCGTGCAGGCAGATCGCGTCAACACTTCGGGGTGGATCGAGAAGGCTCGCGTCATTCATGGCGACAGGTTTGGTTATGAGCGGGTCGACTACGTCGACAGTCGGACGACGGTCAGCGTGAGGTGCCCGGATCACGGATTCTTCGATGTACTTCCGACGGTTCACGTCAGGGCCGCCGGCGGATGTCCGCCATGCGCAGGTCGAGGCATTACGACCGCGGAGTTTGTCGCTCGAGCGATAGATGTCCACGGTGATCGGTATGACTACTCGCGGGCACGGTATATGGGCAGGCACAGCGATGTCGAGATCATCTGTGGCATTCACGGCTCGTTTTGGCAGACGCCCGGCAACCATGTCGGCCAGAAGTCCGGATGCTTGGACTGCAGCGGCAAGCGCCGCTTCACGACGGCGGGGTGGATTGAGAAGGCGCGCGCAGTCCACGGGGACAGGTATGACTACTCACAGGTTGTCTATGTGGATGCCAAGACGAAGGTCCTGATTGTCTGCCCAGAGCATGGTGCCTTCGAGCAGTACCCATCCAATCATGTGAGCCTCGGTCAGGGTTGCAGCGATTGTGTGGGTCTCTATTCCCCGACGACCGAGGAATGGGTTGCGCAGGCTCGTGCTGTGCACGGTGACAAGTTCGGCTATGACTCAGTCGTGTATGTGAACAGCTGGACTGATGTTGTGATTCGATGCTTTGTTCACGGCAACTTTGAGCAGGCCCCCACGAACCACGTGCACCAGAAACAGGGGTGTCCGAGATGTGCAGGTAAGGGCATCACGACATTTGAGTGGATCGAGCGCGCAAAGGCTGTGCACGGCAATCGATACGATTATTCACAGGCCGAATACCAGCGCATTGACGCGCCGGTGACGATCATTTGTTCTGTGCATGGCACTTTCGATCAGACGCCGCGTGAGCACGTGGGCGGGGGTTGCGGGTGTCCTCGATGCACTGTTTCCAGGGGTGAATATCTCGTGGCATGTGTATTGGAGGGCTTAGAAGTGAACTTCGTGGCCGAGTGGAGCGATCCGACCTGCCGCAGTGTCAACCCCCTCCCCTTCGACTTTCATCTGACGGATCTCAAAGGTCTGATTGAGTTCGACGGAATCCAGCATTTTGAGCCCGTGCGATGGTGTCAGTCGATGACTCAGGAAGAAGCTGAGTCGAATCTGTTGGATCTCCAGCGCCGCGATGAGATCAAGAATGCTTGGGCGGCAGCCAATGGCTATCCACTGCTGCGGGTGAGCGATTTGAAACAGATCGAGCAGCAGGTGACCAATTTTGTGAAGGAGCTCAAGGGGATGACGAATATGATGATTGCTGCCGAGGACGGCGAGCTGTCGTGAGCCGGGACTTCGCGGAGATGCTGGAGGCGACCACGTCCACCGACGATGCGATGAAGGTGGACACGTCCTTCCTCGACGCCTACCGGCGCGGCGGGAGCGAGGAGCTGAAGCACGTCCAGGCCCAGGCGGCGCAGCCGGAGCCCGAGGCGGCAGCACCCGAGCCGGAGGAGCATCTCGACGAGGCCGACGACGTCGATCCTCAGCCCGAGGCCGAGGGCCCGCAGTCCGATCTCGACGAGGACGCCGACGAGGACAGCCTGGTCCTGGAGCCGGACCACGAGCCCCACGCCGGCGACTCCGAGCGGGCCGGCGGGCAGGGAAGCACCGCCGGGGCGATCCCGGGCAGTGCGCCGGCGGGAGCCGTGGTCGATGCCGTGCCGGCTCCCGGGTCGCAGCCGGAAGTCGAGGACGCCGCCCACGTCGCTGTCGTGGCACCGGACGAGCCCGAGCACGTCACGCCTGGCTCGCTCCAGCTGACCGACCACCAGGACGCCGTGCAGAGCGCGGCGTCGAAGGGGGGCTCGGGCGGCACGGCCGAGACTGCTGCGCTCCCCCAGTCGGGCTTCCGGCTCGCCGGCGTGCAGAGCCAGCCGCACATCAAGGCGCTGCCCGAGAGCATCATGAGCGCGCTGCGGGAGCAGCTGCGCGCAGCCGCCGTCCGGGAGCTGGGCGTGAGCGACAGCGCCGCCCGCGAGTTCAGTCAGCGGCTGAGCCAGGGGACGCTGGTGACGGCGTTCCTGCTGGCGCAGCTCGACCTGCACCTCGAAGCCGACCCGGCCACCGAGCGCGCCGTCGAGCTGTTCCGTTCCCGCGACCCGCTGCTGGGCAGCGCGGTGGCCCGGCTGATCAGCATCGAGGCTGCCGATCGCGAGCGGGACGCCCTGCTGCGCAGGCTGCGCGAGGAGCTGGGCGAGGTGCGCCAGACCAGCGCTGTGATCGAGCAGGCGCTGGCCTACTCCATCGCCGACCGCACGGAGAACTTCCTCCGCGGCTCGCACAATCTCCACGACGCGCCGATCACGCACAAGGAGGCGATCTATCTCCGGGACAAGGCGCGCGAGGCGACCAGGAAGCAGACGAGGCTCGAACGCGAACGGGATGGGAGGCCGATCCGATGACTGAGGTGGAGAAGCAGGCAGAGACTACAGAGCAGCGACGTGTTCGGATGGTGCTGATCAAATGGTCGATTCAACTCGTCCTGATGCTGATCGTCGTCGCGGTGCTCTGGTGGCAGGCGGAGACGACTGGTCGTCCCTTGTGGGATGCGGTGTGGAACTGGGGTGGGGGCTGGGGCATGCCCAAGGCCCCGGTCAAGGGGTGGATGTGATGGCTGAGACGCTCTTCCCCAAGCGGCAGCGCTGCAAGGCCTGCCGGGGAAGCCTCGGCAAGACGGTGAACGACCCGGTGCTGTTCGGGCTGTACTGCTCGCCGAAGTGCGCGGGCATCGCCAATCCGGCGACGAGGCCTGAGGATGCGCCGCGCGAATGTACGACGGTGCGCGACGGCAAGAAGGCGTTCAAGCGGGTCTACCGCAGCGAGGGTGAGATCCCCGACCGGCTCCGCGAGGACCCTTCGACGAGCTGGTACACCTGCGCCGCCGGCCACATCCACATCGGGCACACGAGGATGGGCACCCCAGAGACGTTCCGCATGCTCGGGTCGCCAGAGGACCTCGCCGATTTCCTGGTCAAGCGGCGGGGCAAGGCGACCCACGCGCAGGTGGCGAAGGCCGCCGGCGTGCAGCCGATCCGGCTCAAGGAGCTGGAGAACCCGAAGAAGGGCCAACGCGTCGACGTGCACGTGCTCTTCGCGGTGATGGCGGTGCTGGGCTCCCGGCCGGGCGTCGCCATGAAGGAGCTGCGCGCATAGCCCCCGAACGAAGAAGACCCCGAGGGCTCCAGCTCCTCGGGGTCTTCTTCGTCTTGTCGCAGTTCGCAACCAGGTCATGCAGCATGGGTCTTTAGATCGGCGCTGGGAACTCGCCGCTGGGGGCCGAGCCGTGCTCGGGGCAGCCGTGCCAGAAGCACCCGTCGACCATGACGGCCGTCCTCCGCTCGACGAAGGCGACGTCGATCGAGCGCCGCGGCGCGCCGGGGACCCGCCACCCCAGCCGGTAGCCGGTCAGGCCGAGCGCGCGCAGCTCGCGGCGCAGCGCGAGTTCGGGGGCGGTGTCCTTCGACCGGTTCCCGAGCATGGTCCGCCGAGACGCCTCGCTGGTCGCCCAGGAGGACGCAGCGAAGGGCAGCGACTGGTCGAGACGGGTGCCGGCGGCGGCTTTCCTCATGCACCCATCGTCTCATTCGAATCCCTTTGCAGGCCCTATTGACTCCCATTCGACTGGCCATTTTGAGTAGACTCGTATTGGTTTATGAGTCGAAGACGAGAAGGAGTCGACATGGTCGCGATCGTGGTCGCAGAGAAGCCGAGCGCAGCGAGGAACATGGCCAGCGCCCTCGGCGGGGCGAAGGGCAGCTACAAGGGCACGGCGTACGAGGTCGCGAACCTGCGCGGCCACCTCTACGAGTTCGCCCAGCCGCACGCGATGGTGGACTCCTCGCTCGCGGACGCCTATCAGAAGTGGGACCTGGGCAATCTGCCGTGGGATCCGGATCACCTGTTGTGGAAGCGCGAGGCGCAGAAGAACGTCGCCGACGTCATCAAGGCTCTGCGCAGCGCGCTGGGCCGCGGCGACGAGATCGTCATCGCCACGGACCTGGATCCGTCCGGAGAGGGCGACCTGCTCTTCTGGGAGGCGATCGACGAGCTCGGCTTCCACGGCAAGAAGTTCAGCCGCATGGAGTTCACCGACGAGTCGAAGGCCTCGATCCAGAAGGCGTTCGAGCAGCGCCGGCCCGTGAAGTCCATGCAGGACGAGGGCGACTTCCGCAAGGCCGACTACCGCACCAAGTTCGACTTCCTCTCCATGCAGTTCACTCGCGTCGCCACGGCGATGGGCCGACAGTCCGGCCAGGACCTCGTGCTGCGCCAGGGTCGGCTGAAGTCGGCGATGGTCTCCCTCGTCGGCGACCAGCAGAAGGCCTACGACGAGTACGTCAAGAAGCCGTTCTTCCAGAACCGCTTCCGCGACGAGAACGACGTCATGTACACGAACCCGGAAGAGCCGCGGTTCGACCAGAAGGGCCAGGTGCCGCAGCACTACGGCCCCTCCCCCGTCGTCCTGGACGGCAAGGCGGACAAGAGGACCGCTCCCCCGAAGCTGCTGGACCTGGCGGCTCTGTCGTCCATGCTCGTCGGCAAGGGCGTGAAGGCAAACCTCACGCTGGCGACCTACCAGAAGATGTACGAGGACCAGGTCGTCTCCTATCCGCGCACCGAGGACAAGACGATCACGCCCGAGCAGCTCAAGGACCTCGCGCCGCTGGTCGACAAGATCGCCGCCGTGGCCGGCGTCGACGCTGGCCTTTTGACGCACCGGCAGCCGCGTTCCACTCACGTGAAGCCCAAGGGCGCGCACGGCGCGAACCGCCCGGGCCCGAAGGTGCCCTCCTCGCTGGACGAGGTCGAGCACAAGTACGGCAAGGCCGGGCGGCTCATCTACGAGACGCTCGCCAAGAACTACCTGGCCATGCTCGCCGAGGACTACCTCTACGAGCAGCAGAAGGGCCACGTGGAGAAGCATCCGGACTTCGTGGGCATCGCCAACGTGCCTCAGAGCCCTGGCTGGAAGGCGGTGTTCGACCCGGACGCGGGCGATGACCCGGCGGACAAGGATGGAGCCGACGAGAACGAGTCGAGCAAGGGCCTGGGTCAGAACGCCGAGCCCTTCGTCTTTGAGGGCGCGAACAAGCGCCCCGAGCACCCGACGATGCGGTGGCTCATGAAGCAGCTGGAGAAGCGCGACGTGGGCACCGGCGCGACGCGGACCTCGACCTACTCGGAGGTCACCAACGACAAGGCCAAGTACCCGCTGCTGTCCGAGAAGGGGCGCAAGCTCCGACTTGCGCAGGCCGGCGAGATGAGCTGGAGGCTCCTGCCGGGCACGCGCATCGGCGACCTCGGGCTCACCGAGAAGGTCTACGCCGACATGCGCGACATCGCAGCCGGGACCGCCACCGCCGAGGAGCGCCTCGCCGTCGTCGCCGACTGGGTTCGCGAGGACATCGCCACCATGACGAAGAACGCGGCCTCTATGCGGGCCGAGCTGGGCCTGAAGGAGCAGGTGGTCTCTGCCCGCGCCGAGGGCGTGTGGCAGAGCGCCCCGGGCGGTCCGAAGAAGGTCGCCTTCAAGAAGATCTGGTCGGGCCACGAGTTCAGCGACGACGAGGTGGCGAAGCTGCTCGCGGGCGAGACGATCTCGTTCCAGGCGACGTCGAAGGCGGACAAGCCCTACACGGCCACCGGCGCGCTCGGCGTCGGCGACTACAAGGGCCGCAAAATCGTCGGGTTCCAGCTGGAAGGGCTGGGCACGCCGACGAAGTGGTCTGGTCGGACGTTCACGCCGGCGGAGGTCACGGTGCTCCTGGCGGGCCAGACGCTGGAGATCGACGACTTCGTGAGCGCGAGGACCGGCAAGACCTTCGGCTGCAAGGTGAGCTGGGACGCGAAGGCCAAGAAGATCGTCCCCGACTTCGGCTCTGGCGACGAGCCGCCGCGGTCCTGGTGCCAGCACGTGTTTACGGATACGGAGCGCAAGGCCTTGGCGGCAGGAAAGACCATCCAGGGCAAGGGCTTTGTTTCCGCCAAGGGGAAGACGTTCGATGCCGCCGTTTCCTGGAAGGAAGAGGGCGGCAAGAAGAAGATCGTGCCGTCGTTCGGCTGATGCCCAGGAGGTTGACGACTGAGGAGTGGGTGGACCGCGCGCGGTCCACCCACGGGAACAAGTACGACTATTCGAGGGTCGAGTACGTCAACAAGACCACAAGGGTCGTGATCATCTGTCCGATCCATGGTGAGTTCGAACAGTCCCCTGTGAATCACGCTTTTCACGGTCATGGATGCTTCCCATGCGCGTCGACCCGCACTGGTCGGGCGAGGCGTATGTCGACGGACATATGGATCGAGCAGGCGCGGGCTGTGCATGGGCATCGCTATGACTACACAAAGGTCCAGTACGTGACGTCGTTCGACAAGGTCACGATCGTGTGCCCGGAACATGGTGAGTTTCTGCAGGCTCCAGTGAGTCATGTTCGGGGTGGTCGGCGTTGTCCGGCATGCGTTGACCGATCACTGACCACTGAGGAGTGGATCGAGCGGGCCCGTGAGATTCATGGTGATCGATACGACTACGGGTACGTCGTGTACGTCCGAAGCGGGAACAAAGTGTGGATCACCTGTCGAGAGCATGGTGCCTTTGAGCAGCAAGCTTCTTCGCATCTATCTGGTTGCGGGTGTCCAGCTTGCTCTTTCTCAAAAGGCGAGCGTGCGGTTGCTCAAGTTCTTGCTGAACTCGGGGTGTTGTTTGATCAGGAGTGGAGTCATCCCACGTGCCGAAATAAGAAGCCGCTTCGCTTCGACTTCCATCTGCCTCGTCATCGGGCGCTGATTGAGTTCGATGGGCCTCAACACTTCGCGCCGGTGCGGCGATGGGGCATGACGGAGGCGGATGCAGAGCGGCAGTTCGCCGGCGTCCAGCACCGCGACCGGATCAAGACGGACTGGGCGAAGGCGAACGACTACCAGCTGCTCCGCGTGGCTGACGTTGCTGCTGTCGAGGGCGCGGTCTCTCAGTTCATAGCCGTGCTCAAGGAATGACGAGCAGCAGCGGGTCCCGGACCTCGGGGCCCGCTGCCGCCATTTCACGACAGAGACGGCACGAGGGAGAGATGTGTCGGCGTACAAGTGGAGACGATGAACGAAGAAGTGCGGCTGGGAGACCGGGTGGGCCTGATTGGCGATGTCCACGGCCAGGCACGGTTCCTGCACGAGGCGGTGGTGACGCTGGCCTCGAGGGGCTGCACCTCGCTGGTGCAACTGGGCGACTTCGGGATGATCTGGCGCGGCAAGATGGGATCGCATCTGGCGCTCCTCCCCCACTCCGATCTCGTGCGCGTCGGCCAGCGCCCCAGCGCTGGCTGGCAGGGGCAGCGAGCATCGACCGGTGCGTGCGGCTGCCGGGCCTGACGTGGTGGGAGGCGGAGCTGCCCACGGACGAGCAGGCGGCCGGCCTCCTGGAGGCCGGCGCGAGCCCCGACGTGGTTCTCGCCCACGAGGCGCTGGCGGTCCCGGGCCTGCTCCAGCGGCTCGGCGACGGCCGCGGCTGGCACCCCGACGACCTGGCGTACGCGCGCGAATCGCAGAAGGTGCACACCGAGCGCGTGCTCTCGGTGCTCGATCCGGACAAGGAGGCGCTGTGCGTCGCGGGGCACTACCACTTCCGGCACTCGGAGCGGGCCGTGCTGAATGGTGTGCCGGTGCGCCTGGAGATCCTCGACCGGGACGGCTCGGCCGACGCCCTGGCGGTGCTCGACCTGAGCGGCAGCGCCCCGTGCTTCGAAGGGGCGATGGGCTGAGCGCCCCGGCCCCTGCGGCGCGGCCGATCCGCCGTCCGCCGACAACGCCCGATGACTCGTGCTCGCCAGTCCGAGTCATCGAGGCGTCGCCATTCAAGCCCTTTCGTTCTCGATTCGAATGGCTTATCTAAGATAGGATGCCATCTGTAAATCTCGTGTATGAGGGCTTTTTGATAGACGAGGCAATGGCCATTGGGGTCGCAGAGGGAGATGAGGGATTCATGGCGAAACTGTCCTACAAGGTGCCGTCGGCGCTGAACAGAAGCTTCCTCGACCACGAGATCACGCTGAGCAAGGGCGGCTGGGCGGCCAGGCCCTCCCCGATCAAGCAGCTGCTCTTCTTCGGCAGCGGCATCCTCGGCGTGCTGTGGTTCAGCACGTCGACGTTCGTCTCGAGCTCGGGGCCGGCGGCCATCACGTTCTTCGTCCTCTGGAGCCTGGCGGCGATTGCCTACTTCGGCGGGCTGATGAAGACGAAGGAGCTGCGCATCATGCGCGTGCCCGCTTTCCTGGCCTACCTGCCGCCGAAGGCCCGCCACGTCTTCACGCGCCGCAGCTCGAACCCCACGGCCTTCCACTCGATCGTCGGCATCGACGACGTCGACGAGGACGGGCTGGTCCACTTCTCCGACGGCGGCAAGGGCCAGGTCTACCTGGTCGTCGGCTCGGCGAGCTACCTGCTCTTCGACGACGACCGGGTCGGGATCCTCGACCGGGTCGACTCCTTCTGGCGGAAGGTCGAGACGAGCTGCGAGCACGGCTTCATCACGACGAAGGAGCCGCAGCGGATCTACCACCAGGTGGCGAACCTGGAGCAGCGCAACCAGGCCCTGCAGGTCCGCGACCCCGATCTGGTCGAGCTGCAGAACGAGCAGTACGACATCCTCACGCAGCACGTCGGCGGCAAGTTCACCTCGATCCACCAGTACCTGCTGCTCAAGGGCAAGAACATCGACGCCCTGCGCAAGGGGCACCAGGTCCTCCAGGCCGAGGTCGGCGGCTCGGCTCTGATGATCAAGGAAGCCACGATGCTCGACCGCGACGAGGCCTATCCGATGCTGCGGACCTTCTACCAGGGCATCGACGACGAACTGCTCAATCTCAAGGCGTCGCTGAACTGACCAGCGCCAGGCCGACCACCACGACGAAGAACGGACGAAGGACACCATGGCGCTGATGACGAAGGTCCGGGCACAGCTCGGCATCCCGGGGAAGAAGCCCGACGAGACGCACGAGATCGCAGAGCCCGCGGTCGACGACCCGCGCACGGACGTCGCGGCCGACGACGCGGCCGAGCCGAAGAAGAACTGGTGGCAGCGCCGCAAGGAGGTGAAGCACCTCCAGGGGACGTTCGACGCCTATCCCCACCTGCTCGCGCTGAAGCCGAAGGAGAAGTACGTCTTCCGCAGCGACTACTTCGAGGTCGACGGCTCGGTCGCCTGCGTCCTCGCGTTCTTCCACGACGACGCCGCGCACGACAACCTGGCCGCCTTCTGGGGCATCGACAGGATCCCGGACGGCCTGGACGAGCGGGTCACCGCGGTGGTCCTGGAGCAGGTCAAGCGGATGGACGAGAAGTGGATCGACTCGTACACCAAGCAGTCGGAGAAGCTGGAACGGCTCGACAGGGACGAGCAGGAGGAGGCGGGCACGACCTCCTCCAAGCGCAAGGCCGCGAAGATCTCGGGTGACCTCGGCGTCATCATCGGCGAGATCCAGGACGGCGCGAGCTACCTGTCGGTGCACAACCGGCTCTTCCTCAAGGCCCCCGACCTGGAGACCCTGGACGACTCGATCGACCGGGTCACGCGCCTGTACATCGACCGCTTCGGCACGCTGAAGGCCGCGCCCTACGCCGGCGAGCAGCGCCAGGAGCTCTCGGGCCTGTGGAAGAACAACGACAAGAAGAAGGGCAAGGGCTTCTACTTCACCTCGACCGAACTGGCCGGCTCGTACTCGCTGGTGACCAACGGCCTCAACGACAAGGGCGGCGAGTACGTCGGCTACATGGTCGGCGACGTCAACAACAGCGCCGTGCTGATGGACGTCAACGCCTACGAGCACCACGTGGTCGTGGCCGACGCCACGCTCAGCGAGTACCTGGACCGCCAGCGGGTGGCCAACATGTGGTGCTCGAAGATCTCGCAGGCGGCGCTGCTGAACAACGGCCAGGTCGTCCACCTGGTCCTCGACGGGGCGAACCTCGACAAGCTCGGGCCGGCGTTCGAGCGGCTCACCTCGCGCGTGGACCTGAACCAGGGCGACGTGAACATGTTCGAGATGTTCGGCGAGGAGGAGGACGAGATGACGGTCTTCTCCGCCCAGATGGAGAAGCTCAAGCTGATGTTCGAGCAGCTCTACGAGACCAGCGACGGAGCGATCGGCTCGATCATCCGCAGCGCGCTCGAGGACACCGCCACGGACTTCTACATCGAGCAGGGCATGTGGCGGCACAACGCCCAGGAGCAGCGGCACCGCCTGCGCGTGGTGAACATCCCGCACGCCCAGGTGCCCCGTCTGCAGATGTTCGTCTCCTACCTGGCGACGGCGCACAAGTCGCTGCTGAACTCCAGCAAGACCGACCCGGACCAGCTGCGGGCGTACAACGTGCTCAGGGGCATCGCCAACGCGATGCTGAGCACCAACGGCGACCTCTTCAACAACCACACCGCCTCGATCGTGGACGGCGTCCGTGACGCCAAGCGCGTGGTCTACGACTTCTCGCGGCTCATGCGCCGCGGCCGAGGCGTGGCGATGGCGCAGCTGGTGAACATCGTCGGCTTCGCCGTCGGCAAGCTGGGGCTCGGCGACACGGTGATCATCCACGGCGCTGAGCACGTCGACGACCGAGTGAAGGCGTACATCAAGGACCAGTTCGAGCACATGCACGAGCGCGGCGGCCGGGTGGTCTACAGCTACAACGACGTCGACAAGATGCTGGCCGACAGCGGCTTCAACAAGTTCGACGCCGCGGACTACACGCTCTTCGGCCCGATGCTCGACGGCACGGTGGAGGGGTACCAGAAGCAGCTGCACCAGCGGATCCCGCCGGACCTCGCCCAGCTCATCACGACCAAGGGCGAGAACCTCACGTACCTGCGCCGGGGCGTCTCCAACGTGGTCTTTCACCTGGACCTGGCACTGGGGATCAACCCCTACCGCGAGGCCCAGCGCAGGCAGGTCCGCCTGGAGGCGGCCAGGGCCGAGGAGGCTGCGCGGATGGACGCCATCATGCACGACAAGCCGGCACCGGGCGCGAACCTCACCAGCATCCGGAAGCACAGCGAGGGCGGCGACGACGAGTCCGGCTCCGACGGGGACCAGGGCAGCTCGGACGGCAAGAAGGGCCCGCAGCGGCCCGGGAACGGCGCGCGGCGGCCGGCGAAGAGGCCCCGGACCAAGAAGCTGGTCAAGGCATGAGCCGGGCCAGCAGCAACACGAGGGCGAGGAGCAGAGGAGAGACGATGAACGGGACGATCACGGCGGCGGCGCGGCTGCGCGCCTGGGCCGGCCACGGCGGCGGAACCCGCCGGGGCAGGCTCGCGCGCGGGCTGGCCCTGGCGCTCCTGGCGGCTCTGCTCGTGCCGGTCTTCATGATGGCGACCTCCTCGCCGGCATCCGCGGACGACAAGAAGGAGCGCGACAACTACAGCCTCTACCAGCTGGCCTCGAACGCGAGCTCGTACTTCAGCGAGAAGAACTCGCCGGGCAGCGACAAGGGCATGCACGACAACTGGAAGCCGGTCGTGGGCAGCCCCGCCTCGGGCGGCTCCATGCTGGGCTACGCCGACCCGGAGTTCAGCCTGGGCAACGTCGTCGGCTGGTTCTTCGCGGAGATCTCGGGGTCCTCTCAGACGGTCACCTACGAGACCCTGGCTGCGAAGGACGACAAGGGCAGCGCGAAGTACTCGGGTATGCTGGACTACGCGCACTTCGGGGCCGCGAACAGCGACCTGGGCCTGGACACGATGTCCTCGGGCATCGGCGGCCAGATCGTGAACGTGATCGGCGGCTCCATCATCTGGGTCCTCTACGCCCTGGCGCTGGCGGTCGGCACGCTGTTCTACGTCATCCTGCAGTTCCTGAAGCTCATCAACCCCTTCATGTGGTTCTACCAGGCGGTCAGGGCGGTCAACCCGACCTTCGCCGACGGGATGACGGGCGGCGACAGCGGAGGCGGCGCGCTCTCCGGCCTGCAGCACTGGATCAGCGGCTGGTACGGCCTGCTCGTCGACATCTCGTGGCAGGCCCTGGTCCCGATCTTCATCGGCCTCCTGCTCATCAGCCTGGTCATGTTCAAGAAGATGGACCGCGGCTCGGCGATCAAGAAGCTCGTCGTGCGCGTCGTCTTCATCGGCGTCGGCCTGCCGCTCCTGGGCTCGATGTACACCAGCGTGCTGAACAAGTTCGACGACTCGGTCCTCGGCCAGCACGCTGGTCCGACGCGCGTGGTGCTGTCGACGTACGTGGACTTCGAGGCGTGGATGATGAACGACCGCCTCGGGATCCCGGACCAGGCCACGGTCTCCTGGAACAAGGACCAGGCCAGCTCCGACGCGATGATGGCGGTGCGCACGAGCGCGCTGGCGATCAACAAGCAGTCCCACGGCGCGACGTTCAACGGCATCAGCATCGGCACGAAGGCCAACGACGCCGAGACCGCGTGGAAGGACGGCACCGTCTCCGTCGGCACCGCCGCGTCGGACGACTTCCGGGCGGTGTTCTCGACCTTCGGGATCATTAGCAAGTACATCGGCAGCAACGAAGTGGCGGCCTCCGACTTCGAGTCCGGGATCAAGAGCTCGATCACACAGCTGGACGAGAGCGCGGACGTGAAGAAGAGCTGGTTCGTCGACAAGAACAGCTACGGCGACGTGGAGCAGTTCGGCGAGGAGAAGGGTCCGAAGCCCGTCGATCACCCGGTGATCTCGACCGACGGCACGGGACTGCGCTCCTCCAATCCCGGCAAGGACTCGACGGTCTTCACCACGAACGGGACCAAGAGCGGGTGCGGCTTCGTCGTGGGCAAGACGCCCTCCTCGTGCAACCTCTCCCCGCTGGCGGCGTACAACTACCTCAACACCGGGTTCAGCCCCAGCTCGCTGACCATGTACAGCTCGAACAACGCCACCTCCGGCTTCACCCGCGAGAACCACATGGCGGTCTCCCAGGTGGGCACCGGCCCGGCGAAGTTCATGTACTGGGGCAACGCGGCGGTTGTCCTCGGCTCCATCGTCCTGCTCGGCTTCTGGTACGCCATCGGCATGCTGGCCGGTGCGATCAAGCGGACCTTCGGCCTGGTGGCGGCCGTGCCGTTCGCGACCATGGGCGCGATGGCGGCGATCGCCAAGGTGATCGTCTACTCCATGGCGCTGATCCTCGAGGTCCTGGTCACGCTGTTCATCTACCAGTTCGTCGGGGAGTTCCTGATCTCGGTCCCGGACATCATCGCCGGCCCCGTGTCGAGCTTCATGAGCCCGAACGGGATCTTCAGCAGCGCCGTCCTCGGCGGGGTCATCGTGGTGATCCTGACGCTGATCTCGTCGCTGCTGATCATCGGCATCACCTTCGCCCTGCTGCGGGTCCGCAAGACGGTGCTGCAGGCGATGGACGAGGTCGTCACCAAACTCGTGGACAAGTTCCTGGAGACCAACACCGCGCCGAAGCCGGACAAGGGCGGGCTGATGCCCGCCCTGGCCGCAGGCGCGGGGGCCGGCGCGGGCATGGCCATGGGCAACAAGCTCGCCAACGGGTTCAACAGCAAGACCAGCGGACCGGCGTCCCCGAGCGCGGGTAAGCCCTCGGGCAAGACCGCGTCGACGAACGCCGGCGGCACGAACGGCGACGCCACGGCACTGACCGCAGGCAAGCAGGCCCTGTCCCTGGAGGGCGGCGGCGACGGCGGTCCGGGAGATCCGAACGGCCCGGCGCTGGACGGCGGACCCGGTGGGGGCCGCCCTGGCGACTCCGGTGGAGGCGACGACGCCAAGGCCCTGCCGGGCGGCGGTCCCGCCGGGGCTCTGGGCGCAGGCAAGGGCGACGGGCCTGACGACAAGGGCGGCCCGCTGCAGCTGTCGGGCGGCGGAGCGGGCAGCTCGCACTCGGACAAGCAGACGGCGCAGAACCTGAGCAATCAGGGCGGCCTGTCCAACCTGGGGTACAGACCGAGCAACTCCACCGGCAACGTCATGCCGGGTGAAATCACGGCTTCGTCCACGATGCCGTTGAACTCCCGTGACGGCTCTCAGGGCCGGAGCGGCGCTGGCAGCACCACCGCTGTCCCGACCAGCGGAGGCCGAAAGGCCGTCGCTGGTCAGACGGGCCCGACGCAGTTCAGTACGGGTGCCTCGGGTCAACAGCGTTCGTCGGGCGGGAACCAGCAGGCTGCACTGCAGCGCTTCACCGGTGGTGCTGCTCCTGCGCCGGCGCAGCCGGGTGCACCGGGCACGCGTCCGACGCGCCCCGCTCAGGGCGCCCAGGCCCCGGGACAGCACGGAACCGGCCCGTCGGCCGGTCGCCCCGTGGCTGCACCGGGCCAGGCTCCGGCCCGGCCAGGCGCGCGGACGCCGGCTCGGACGCAGGTAACGCGTCAGCTGAGTTCACCTCAGGCGTCGACACCCACCCCGCAGGCGGAGGCTCCGGTTTATCCGTCGGCTCCTTTTCCGATGAAGACGTCCGCCACCCGTCCGCGTCCACGTCGGATCGTCGATCCAGCTCCTCAGGGCGTGGAGACCCCGGCGCCGCAGCAGCCGTCGGCGGACGGTCTTCGCCGCGGCGCCCGGCGCGAGAAGCCGAAGGACTGATCGGCCGGTCGAGGGCGGGCGTGGAGGGCTGACGCACCCGGTGAGCTGATCGCAATGGTCGTTCTCACCAGGTGCGTCGCCTTTCGGGCAGCACGAGGAGAAGGAGGGGAGCATGAGGCTCGGATCGAGGCTTCGCGGCGAGTTCCCGCGCGGCTGGTGGCGCTCGGCGCGATGGTGGATCGCCGGGATCCGCGAACTGGCAGTGAGCACCACGGCGGCTGTGGCCACTGTGGCGTTCGTCGGCGAAATGGTCCGTGCCGTGCGGCATCGCGACGAGCCACGGGCCCTGGCGGGCCTGTCCGGCACGTTCGAAGGATATGTGGGCGGCCTCCTGATCAACGGCGCAGGCCTGGTCGTCCTGGTCGGCATGGCGATCGAGGACGGCCCGCCCGTGGCGCTGGCGGCGCTGCTGGCCGGGTGGTGCCTGCTCAACATCGCCGTCAACGCCGTGGTGTTCGTCGTGGTGGCCCGGTCGAGGATCCGGCAATCAGCCACCTGGGCCGAACTGGACTTCGTCGAGCAGCACGTGCCGAAGTACGGCCGGCCGCCCGAGACGATCGAGGAGTACAGGGCGCAGAAGTTCCAGGAGTAGGGGTCAGAGAAAAGACAGAACCCCGTGGACGCGACGTCCACGGGGTCCTGCGCTGCCGGGGCGGTGCGGCGCTCAGCTGTGCTGGCCGCAGTCCTTGGCCATCAGGGCCTTCGCCTGGTCGCTGCCAGCGGGGATGAGCTGGACTTGGTCGATCGAGTAGGCGAAGGTGTACCCGAGCGTGATCGAGCTGCTCGACATCGAGATCGAGCCGGATCCTGGGTCGGTGCCCGTCTGGTCGGAGCCGTTGGCGTCGTCCCAGAGCACGCTGGTCCGGCTGTCGTTGATCGTGCCGGTCGAGAGGACCTGGTACTGGCCCTTGTCGGTCCTGCCGTCCTTGACGATCGAGCCGTGCTCGATGTCGTCGAGGGCCTTCTTGGTCAGCTGGCACTGCTGGTCGCCGGCCGTGGCGTTGATGTACGTGATCTTGTTGCCGTCGATGGCGGCGATGCCGCCGCGCGCCCCGTCGGTGATGGAGATGTAGGCACCGTCGAAGCCGGAGGCCTGGCTGCTGCTGGGGCTCTGCGAGGAAGCGTCATCGCTGCTTCCTCCGCAGGCGGTGAGCATGAGAGCGCCCGCGGCCAGGGCCGCGGCGGACACGGCGATCCTGGTCCGCGTCGCGCGTGCGGTCCTGGTGGAGTTCATGGCTTTCTTCCTTCGTTCGCTATGGATTGGGGTGAAGCGCTTGGTCTTCGTCAGCTCTGCGGCGGCTGGGCCGGCGGCGCAGGAGGCATGGCCGGCATCGTGGGCACCTGGCGCAGAGACATCAGGACGAGGACTGCGGCGGCCAGCATGACGACCGACAGCAGAGCCAGGAACACCACGCCGGCCCCAACGGACACATAGCGGGTGTTGCTGATGGAGATCACGGTCCCGAAGCTGTCGACCATGGCGAGGAGACCCGCGACGAGGCCCACGGCTCCGGCGGTGATGCGGGGCCACTTCGCCTTGTTGACGATCGCCGCCACGGACGCCGCGATGGCCACGAGCATGACGAAGAGCAGGAAGCCGCCCTCGCCGTCGGCCGCGTCGCTGAAGTAGTTGGCCGAGAATCCCATGGCCGAAGCGACCGGCAGGAACAGCGAGATGATCGCGAGGAACGCCGCCGCGGCGAGGATGGCCGGGGCCAGCCCCGTCAGCTTGGCCATGCCCGGACGCGAGGCGCTCTGCTGCACCGAGCGCGCGGCGCTCTGGGCCGCAGGGGCGACGCGGTCGTTGAAGAAGTCCCGGGCTCCAGAGCTCTCGGCCGCAGGCGAAACCTTGGCATTGAAGAAGTCCCGGGCGCCGTTGGCGATCTGCTTGGCCCCATCGGCCATCTGCTGCATCGACGGATCACAAGGTCGGCGCTCGGGAACAATCAACCCGGCATGGACGGTCGCCTGGTACTCAGCCATCGTCGGCTCGCGGTGATGCGTCTGTCGGAACCCGGCGGACCACTGCTCGGCCGTGACAACGGGCGGGAACCTGCGGCCGTGGCGACATAGCCTGCGTCGATTGATCGGGTATCTGTGACTGACCTTCAGTCATGATTGCCCCCCGCTTCCTCGCGTTCAGTCCTGCGTGTCCAGGCGGTGTCCTCTTCCAAGGGACCAGCGTCTCGGCTCCACAGTTCTACACTGCATCCCCGAGATCCCAGATCCCGACCACGCTCGGGAGCCGAAACCAGCCCTCTTGAGGACCACCTGATTCGACTTCCGAGCTTCCTTCTCGCACATCAGCACTTGCGACCGCATTCACAAACGCACTATCAGTATTGCAGATTGCTGTACCGGATGTACCACCAAACAACAGAAGGCCAGTCAAAGTCGCCTATTCATAGGCGACTTTGACTGGCCCAGAGCTAGCGGACTCAGCTGTCAAGCGTCTCCTCGGAGGTTGTCGAGCCGATGCTCAGTCAGTGCCAGTGCTACTTCGGATTGGTTGAGCGCATGCTCGCCGTCCTGGATGCGCCACTGAAGACGTTGCACCGGCGGGGCGTCCTCTTCCTGGATCGCCAGGTCGCCGAGTTCGCGCAGCTCTGCGTACGCACCTTGCAGCTGCTCCTCGTGGTGTGCCGCCCGGACCCGGAGGCGTGCGACTCGCTCTTTCCACCAGCTCAGTCGCGACTCGGGGTCGAGCGTGGTCTTCCCCTCGAGCCAGGCACGAAGCTCGGCCTGGTCGACGTCACTGGGAAGCCCGGTGCCGAACGGACCTTCGGGTTCCGGAATGTCGATAGGGATGTGCGACAGCAGCACTGCGGGGGTCGTGTCGAGCACATAGGCGATCGCGACGAGATCGTCGACGGTCACGGGGCGAGCACATCGCTCCATCTCCGCGAGGGCGTCGGCTGAGATCGGGTGATCGAGCATCAAGAGCACGTAGGCCAGCTCGTCGATGGTCAGCTCGCGCAGCTGGCGGTAGTGGGTGATGGCGTCGGACACAGCAAGGGACGTGGGAAGGGGCGACGGCATACATCGATCATAGGCGTGCTCGGCGCGGCCCCAGGTGGGTTGTGACGTACTCCCTGGCCGTCGTCACAAAGACAGTCACAGAGGCCCGGGAGCAGTGCTCTGTGCGGACGGGTTCGAGTTCGCGGTGCTCGGCGATTACAGGGTCGACGTGAACCGGCTGGCCGCGCGGGTACGCGCTGAGGCCGACGCGGAGATCGGCCACTGCTACCTGGAGCCGGACCCGCATGGCGCGGGGTGGAAGCTGACCCGGTGGCCCGGCTCGTACTTGGTCATCGCCCGCAAAGTGGAGTCGATGCACGAGATCACCGTGGGCAGGGTCCGGTCCCAGACCGGGATGACCACCCGGAACCGCGACCAGGCCAGCCAGGCGCAGAACAGCAACGTCTCGCGCTCGCTTCCACCGCCCGGACCAGGGACTTTCGGGCCCCAGCCCCAGTCGAACTGCAACCAGAGACCGGGCTCGGTGATCCATGGCCGATAGGTACGGCGGTGTCCGGCCCGCCAGCGTTCCTTGGCCTTGGCCACCGCTCGCCGGGTCGTGCGCTCGTCGCCGGTGAATCCCAGCAGTTCCAGGCGTTCGTGGAGCTTGTCGGCCCGCACCGTGCCCTGCGAGCGGTCGACCCACTCCTCGATCTTCGGGATGAACGGGTCAATCAGCTTCGGTCGCGCGACGGGGCCGTTGACCGGCCGGCCCGCGTCCCTCATTTGGGCGTACCGACGCACGGTCTTCGGATCAACCCCCGCCAGCGCAGCCGCCGAATGCGCGCATCCGGTGGCATCGAGAGCCTCGAAGATTTCCATGATCTCCTGTCAGACTTCTTCAAGATCCCTCCGGGGGTGAGTTGGTTCGCTGCCAGGCAGCACCGAGCCAACCCCCGGAGGGATCACCTGTTCGGAATCGACACGAATGGGTCCACGGAAAGGGAGATCAGCTGTCCGCAGATCAGGACCTGACTTGTCCGCCTACAAGGATCTTGAGCTGTCCGCTCTCACATCGCCGCGGTCGCGTGGGCGTCGACGCTGCCGCCCTCCAGGCGCCGCAGCATATCGATCCGGGCAGCGGCACCGAGGAGTTCGTCGAACACAATTGAGCGCTGTGCCCGGCAGTGGGCCGCGCACAGCCTGGAGATGGGACGCCCTCTCTGGCGGCGGCTACGCAGCTGTGCCGTCGGCGCGGATCGGGGCCGGGAGCGTGCGCAGGCGCTCGGCCAGCTCCGTTGCCAAGGAGATCGTCGAACTGTCGAGCAGGCGCCCGAGGCGGGCCAGGCGGTCGCGTGCGGTCGCGCGGAGCCGCGGCGGAGGGACGAGGTCGAGCACGCCCAGCGCGCGGGCGGCTGCTTGTTCCGGTGCGTTCCGGGCTTCGGCGAGCGCGAGGACGAGCGTAGCCGCGACCCACGCCGGTGTCTGGTCGGGGGCGGCGGCGATCGATTCGCGGGCGACGTCGGCAGCGCGGTCGCAGCGCTTGAGGGTCAGGTATGCCTCGGCGACGTGGAGACGGTGCTCGGCGCGGTCGTAGCCGAAGCGTCCGGGCAGTTCGGCCGCGGAGCGCATGATCTCGTCGCTCTCGCTGACCACGTCGTCGGCTTCCGAGGCCCGTTGCAGGGCGGCGAGCGTGGGCAGCAGTGCCCAGCCGAGGAGCTGTGCCCGACGCAGGCCCTCGGGTGCGTACTGAACGCCGTATTCGGCGTGTCGGCGGGCGTGGTCCCAGTCGCGGCGGGCGGTGGCGACCATGGCCAGCGCCCCACTGGCCCAGGCGGTGAGCGCCTTCTCCTGGGTGGATTCGCCAAGGGCTCCCGCCAAGGTGAGGTGGGTGCGTGCCCCGGCGCGGTCGTCCAGGTGGTAGGCCAGGTTGCCAAGGAGGGCCGAGAGCCATCCGACCTGGCGTCGAAGACCGTACGCTGTCTCGCGGTCAGCCGCTGCCGTCGCGGTGGAGAGCAGGTTGCGGGTCCCGCGGACCTCTTCGAGCAGGACGGCGGGCGGGTGCTTGCTGTAGTTGAGGGCGTAGTGCTCCACGGCCGCCTCGGCCAGGGCAACCAACGCCGGGGAGCCGCCAGGGGCATCCAGCACGGCCCACTGGACGGATTCGCGGATGGCGGGCAGCCCGCTGGCGGTCGTCATGGGTTCCTTCCGGACGATGTTCATCTCTTCGCTCTGATGCTGACCGTAATGGAGTGGCGGCGGAGTCGCGCATGTGCTGCACCACAGGCAGCGTGTCACCAGCCCGAGTTGGTCGGGGCGGGCCCCATACGCCCGGGAAATCATCAGCCGGTACTCGTCCCCGGGCTCCTCCTGGCCGTGCTCGTACCGGCACAGCGTTGCCGGCGTCAGGCCCGGCGGCAGTAGGCCGTCGGCCCGGTAAACGACGGCCACCTCGCGGATCGCCTGGGGCCGCGACCACCCCAAGGCCAGACGCCACGCCTCCAGGGCCGTCAGCTCCGGCAACGCCGATCGAAGGGTAGTGACGATCCGCTCCTGGGTGTGCCCGTCGCGCTGGCACTGAGCGCGGATCCGGGATGCCTCCCGCTGGATCTCCGCGCGACGACCTCGGGTAACCCCGCCCACTGCCCGCCCCTCCATCACATCCCTAAACCGTCCAGGACGGCATTGGTGACCCCGGACAGACATTGCACAGACCCGTCAATGTTCCTACGGATGACCGGCAATGACGACTGGTCAGGTCGAGGCGCATCGTAGATGACACCCGGCGCCGGGTTCCGAGCATCCGGTCGATCCGCCGACCTGTGGCCCCTCTCAGAACGATGCCGGCGTGTACGGCGTGCCCGAGCTGGCTTCCCCAGGTGGGCCGACCTCTGCGGGAATTTCTCCGGCGGCTGGAGCTGCCAACTACGCGATTGACGAAGGGTGATCATGCACCTCGGTCCCGTTCCACTCCCGCCCGGTCGCCTCGCTGTCGGCAAGAAGTTCACCTTCGAGGCTGGCCACAGCTTGTCCGGACTGCCGCAGTACAGCGGCCTCAGCACCGTGGGTGCGGAGCGCGTCCATCCGCGGCTGGAGACATCCGGATGATGACCAGTGCGCTCTGCCCAGCCGCTCCCCTCCGTCTCCGTCTCACACCCTGCGGTCTGCAAGTTCAACGACTGTTCGGACGGTTCGCGCTGCCGGGCGAACTGGCCGTCAGAAGGCGCGCCTCACTGGTAGGTCCAGTTCTGGCCGGTGCCGCGATACTCCTCGACGGGGATCGGTTGGGTTCCCGGGTCCATGCGGGAGCGGTACAGCTTGCCATCGAGGTGGTCGACCTCGTGCAGGGCCAGGCGCGCCAGGCCGTGGTCGAACCGGGTGAGCCGGGGTGTTCCGTCGATGTCCGTGTGCGCGATGACGATGTGGAGCGGTCGGGGGACAAGGCCCCGTACGTCGAAGAACGACAGGCAGCCTTCGTACTGCCGGTCGGTTTCTGCCGAGGACTCTGCGATCGTCGGGTTGAGCAGCACGATCGGGTTGGATCCGTCGCCGGGAGGGACGACGACGGCGGCGGCGCGGCCGATGCCGATCTGCGGGGCGGCGATGCCCATGCCCTTGCCGAAGTCGTGGAGCTCCTTGACGCGCGTGATCGCGGCGTCGAGTTGACCTACGACATGGCGTGCATCGTCGGCCTCGGCGGGGAGATCGAAGGGCTGAGCGACGGTCCGGAGGAGGATGTCACCTTCCTGGACGATGCCTGCGGCGGCCATGAGGGCGCTGGGGGTGAGGGTGTTCACGGGCTCGCTCTCTTGAAGGTGTGCGGTCTTGAGCCGCCATTCCATGCGGTACCGGGCGTGGAGTGGCGGGTCCAGGGTCGTCCAGGTGTAGACCGTGTGGTCTTCGTCGACGACCTGGGTGGGAGGGGTGTGCAACGGCGCGAAGCTGGCGCTGAGGGAGGTCTCGGTGCCCCAAACGGTGGGCTGCAGAGCGGTGGGGAAAGAGAGGCTGACGGTGAGCTGGCGGGTGGGCAGTCGGACGGCCCGCTGGAACCAGGGACCCCATTTGTCGGCAGTGACCGAGTAGCTGTAGGCGATTCCGGTTTCCTGCCCCGGGTAGAGGGGGAAGCGGGTGCGAGTGTTCGCGAACTCGAGCCAGACCTCCTTGAAAGCGTCGCGGTCGTGCTTGACCACGCGCCCCATCTCTTCGTCACCGCAGTGCGCTTGGAGCTGGAGTTCTTCCCAGGTCAGAGGATGGTTCCGGTACAGCGCGTTGGAGCGTTCGGGCTCGCCGGGGTAGCGGTCGACGGCGATGCGGACGAGGTAGCGGGTGATCGGCTCCGTACCGGTGTTGCGCAGGCTCCGGTGCATCGTCAGGTGGTAGACGGAGCCGTCGTAGCGCAGGTCCGCGGTGTCTTCCAGAACGAGGATCCCGGCGGACGGCGGGGTCTCGGCCGCCTCCGGAATCGGCTGTGCGCTGCCGTCGACTTCTTGCCACGCCTTCCAGATCTTGCCACCCGCATCGAGTTCCTTGTCGAGGCGACGAGCGAGGTCCGAGGAGCCTCGTTCCCTCTCGGATTCGAGGTGGCTCACGTACGACGGCGAGATGCGCAGACGACGGGCCACTTCCGCCTTGGTAAAGCCACGCACCTCACGGAAATGGGTCAGCTCGGCCGCGAACGGCGACGGTTCCCCTTGGCCTGGCATGTGAAGCCCCCGTAGGTGAGTTCGTGCGTTGCGTGAGTGAGCGCGGCTCACCGGTGCCTCATCCTGCCCGCTTCGGGCTGACTGTCACCAGGCGATGGCGGAAGCAGTCCGGCCTCGCCCGCATGGCTGGCGGATTCTTCTCCGCCAGCAGACCCCAGGTCCACAAAATCCACCGCCCCGGACACGGTTCGGGGGACCTCGGAAGGACACACCCATGCCTCGAACTGCCGCACCGCGTCACGCGGTGCTCATCTTCTCCGGCGGCCTGGACAGCGCCGTCACGGCCTACAAGCTCCTCGACGACGGCGTCATCGTGAGCCTGCTGTCGTTCAACTACCTGCAGCGCCACGTCAAGGAACTGGCTCACGCCGCGAACCTGGCCGACCAGCTCGGCGTGTCCCACGACATCGTCGACCTGACATCACTGGGCCGGATTCTTGGCGGATCCGCCCTGACCGACCCGGCCATCAAGGTGCCGCACGGCCACTACCGCGCCGAGACCATGCGCAGCACGGTCGTCCCGAACCGGAACGCGATCATGCTGGAGATCGCGGCCGGGGCCGCGGTCGCGGCGGGGGCGGACGCCGTGGCGTTCGGCGCGCACTCCGGGGATCACGCAATCTACCCGGACTGCCGGCCGGAATTCTTCACCCTCATCGAAGCGTCCGTGAAGGCCGGGAACGAGGGGCACATCGTCTCCGACTTCCAGCTCGTCGCCCCGTTCCTGCAGCTCACCAAGGCCGACATCGTGCGCGAGGGCGCCCGCCTGGGTGTGCCGTTCGAGCTGACCTGGTCGTGCTACGAGGGTGGTGAGGTGCATTGCGGAGCCTGCGGGACCTGCATGGAGCGCCGGGAGGCGTTCGACGAGGCCGGGGTGACTGACCCCACCCTCTACGTGCGGACGCCGAAGGGCGCCGCCCGATGAGCAGCCGCCAGCCCTTCTTCCGGATCGGGAAGATGTTCCGCTTCGAGGCCATGCGACGGCTCGACGGCGGCTATGACGGCCACTCGTTCACCGCGGAAGCCGTGCTGTCCTCCGGTGTGCTCAGCCCGGAGGGATTCGTTGCCGACTTCGGTGATCTGGCCCCTCTCAAGCGGTACATCGACGGAGCTCTGGACCACCGGATCCTGAACGACTGCGTCAAGGACGCCTCGAACGAGGGGCTCGGCAAGCACCTCCTCGGATGGGCGCAGAGCCACCTGTCGGCCGGCGTCGCCTCCGTGCTGGAAGAGGTCCGGGTCCGGACCGGGAGGCCGCAGCCTCTCCCGCCGGCCGCATTCGCCGCTTTCGAGGCGTCGCACCAGCTGCGCGGGCTGCGCGACGGGCATCCGTGCGGGCGCCTGCACGGCCACTCCTACGTGCTCAGCGTGCCCGTCTCCGCCGTTCCCCGGCCGGGGGACGTCCCTGTGTTGCTGCGGAACCATCTGCGCAGCGCCATGCACGGCACAGTGCTGAACGAGGTGGTCCCCGGGTTGAACCCGACCTCGGAGAACCTCGCCCAGCACTTCTCGCGGTGGCTGACCGACCGGGCCATGGGCGGCGCGTGCGTGCGGGTCTCGGAGACGGAGTCCAGCTGGGCCGAGTACGTGGGAGGCATAGCGTGAGCACACTGCGACACTCCGGCTTACGCATCCGGGTCTCGGAGAAGTTCGGCGGCACGGTCCAGGGCGAGGGCCCCAGCACCGGGGTGCCGGCGTGCTTCATCCGTCTCGCCCTGTGCAACCTCATCTGCTCGCCGTGCGACACCCCCTACACCTGGGACCACACGCGGTACGACCTGCGCAAGGAGGCCCACTACGAGAGCGTCGAGGAGCTCCTCGCGTGGGCCCTGGACCAACCTGAGGACCTCGTTGTCCTCACCGGCGGCGAGCCGCTGATCCAGACGGCCGGCCTGACCGAGCTGGTCAAGGGACTGCGGGCCGCCGGTCGGACGGTGGAGATCGAGACGAACGGCACCATCGCTCCCTCCAGGGCCCTGGTCGTTGCCGGACCGTACTTCAACGTCTCCCCGAAGCTGTCCAGGTTCGGAGCCGCCATGGCGGAGACGCGGCGGCTCGTCCCAGACGTTCTGCGGGCCTTCGTTGCCACCGGCCGGGCCCGCTTCAAGTTCGTCGTCTCCGAACCGGCCGAGGTGGCCGAGATCGCCGTGCTGGAGGCGGCCTACGCGTTGACCGACATCTCGGTGATGCCGGAGGGCACGGACCCGGAAGTGATCATCGCGGGGATGCGCACCTTGGAGGGTGCGGTACGCGAACGGGGCTACCGGCTCGGCACCCGCCTGCATGTGCTGCTGTGGGGTGACGAACGTGGCCGCTGAACATGCCGGCCCGGGCGGGTTGGTGGTCGTGGCGTGCTGCAAGGAGAAGCGGGTGACCACCGCCCCGGTTCCCGCGCTCGACCTGTACGAGGGGTGGGTCGTTCCGCTCATCCGCGACAGGGTCACCGAGCACAGCGGGCTGCGCAGCCGGGTCCTGGTGCTGTCTGCGTTCTATGGGCTGGTCACCGCCGACGCACCCGTTTCCACGTATGAGCAGCCCATGACCGAGGAGCGGGCACGCGTCCTGGCCGGGACGGCGCCCACGGTCCTGCGCTGGCATCTGGCCCGGTTCCCCTCCTCCGAGGCCCTGCTTCTGATGGAGCCCCCGTACGCCCAGGTGCTGGGCCCGGTCCCGGTGGCCAGGACACGCCTGATCACCGATCCGATGGTCCGTCACGCAGAGATCCACGCCGTCCTCGACTCCTGGAGCTGGCCGTGACCAACCGCATCTTCGAGAACCGCCGCATTTGGCGGCTCACCCGTGACGACTTTCTCGCCGCGGCATGCCTGATTGCGGACCAGGAAGCCGAGCGCGCTCCGGCCGCTGTCCTGGGCATCGCCCGCGGCGGTGTCCGCCTGGCCGAGATCGTCGCCGAGCGGCTCGGCGTCCCGGCTGCCGTCGTCCGGGCCCGCCACAACGAGCCCGAGGGCATCCAGCAGGCTGCCACCGGCCGGATCCTCCTCGACCACGAGCACAACCATGACGCGCTCGCCGCGCTGCCGGCCTCCTGCCCGCTGCTGGTCGTCGACGACATCTGCGGCTCGGGGGCGACCCTGCACGCGGTCGTGGACACGCTCACCACCACGGTGAGCCCGTCCGCGATCCGTACGGTCGTGCTCTGCCGCAACGAGGGCTCCGACTACCCGCTCGACAGCTGGGGCTGGGATGTCGCCGACTGGGTCCACTTCCCGTGGGAGCCCGAGCCGGAATGCGGCCGCATCGAAGTTCTGCCCCCGTTCACCGGTCTCCGCAGCCGTATCAGGCCGCCGTGGACCCGTGGCTGACCGGCGCCGTCTGCACCCGTCCCCCTTCCACGGATCAAGAGGAGGCAAGCCCATGTTCGGCCTGAAGCCCGGCGACCGTGTCCTGGCCGTCGCCCCGCACCCCGACGACGAAACCCTCGGCGCCGGGGGCGCCATCGCCCGCCTCACCGCCGCCGGGATCTCCGTACACGTCCTGGCCGTGGCGTGCCTGACGCAGCTCCGGTGGGGAACCCCCACCGACAGCCGGCTGCGACAGGGAGAGTTCAACGCGGCCTGTGACGTCCTCGGCGTCACCGGCCGCCGCATCGCCTGGAGCGATGTGGCCCCGGCCGGGGACCTCGCCGGTCATGTCGCGGAACTGGTCCGCCTCATCGAGGACGGCCCTGACCTGTCCCTGGCCGCGCTGGAGCCGGCCGCGCTCCTCATCCCGGCGGCGGGAGCCGTTCACCAGGACCACCAGGTTGTCCACCAGGCCGCCTACGCGGCGGCGAGGCCCAGCGGAGCGTTGCGTCACTGGCCCCGGATGGTTCTGGGCTTCCACGGCCCCGAGGACCACGCCTGGAGCCGGGAGGACACGCGCCCCACCGTGTGGGTCGACGTCACCAGTACGGCGGCGGTGAAGGACAAGGCGCTGGAGTGCTACGCCCGCGAGCTGCGTGATGGCGGCCACCCGCGGTCCCTGGAGCGGATCCGGGCGATCGACTCCGCGACCGGGGCGGCGTGCGGCGTCGAGCGGGCGGAGGCATTCGTGGCCTACCGGATGGCGTGCTGATGGGCGACGTACTGGTCGCCCATCAGCCGGCCTACCTGCCCTGGCCCGGCTACTTCTCGCGACTGACCGACGCGGACGAACTCGTCCTGCTCGACGACGTGCAGTTCAACGAACGAGGCTGGCAGAACCGCAACTACATCCGCGGCGCCGCGGGCCCGGTCAGGATCACCGTGCCGGTGCGCCGCCGCTTCGGCCAGAGGATCACCGACACCCGGATCGCCGACGGCGCATGGGCCGGGCGGCACTGGCGAAGCCTCGCCCAGACGTACGGGCGCGCCCCGTACTGGCCCGAGCACCGGGAGGCTCTCGAAGCCGTCTACCGGATGCCGTGGACTCACCTTGTGGACCTGAACGAGGCGCTGTTGAGGCTGCTGCTCGATGCGTTCGGCCTGCCTGTGGCGATGGTCCGCACCAGCGATCTGTCCCCGGCCGGACGGCAGACCGGCATGCTCATCGATCTCTGCCGCCAGCGGGGCGCGACGCGCCTGCGGGTGGGTACCGGCGCGCTGGCCTACCTCGACCACCGCCTGCTGGCCGAGCACGCGATCACGGTCGAGGTCGCCACGTACTCCCATCGCCCCTACGGCCGCGCGCCGGGCTGGCGGCCGGCCCTGAGCGCCCTGGACCTGCTGCTGCACCAGGGCCCGAACGCCGCTTCCATCCTCCGTGCCGGTGCACGGACCGAGACGAAGGTCAGCACCTGATGACGAGCCTGGACAACCCGCTGCCGCGCCCGCGTGTGGATGGCGAGCGGGTCGCCAACCTGTGCCGGCAACTCCTTGAGGCTGTGGGCGAGGACCCGCAGCGCGAGGGGCTGCAGGGCACCCCGCAGCGGTTCGCCCGCTGGTGGACGGAGTTCCTCGACCACGACCCCGGCCGCACCGACACCCTCTTCGAGGAGGACCTGCCCGCCGGCACCAACCGCGTCGTCATCGTGCGGGGCATCGTCGCCCGGAGCCTGTGTGAGCATCATCTGCTGCCCATGAGGCTGGAGTTGACGATCGGCTACCGGCCCTGCGGCAGCGTGCTCGGACTGTCGAAGTTCGCCCGGATCGTCGACACCCACGCGCACCGTCTCCAGCTCCAGGAGCGGATCGTCGACGGCGTCGCCGCGGACGTGGCCAAGGCGACCGGATCGGCCGATGTCGGGGTGGTTGCCGACGGCGCGCACCTGTGCATGAGCATGCGGGGCGTCCGCCAGGACCAGGCCCGCACCCTGAGCCACAACCTCAGCGGCGACTTCGCTGACGAGGGTGCCCTCGGCGGGCAGCTCCTCGCGGCGGCCGGGGCCGAGCAGCGGTGAGCGGGCGAGCACCCGGACAGGGCCGTCTTTCGCCGGAGGCAAGCCCGCGTGTGCTGGTGAGCGGACCGGTTCTTCCTCCGGGGAACGTACCTGCTGCCCAGGACGCGTCCACGGTAGCGGCTGGCGTCGATCCGGTGAAGTGGATCCGCATATCCGGCGGCACGGTTCCTGCCGGAGAGTGGCACCCCGCCCAGGAGGCGGCGGGGCTGTGGTGGGCGGCGACGCCCCTGACAGTCGCCGGGGTGCCGGTCACCGGCCTGACACTGCCCCATGCCGCCCAGCTCGCTCACCGGCTCGGTGCCAGGGTCCCGACGTCCGCCGAATGGGAGTGGATGGCCTCCGGCGGAGTCCGCCGCTTCCCCTGGGGCGACGACGCACCGAGCCGAGGCCACGCCAACCTGCGCGGCCTCGGTCCCGGCCACCCCACACCGGTCCGAACCCGTGCGGCCGGCCGCACCCCGGACGGCCTGTGGGACGTCGGCGGCAACGTCTGGGAGTGGACGACGGCCCCCTGGCGCCGTGACCGCGTCGCCCTGCTCCGCGGCGGCTCCTACAACTCCCTCGCCCAGTACGCCGAGTGTGCCCACGCCAACGACGTCCCGCCCGGCATCACCTCCCCAGGCATCGGGCTGCGGCCCGTCAGAGACACCGCCCCCACCCCGCCAACCCATGGAGACACCCCATGAACGTCGCCTTCGTCCTGCTCACCCACAACCCCGACGAGCCCGCCGGGATCGAGCGCAGCATCGCCGCACTCGCCGTCGGCCTGCGCGAACTCGGCCACCACGCCCTGATCATCGCCGCCGGGGCGGGAACCGCCGCCGACGGCGAGGACCTGCTCCGCCTGACCAGCCTGACCCTGCCCCGACCCGCGCTGGAGGAGAACCTCACCGCCCTCCTGGCCGATCCCGCTCCCGTGGAGGAAGAGGTCCGCGGGCTTCTGGCCGGCCACGCGGTAGACCTGGTGTGCTGGGTGGACGCGGTGTGGGGGCTGGGCTACCTCAGCCCGGCCCCGGCCGGGACGGCCACCGCACTGATGGTGCACGTCCCGCGCACCGACGCCCCCCTCTACCGCAGCCTGGAGCACCGCCCGGGCCGGGTCCTGACGATCAGCGATTTCATGGTCGAGGAACTGGCCCGCGAGGGCGTGGACTCCAGCGACTGGGCCGTGCTCCCCAACGCCCTCATGCACACGCTCACGCCGCCGGTGCGGGACGAGCGGGAGGCGCTGCGCGAGCGCGGGCCGGTGCGGATCGTGGCCCGGGCCGAGCCGCACAAGGGCATCGCCGAACTGCTGAAGGCGTACCCGGCCGGGCTGGGCAGGCCAGTGCAGATCGTGCTGGCCGAGGCCGGATTCGAGTACTGGCCGGGCATGCAGAACGAGGTGGTCACCGAGTGCCGGGCCCTGGCCGCTGGTCTGCCCAACGTGGAGATCCTTCCGGCCCTGCCCTGGCAGGAGGTTCCGGGCTTCCTCGCGGGGGCGGCCGTCACAGTCGTGCCCTCGACCAGCCCTGAGACGTTCGGGAACGTCGCCGCGGAGGCACTGTCGGTGGGGACGCCGGTGGTCGGCTACGGGCTCGGGCACCTGCCGGCCCTCACCGGGCCGGCCGGGCGGATGACCGCGCTGGAGAGCGGGCCCTGTGTCGTGTGGGAGGCGGTGACGAGCCTGCTCGACGACCCGGCGGCCTACCGCACGGCCTCCGACCAGGGGCCGCGTCAGGTCGCCGCCCACACCCCGGCGGCCGTCGCCCAGGCGTTCCTGGACGCGACCGGCCCGGCCAGGTGAGCGGGCGTACGGCGGCGCACTCGCTGATGCGGCAGGCCGTCGGTGAGCGGGCGCTGACGCGGGCCGCCCGCCAGTGCATGGGGCGCACCGGCTCCCCCGGTGCCGACGGCATGACCTGGAAGACCTTCCGCCAGGACCTGCCTGGTCGCATCGAGGCGCTGTCCGCGGCCCTGGCCGACGGAACCTGGCGGCCCGGGCCGCTGCGCACCGAGGAGTTCGACGCCTGGGGCAAGCGGCACACCGTCACCATCCCCACGGTCACCGACCGGATCGTCCACCGGGCGCTGCGCAACGCGATCGAGCCCGTCCTGGAGCGGGACGCCTACCCGCCCTGGATGTTCGGCTGGCACCGGCGGGCCGGGCGGCCCCTCGCGGTCGCAGCCGCCGCACGCCACCTGAGCGCCGGCCTTACCTGGGTCGCCGACATCGACGTCGCCGCCGCCAGCCGCGGCGTCGCCCTGGAGGAGGCGGTCACCTCCGTCGCCCGCTTCGTCCACGACGGCAGCGTGCTCGCCCTCCTGCGCCGCATCCTGACCGCGCTGCCCGACCCTCTCGCACCGGGCAGCGGCCTGAGCCCGATGCTGACCAACCTCCGAATGACCCCCGTCGACCAGCAACTGACCGGATGGACGGCCGTGCGGATGACGGACAACTACACCCTGTTCGCCACCACCGAACCCGAGGCTGAATCCGCCTACCGGCACCTGACCGGACTGCTCACCGCCCACGGGATGAAGCTGGCACCGGCGAAGTCGAAGATCTGGCGCCCGAACCCGGAAGACCTCTACGCCGCCGGCTGACACACAAGGAGGAGCCCTCGTTGTCCACGACCAACGCGCTGCTGTACTGCGCCGTGAACGGCATCGCCAACAACACCAACGGCATCGGCCGCCAGACCAAGACCTTCCTGGCCACCCTCGCCCGCCACCACCACCGCCTGAGCGCGCACACCGGCGCCTTCACCCCGTACCTCGCGGTCCCCGAGCCCGGCCCGGCCACCTGGGGCTACAACGAGGACGACCTCCGCTACGCCCGCCGCGTCGTCGAAAGGCTCGGCGGCCAGGTGATCACCCTGCCCTACGACACCCGCCGTCCCTTCTGGCACCCGGACACCTGGCGGCACCTGTCCTGCGAAGCCGCCCGCGCCGCCGGACACCTCGCCGACCGGCACGAGAAGGTGCTGGCCATCGGCGTCGACACCCCCTTCGCCGGACTCGCCCACCACGCCGGCGCCCACTCGGGCGTGGAGGTCCTGCTGGCCTTGTTCTCCACCGCCCGCATCACCGAACGCCCCCACCCCGACTTCGGCCGCGTCACCTGGGAGGAAGAGACCATCGCCGCCGCCAACCGCCACCCAGGCACTTGGGTCGCCGACATCGGCAACTTCCTCACCCGCCACCTCAAGGACCAGTACGGTCTCGATCCGGCCAGCCTCCGGTCCTGGCCGTCCGGGCTTCACCTCACCTCCGCCGACCTCACCCCACCGACCAGGACCGAAGCCGAACGCATCGTGCGCGCCCTCGGCATCCCGACAGGTCGGCCGGTCGTCGCCGCAATCGGGCGCACCGACCACACCAAGGGCCTCGACCTCCTTATCGAAGCCCTCGCCCCGCTGCGCGACGACGTCCACCTGGCGATGGTCGCCGTCCCGACCGATGACGACCGCGCCGCCCTGCTGGACTCCTACCGCCACCGCAGCGCCGACCTCGGACTCAGCGCCACCATCGTCAGCCGATACGACCGGGACATCCCCCGCACGCTGGCTGCCTGGCCCGACACCTTCGCCATGGCCGTCCCCAGCCGCGGCGAGACCCTGGCCAACATCGTCTTCGAGACCGCCCTGTGGGCCCAGCACACGGGAGCCGTCGTCCTGGCCCCGAACATCGACGGCTTCCCCGAACAGATCACCGACGGCCGCACCGGCCTCCTCTACGCCCCCACGCCCGGCGCCCTGACTGCCGGCCTGCGCCGGGCGCTCACCCTGACCAGCGACGAACGCACCCGACTGCGCACCGCCGCCCACCGCAGAGTCGTCGCCGAACGCAACGCCGCCGAACACCTCGCGATACTGCTGGCCACATTCTGGCAACCCCGCACCACCCCCGTGGCTAGACTCCTTGGTCATCCGGCACCGGATGCCCGTACGCCGCGGTCACAGGCACCCACCAGCACGCAGCACCCCCTGGAGGCCACGCCATGACCGCACCCCTGCTGCTCGTCGACGGCCACTACCTCCTCCACCGCGCCTGGTACGGGTTCGCCGCCCGCATCACCAGCCGCGACAAGACCATCGACCGCACCGGCGTCTTCGGCTTCACCGCGCTCCTGCGAAAAGCACAGGCACAGCACGCCGACGGATTCGAGATCTTCGTCGTCTTCGACTCCGAGGACGGCTCCCAGGCCCGCGCCGGACAGGACAGCGACTACAAGGCCCAGCGGCCCGCCCCCGAACCCGGCCTGATCGAGTCCCTCGCCCTGGTCAAGCACGCCCTCGACCACACGGGCGTCCGGTGGATCGAGCAGGACGGCTGCGAGGCGGACGACGTCATCGCCACCCTGGCCACCGGCGCCCGCGCCGAAGGCCGCGCGGTCGACATCATGACCACCGACAAGGACTACATCCAGCTCCTGGCCGACCCCAGCGTGCGCCTGCTGAACACCGGCCTCGCCATGGAGCGCCGCTACACCGCAGGCGAGCACATCCTCCCCCGCTACGGAGTCCTCGCCGAGCAGTGGCCGGACTTCCGCGCCCTGATGGGCGACCCCGCCGACAACATCGGCGGCGTCCGCGGCATCGGCGCCAAGACCGCCGCCCGGCTCCTGACCGACGGACGCCGGCTCGAGAACATCCCGGCCGACGAGCTGCGCCCGACCTGGACGGCGCAGTGGCAGCAGGTCCTGCGCTGGCGCGAGATGATCAAGCTCGACACCAAGACCGCACTCCCCGACAACCTCCTCACCACCATCCCCGCCGCGCCGCTGCCCACGGCCGCGCACGTCCTGGAAGCGCTGGACCTGTGGTGACCGGGCCAAAGATCGCGATATGGGACTTCGACGGAACGCTCGGCCACCGCCGCCACGGCACCTGGGCCGAGTGCCTCCTCGAAGTCCTGGACATCCAGCAGCCAGGCCACGGCTGGGCGTTCCCCGAGATGTTCGAGGCCCTCGCCACCGGCTTCCCCTGGCACGCCGCGCAGGACCCCCACCCGCACCTGAACGACCCCGACGCCTGGTGGGACCACATCACCGCTGTTGTCACCGGAGCACTCACCCGCCTCGGCACAGCCCACCCGCAGGCCGCGGCGGCAGCCACCCGAGCCGCCTACACCGACCGCACCGCCTGGAGCCTCTACCCGCGAGCCCTTCGCGTCCTCGACCAGCTCACCACGCACGGCTGGCAGCACGTGCTCCTCTCCAACCACGTCCCCGAACTCCCCGCCATCCTGGCCGCCCTCGGCATCGACAACCGGTTCCGCGCGGTGATCAACTCCGCCGCCAGCGGCTACGAGAAGCCCCACCCTCAGGCATTCCGCCTCGCCCAGGAAGCCGCAGGCCCCGCCCAACGGCTCGTCATGATCGGCGACAACCCCCAGGCCGACGCCGCGGGCGCCCGGCACGCCGGGATCGACGCCATCTGGGTCCGGCGCAACCAGCACACCGACACACCCGACCTCGACGCAGCCGCAGGCATCCTCCTGACCCCTATCCCCATTTCGAACCGGCGCCACCCTGCCCTGCACGAGGTACCCCCGCTGGAGCCAACCGCCCCCGGAGCCCTGCCGATCCGGTAACGTCACCGAGGTCCGCACCGCGGAAGCCCGGCAGCGCCCCGGCCCATGGCGCACCGGAGCCACCGTGCACGACACCATCCCCGCCCCCGCGCAGGCCGACTGCCTCACCGCCTTCGGCGCCCTGCGCACCGACACTGACCCGGACCCCGAGACGACGATCGAGCTCGGGGAGGGCTGCAACCGTTTCCCGCCCTCCCCGGACCTCGCCCGCTACCTCTCCACACTGCTGGACCGCTTCATCCGCGACGAGACCCTCTCCGCGTACGCAGGACGCCGCCCGGCCGGCAGCCGGGCGGCGACGGCCGAACTCCTCGGCAGCCACCTGAACATGCACCTGGACGCCGCGGACATCTTCTTCACCCGCGGCGGCACCGAGGCCATCAACCTCACCATCGCCCACCTCGCCGAAACCGGACACGGCCTCGTCCTGCCCCTGCCGAACTACTACGCCTTCGACCAGTCCGCCGTCCGCTGGGGAGCCCCCGTCACCGCCTACTACCGGCACGACGGCGCCCTCCACCACACCGGCACAGCCCTCGCACCACGCACTTGCCTCGTCGAAGTCCTCCCCAACGGCGTCACCGGTGCCCACCACACCCTGCCGAAGCAGGCCAGGCCGGACTTCACCCTCATCGACATCCCCTTCCAAGTCTGCGCCGAGGGTCCTCAGACGGCAGCGATACTCCGCGACCGCGTCCACGGAATCGTCCTGGAAACTGCTGCCCTGATCCTCGTCGAAAGATCTCTCCCTGCCCGGCCTTCGCGCGGCGGTCGTCGTCACGCGGAACAAGGCACTGCGGGGCCACCTCCGCCGCGACCGGTTCGAGCGGATGGCCATGAGCGGCGACCCTGTCGGCGAGGTCGTCATGCTCTTCTACGCCTCCCTCCTCGCCGTCGAGGACGCCCCCCGCGAGCAGACCCGCAAGCTGATGCAGATCGCCCAGGACTGCGTTCACCGTGCCGGTCTGCCCGCGCTCCCCGACGAGGAGACCTACCTCCGCGTCCGCGACCACCTGTCCGTCATGAGCGAACGCTTCCGCCGCAACGCGCTCGCCATCGAAGATCCCCGGTCGCCGCTCCAGCCCATCACCGGCCTCCAGCCCACCACCGGCTACTCCGCCTTCGCGGAACTCCGCGCACCCCAGGAAGACTTCCTCCAGTGGGTCGCACGGTGCGGACGATCCGGACTGCGGCTCAACCCGACCGTCGTCCACGGCGGCACCACCGCCGCCTGGGAAACGCTGTACCCCGGTGCTCAGCTCTTGCGAATCAACCTCTCAGAGGACCCGGCTGCCGTCGATCAAGGTCTGAGCCGTCTACGTCACTTCGCGGCCGACCCGTTTCCGTGGGCCCTGGAAGCGTGCGGCGAGCCATCCCGCGAAGAGAGCGGAACGGGCCGTTGACCTGACCCGCCGAGCAGATGTTCGTGACGTCGGCAGAACCCGCGCACTGGCCGGCCGCCGTACGGCTGCTGATGTTCACGACCGGCCGCAGCGCCTGGAGAGTCGGTGTTTCGGCCAATCCGCCTCAGGCAGGATCTCTTGCGCGGCAAGGGTCGGTGCACTGCGCACCTTCAGGAATCGGCTCAACCGCAGCATGGGCAGCCCGACCGAAAGCGCAGGTGTTCGAACTCGGTGCGGCGTCGTTGAGCACGGCGACACCACCAGCGTGCCCGCGAGGGGAACTCCTTGAGGGGTGCTCCGCGTTGCAGGCCGCCTGGAAGGGGATGTCGGCCTCCGCCTCGATCGAAGACTCGCCCTCGTGCACGTACATCGCCGCTCTCGGGCGCGTCTGGGGAGATACGGAGCGAATCAGGACCGGGCTCGCCACTGAGTCGTCAAGGCCCGTGGGGGGAGAGCCAGTCGGGATCGCATAGGAGGAGACCGTCGTCAGGGGCAATGGGCAGCGCGTCGCCGGTCAGAGCCGCGTCGGCGAGGCGCGCGGGCAGGTGCGCACAGGGCAGGTCGAAGAAGGAGTTCGGCGTGCTCGGCCGGGGAGGGCAGGGTGCGGGGGCTGTGCGCGGGGCGTCGAGTGTCAGCAGTTGGGTCGCTTCCTTGAACGCCTCGTCGGTGAGCACGCTGAAGATCCGTACCGGTTCGCCTAGGTTTTCCCAGCCGACCACGTCCAGGAGGCCCGGCGCGACCTGTAGTGCGGGTGTCTCATCGGCCCGTGGACGCAGTGCGACCAGCCGCCGGGGCCCGTAGGGGAAGGCCACCAGGAGCAGGGATCGCTCGCACACCGTGTCGAGCAGCCGCAGGGCTTCCTCGGATCGGTTCTCGATCATGGAGCGTGTTACGCTCCCCGGCCGTTCGGCTGCGCCGCTGGAGACGAGAGCGTGCATCAGTTTCGGCTCGAGGAGACGCAAAACCAGGTTGCGGCCGAGAGTGACGGTGCTCGGATCGCCCCCCACCTCATCCTTGGTCCGATTGAGCAATCGGCCGATCACCAGCCTCGCTCGGGCGCTGTAGTCCACGGAGCGGCGCAGGAAGTCGTCGCGCAACGGCCCGGTGCTGGAAGTCGGGCGGGACAGAAGCGAGTCCGCGAGGCCGCGCAGGGCCCTGCCGTTGCCGTTCTGGAAGGGTTCAGGCTTGCGGGCGTTGTCCAGGAGCGAGTCGATCTTGGACTGGAGAAAGCGGTGGGCGTCGAGCCATAGAGGCAAGATCCAGTCGTTGTTCAGGCGGTCGAACCTCTTGGTGCCCTGAAGCACGTCGAGGTAGAGGGTGTTGAGGTCGGTGGTCCAGGTCCGTCCGTCCTCCGCGCGGATGTGGGGGCGCAGCGTGGGAGGCAGTACGGGCAACCGCTGGAGGAGGACCGCGTCGGGCGAGGGGGTGGCCGGTTCGGTGGCTGCAGCCCGGTCCAAGAGGAAGCGCACCGCAGCGCCGCCTGTCACCGTCGTAGCCCTGTTTCTGCGGAATAGGGAAGGCCATTCCTCGGGAGCCACCGGCTGTTTGGAATCCACCAGCTGTCCGGTACGTAGCGTCGTGGGCCCGGGGTCGATGACGAGCAGGAGGTCACAGTGGACGATCTGCCGCAGTTCTTCCTCGGTCACACGCAGCGAGCGGGCGAGGCGGGTGCCGGCCTCGCCGCTGAGGTACCAGGGGTGGACCACCGGAGCAGGAAGCTCGATGTGGCCGAAGCGGCGCCCGCGTTCCTCGGGCGAGACCAGCGTGCGCCCGCACTGGGCGCACGTCTGGCCGACGTCCCAGTGGCGGTGGCGTTTCCCGCAGACGCACTCGTCGTCACGGTGCGGGCCGAAGATGTCGGGGCACAGGAGCCCACCGGGTACCGGCCGCCCGGTCCTCAGGTCGAGGAGGGAGTCGTTCAACACTTCGCCGTACGAGAGGGCGATCACGTCGGCGTCGGTCATCGGGCGTAGGCGGACCGCGCCGGTGTCGAGGTGCGGCTCGATCCGGGCGCCCCGCAGTGTCAGGTCGAGTCGGCGGACAGCGTACGGCGGCGCGTCGGACAGGTCGCTCGCCCGGTCCCCCGGGGGACATAATGATCCGCCGCCCGACTCCAGCGCGGCCCGCAGCTTCCTGCGCCAGTCCGTACAGTCGCTGCGCGGTCCGTACAACTCCATCGCCAGATGGCGCGCCCCCTGCCCGACGAGCCACTTGAAGTCCTCGGGCTCGACTATCTGTGCGCCGTTTCCGCCGGTGCTCTGTAGTGGCTGGTTGATGAGGGAGTAGTTGCCGACGGAACGGGCTCCGGTGTCCGGCCCTGCCAGGCCGTGGGCTGCGAGGCGGACGCGGACGGTGCGGGTGCTCTCGCCTGCGGGCGGGGCCCAGGGGTGGTCGGGCGCCACGATCAGGTCCGGTTCGTCCGGGCTGCCCGCGAAGTGTCGGAGCGCGGGCCCGCCGAGGACACCGCACACGACCGCGCGGGCGCCGGCCTCGTCGTCCAGGGCGTCCCCGTGCTGCAGCGGCTGGTCCACGGCGACCGTAATGCTGAGGCGGGTCTGCGGGTTGCCGATATGAGTCAGGTGCCGCCCGGGTGCAGCGGGGATGGAATCGGTCGCCAGGGCACCGGTTATCCGCTGCTGAAGAACGTGCCCGGGGAGCCGGCCAGGCATCCTCAGTGACGTGTCACACAGTATCTTCGGTACGTCGTCCCTGAAGATGGCAGCCAGCAGGCGTTCCTCCGGCGTGCGTGGTGCCTTATCGCCCAGGGGGGAGGCGGCCCCGACAAGGAGTTGCCCGGGTAGCACCGGCCGGCCCGGGGTGGCCAGGCCGCAGGGTTCCAGACTCGACCTGTGCTCGTCGGCCGTGAACGGAGGTCTCGCGGTGAGGCAGGCGCCCTCGCACAGCGTCGAGCCCACCTGGTGCAGCGTCGGAACGGTGAGTGCGTCCGGGCCTGATAGCCGCTCGTTGACCAGGACGGCGGTGCCCTGCAGCCGGGGCGAGGCGACAACGGTGACCTGTGCGGACACGCCACCGTGACCCACGAGATCGCCGATGCCGAGACCGCTCACGCCCACCCCGCGCAGCCTTAGCCAAAAGCCGAGTGTGTAGCGCGTGCCTGGCCACCACACTCCGCTCGACAACTCCCGTGCGTTCCATATTAGTTCACGGCGGAACCGGGCGTACGAGCCTCGGTGTGTCAGCAGGGTGCGGCGTAGCGCAGCTTCGAGGAGCGGGCCCAACTGGGTCCGTCCGTCGTAGCGCAGCATGTCTTTGAGGCCGAGGAACCGGTCGCCCTCGCGGTGGTCGGACGCCCATGCGTCCCAGAAAACGGCGGGCGCATCGAAGACGATCTCGCCGTTCCGTTCCCGCACACCGAGCGGGAGTGGGACATCCATCAGTTGAAGGCGCTTGTGCCGGGTCGTTCCCTGCGGGTCCTCGACCACGAGGTCCAGCGTGAGCGGCACCGTGAAGTGGTAGGCGTCAGCCTCCTCGTTCCGCAGCCGCCACAGGTTCGTCAGGGTGACCCGGGTCCCGCAAGCGGGACAGACGGCGTAGCCGATGGGGCCTGTGCAGGTGGAGCAGGGGAAGTCCGCGGTCGTGCCGGTGATCCTGCCGTTCCCCGATACGGCCCCGCACGGGCAGGCATGGTCGTAGCGCCGGGCGAGACCGGTCAACCGGCCGCAGGAGCAGGTCCATTCGCCGAGTTCGTAGCCGGCCAGGCGCAGGCGGGCCCCGTCAGACCGGCGGCTGGCGGAGGGGGCGCTGTCGCGGAAGGCGCGGCCCAGCACCGCGGGCAGTCCATTGCCGGTCCGCTCGTGCGGGAGCCGGTCCAGCTGGAGGAAGTCGGCGTACTCGCGGCAGTGCTCCTGGGCCAGTGCGCTCTCGGGTGTTCCGAAAGGGTGCTGCTCCAGGAGAAGCACCTGGACGTATCTCAGGAAGTCGGGCTGCCGGGTCAGGAAGTAGCTGCGCGCCACGTGCAGATCGCCGCGCAGCGCGTTGACCCCGAACATGGACTGGCGCAGGTGCCGGAAGCGCTCGTCGAGGACCGTGTCGTGCAGGTCGTCGGGCCGCTCTTCGTCCGCTGCCAGCCGGGTGGTGTTCTCGATCGTGTACGGCGTGGGGCACTGGCGCCAGCTCCGCGCATGGGCCGCGAGAGCGTTGCGGATCCGTTTGCTGGACACCAGCGCGTTGACATCGTCACGCAGGGAGCGGTCGAACGGCATCGGCTATCCGATCCTGGCGCGGCCCCGGAAGTACTCCCGGAAGCGTGCGTGGCAGAAGCTGTACTCCTCATTGCCGCGGTGCGGTGCGAGGCCGGGCACGACCCGGCGGTGGACGAGCAGGAAGCGGTGGATCTCCCGCAGAATGCTGTCGAAGTTCAACCAGGTGAGCCCATCGACGAGGGTGCACAGGTCCATCCCCGAGAGCGTGCCCGCCTCCAGGAGGAACCCGAGGATCTCGACGTGCTCGGCTCGGTGGGCACTGCGGTTGAGCTGTTCCAGCTGCTGGTCCAGATAGCCCTCCAGACCGGTAGGGACACGCTCGACATTGTCGCGGGTGAGCACACCCGTGGCCGCGTCTTCCACCAGGAACCGCACATAGAACGGGTCGCCGGCCGAGACCCGGTGCATCTGCGCGACGAAGTCCGCGTCCCGCGCCAGGACGGCCGCCGAGCCGCCCGCCATCCGCAGCAGTTCGACGAGCGCCTGCTCGTCCAGACCGGGCAGGCGCAGATGCAGGCCCACGTCGGCCGGGGACAACGCGATGTCGTCGAGACACGACCGGTCCCCTTGTGCTCGGCCCGAAAGCACGAGCACCAACCCCTCCGGCAGCCGCCGCGGCAGCAGAGTCCGCAGCTGGTCCGGCGGATCCAGCTCGTCGACAGCGTCCAGCAAGACCACCGTCGGCTCCTGCGGCGGACGCTTCATGAGGGCGTGGAACTGCCGCTCCAGGCTCTTGAGCCCGCCGCCGCGCACATGGGCGGGGTCCAGCTGCTCGCACAAACACTCCAGTGCGTCCTCGGGGCTGGTGGGGTCGAATCCGCCGCCCCTGCGCCGGTACGCCTGGCTGATGAAGTGGTAATGGAACTCAGGGTGTTGACGGACCAGGTCCGCCAGGAGAGAGGTCTTGCCGTATCCCGACAGCGCCTCCACGAAGACGTAGCCGGTGGCCCGGTCCCGGATGAACTCCATAACCTGCGCGCTCTCGTTGCGGCGCCCCGCGAACAGCCGGGTGTGCTGTTCGATGAGATCACTGAAGAAGTCCCGCGCCAGCGGCTCGCCCGGTGCTCGCACCTCCTGCTGCTCCACCGCCTGCTGGTGCAGGCGCAGAAGCGGATCCGGATCCGTACGCAGGACCTTCGCCAGAGCGATCACGGTGGCCCTGGTCGGGACGCCCGGTCCGTTGAGCGCCTTGCTGACGGTGGTGTGGCCCAGACCCGCCGACCTCTCGACAGCAAGCATCGTGATACCGAGCTCGGCCCGCCGGTCCCGCAGCAGCAGCTTGAGCTCCTCCAGAGGCCGCGCCGCCCCACCCCGCCCGTCCGTCATCGCAATGAGTGACCTCGTACAGATTCGTTCGCACGAACGCCGGTGTACAACGCCTCCGGCATGGTCGTGCTCGGACAACTCTCCTACAAAGAACGGAGCTTGACCCATGTCCGTCGCGCTGGCCTCCCCGCCCGTGTACGCCCTCATTCTACTTGTCGCAGTCCTCGCCGCAGCCTTTCTCTCTCTTCTGGTTGCAGTCGTCGCAGGACTGCTCACGCGCTGGGACGGTGCCTCCCTGCCCGGCTCTCTCCTCCGCGCGGGCACGGTCTTCGGCGCCGCCATGACCCTGCTCTGCGGCCTGATCGCGCTGGGCGTGGCCGCGACGACCTGAAGCCTGCCGCTCCTACGGCGACCCGCTCGGCCAGGTGCTCGCGTTCATCCCTGTTGAGTAAACCGACGTGGCTTTCCCCGGAGTACCCGCCTCGTAAGGTCCCAGACCGCCACCACCTGCCTGGCATCCGTGTACTGCGCGGGCGCCCGCTGCCATTCTTCGTCGGCCAAACCCAAAGGCGAGGCCGTAGCCCAGATGTGCGACTTCCAGCGCCAGGGCCTGGGCATCCAGCGCGTGGGCGATGCGCCTGGGCGTGTGCGCTGATATCGCCCAACGCCTCGTTCAGCCGCCCGCCTGTAGCTCGGACGATGACCCGTCGTGCACAGATGCCCTGATGAAGTCGACGATGGCCTTGAGGCCCGGTCGATAGCCATCCGAGGTATCGACCGTCAAGGTAGGGACGTCCAGCGAGATGGGCACGAAGGAGTCAAGGGAGTGCTTGCCGGTGGCGATCGCTTCAAGCAGCTCCTGGTCGCCGTGGGCAGCCCGGTGCACGTTCTCCTTGGCCCGCTGGGCAATACGGTCGCGGGCGACGTCGGCTGCGGTGGTGCAGCGGATGACGCGGAGGTGCGCAAGACCGGTGAGCGGTTCGAGATTCGGCCGCCACAGCCGGTCCTGGAAGGCGGCTTCGGCGACCACCGTGACGCCAGCTTTCAGGAGCACTTTCAGCACGCCGAAGAAGGCGTCGAGGGTTGGGTAGTTGAGGGGGTCGTCGCCGCCGCTCCGGTAGCCAGGGTGGGACAGGACCATGCCCTGTTTGATCTCGTCTCGGATGATCGCAGGGCACCCGAGGGCATGGTTGAGTTCGTGCGCGAGCGTGGTCTTCCCTGTTCCGGAACTGCCGTGGACGATAACGAGTGTCGGTGTGCTCATCGCGTGTTTTCGCAGGTCAGCATGAGTCCCGGGCATGGCGCTCCGATCGGGCGAGGGCGGATGAGCGCAGTGTTCTTCGCGAGCCGGAAGGCAACGATTCCGGGCTCGCGGAACAGTCTGGCGTATTCGCGGGGGTGGTGTTGGGCCATCGAGGGGGCAGGTCGGTGTTCCATCAGGCGTTCGATGACGAAGCCCGCCTCGGCGATCTCTGCGACCCAGCCTGCGTGGTGGCGGCGAACCGGACCGACAGGTGTCGATGCTGCCGCCCTCCGGGCGCCGCAGTATGTCGAGCCGGGCAACAGTACCGAGGAGTTCGTCGATGGAGCGCGACACTCTGGTCCCCCAGTGGTTATTCTTGTCGCCTCACAGGGGGAAGGTAGAACGCCGAGAGCGTTCCCTCCTCACTTCGATTGAGGAGGGAACGCTCTCGTAGCAGTTGCACCTGCGGCTAGGGGCTGAGGTCGAACCTAGCCCTGATCGGCGCCGAACTCACCGTTGCTGGCGGCATAGACGAAGCTGCTCCAGGCCTCCGTGGGAAGAGTGAGGTGCGCTCCCTGCTTGTTCTTGGAGTCACGTACGTGTATGACGCTTCGGGCGTCTCGCGACGCGCCTGACGGCGAGGGCACCGCGCACTCGATGCAGTCGCCTCCGTTCTGGCCGCTGTAGCTGCTCTTCCACCATGTGAGTTCCTGTTTCAACAGAGACTCTCCTTTCCTTGATGTTGGCGGCCTTTCGATTGAAGGCCTCCCAGGAGACTGCCTGGGCAGCAGCGCCGCACCGAACCCGCCACCGGGACGACCGGCGCGCTGAACCGGCCCCGACGCGTGATCGCGGCGGCATAACGTGCGCGCGGAACACGCCCACGCATGCCTGCAGGATGGAACGCGCCGCCATGAATACGCGCGGCGCTGCTGTCCTGCGCACGGGCGTGTTGCCCGTCAGGCTGGCTGAGGGATGCCGACGAGGCGGCTGTACGTGTAGGCGAAGGGCAGGTCGACGTACCTGCGGAGCGACACCGGCTCGGCGCAGCACACCACGGCCAGGGAGGGCGTGCCGTCGGTGGTGGTCGGTTATCGGCCCTCATCGCCCTTCGGGGCGATCTTGTGCAGGTCGCGGGTGAACTCGACGATCAGGTGCCGTTCGTCGTCGGTGTCGAAGAGTTCGTCGTCGCGTTCCTCCAACTGCTTCAGCAGCTTGCCCAGGTCGTGGCCGGCCCTCTTCTGCGTCGGCCCGAGGAGGGCCTTCAACGAGAGCTCGGCGAGCTGCCGGGCGAGGAAGAGCGCCGGCTGTGGGGCTCGGGCGTCGATCGCCGTGATGGCGGCCGTGTGGAACTCGGTGAGTGTGTCCTCGGGCGGGCTCACGCAGTTGGTGCGGGACAGGCACAAGGCGTCCGGCCATTCGTGTTCGGTGTCCATGGTGCCGAAGGGTTGATGTAGGTCATGGCGGGCATTGTGTCTGGCTGTGTCACGAACGGCTTTTCTCCGGACGAGCAACGTGTGCGCGCTGTTGTCCTTTGTGGCCGTCATGTCCCCCTGCATTCAGTAGAGTTGGCTGGTTTTGCTACTCGTGGCGGAATCCTCTCGTGCACCACTGGCCACAGCTGTGACGTCACTCACTCGGTGCGCGGCACGCTGCCGCAGACATGCCACACCTGACGCGGCGTCACCCCAGGTCAGGACCCATGTACCGACCGTCACTTGATCACGTTCCGCCGATAGGCGGTCTCGGTGCGTGATTTCCGGCCGGGCGGACATGCGCGATCAGCCGATCCGGCCGATTGAGTAGTCCGCGACGGCACCCCCAAGGTGCCGGGCCCGCATCAGCCCTCAATGAAGAGGTTCCATGACCGACGACGTCCGTGAGGAGACCGCCGGCCGCAGCCCCGTGGCCGAAGCCCCGCTCCCGCTCCCGCTGGAGTTCGAGGCCCACTACCTCACCAACCAGGAAGCGTTCCACGAGTACGCCCTGTTCATCCTGCACACGAACGACCGCGCCGAGCGGGCTGTGCACCGCGCCTTCCTGGAGATCCTGCGGCACTGGGACGGCCTGCTCGCCGAACCGGACCTGCAGGAGCAGACCTGGCGGATCATGCGCCGCGTCGTCATCGACGACCTGATCGGCAGCCTGCGCGAGAACCTCGCCGCGATGGACAGCGGCATCGGCCTGTACCCGGCCCTCAGCAAGCTGCCCCCGCGCCAGTTCGACGCAGTCGTCCTGCGCTACATCGCCAAATACGACACCAAGCACATCGCCTGGTACATGGGCCTCACCCCCAGCACCGTCAACCACCACTGCCGCAAAGCCCAGGAACGCCTCGCCCCCGTCTACCGCCGCGCCACCCGGCCCATGAAGAAGGACACGCTGTGAACACCTGGGAGAAGGCCTTCGCCGACGCCGACACCTCCACCCGCGAACCCCGCCGCCCCTTCGACGTCGGCGCCGGACTGCGCCGCATCGCCCAGGACGCCGGCTACGTCCGCCCGGCCCCCCTTCACGCTCCCCGGGCCCCGGGCGCCCGCCGCCGTCTCGGCGTCATGGCCCGCTGGAGCGTGACCCAGGCCGGGGCCGCCGCCCACATGGAGGAACTGGCCGCGCTCCTCGGCGACGACGACAACGCCGCCCGGTTCGACGGCTGGACCCCGAACGTCGACATCGACGGCGTCCAGGTCTTCGCATGCATGCTCTACCTCGCCCACCAGCCCGAAAGCGCCCGCTTCTGGTGGAGATTCGCGGCCGGCGCCGGACACGGCGGCGCGGCCTACTGCCTCTACCTCGACCACCTCGGCCTCGGCGAGGACCGCGAAGCCCGCTTCTGGAAACGGCAAGTCACCACGCTCTTCCGCACCGGCCCCATCCGGACCCCCGCCATCGACCCCGACGAGTTCCTGGAAGCCCTGGAAACCTTCACCGGCTACTCCGCCCGCCACTACACCTGCCGCACCGTCCCCACCCGGCGCCTGGAAGCCGAATTCGAGCGCCTGGCCGACCAGGACACCGACGGCCTCGTCTGCCGCCCCGACGCCCGCCTCGCCGACCGCATCCACGAACTCGCCAGCCAATGAAAAACCCGGCCGGGGCCGAAGGTTCCTACGCCGCCCAGCCCCCGCCGGACCCCAACACAACCCCGAAGAACGGAGCACCTCCGTGCACAGTAGCCACCACCCCGACACCACGGACCAGAACCAGCGAATCCACCACACAAAGCACTGGCTCGCACGCCGCCGCCACGCCCTGCTCTCCAGCGCCCTCCGCGGCGCCGCCTACGCCACCGGGGCCGGGATCGTCGGCCTCGGCTTCTGGTGGATCCAGCAACAGCCCTGACACGGACCCGCGCCGCCCATCGACGGACCCGGCCAGAAGATCGGTCTACCGTCAATCACCGACGAACCGCCAGCGGCACGGCCGGGCCACCACTACACAAAAAGGCCGAAAGATCGCCCTCCGGTCCCACGCCCGGGGGCGGCTCGGTCCAACGGGGAGGCCCGGCAGCTTGCGTGATCACCGTCATCCTCCGGCTGCGCTGGCGCACTGAGGCCCGCAGCCGACTGGACGAGAAGTTCACCGTGATCATCGTCCTGGCCCTGAGCGTCAGTGCCCCGTGCCACGCTGTTCCCCAGCCCGGCGGTGACCTCACCTCGAAGCCGATGCCACCGCCGGGCAACACCGGGCAGCTGTAGGGTCCGCGTTCCGATGTCACACGGCGACTCCATAAGCTGCGCTCTCGTCTGAATCCGCACTCCATGTCATCTTGATCATTCCGGATCTCGTGTCATTTTCCTGCGCGGTGACTTGAAGACGAGGGGCTCTCTTGGAGCGTGGACTTCAGTCTCTCCTCGGTCTCCCTCAGTGCCTCACGCAACTGATCCCGTTCGGCCTCGGTCTCCCGCAGCCGCGCCATGCCCGCCCTGAGCTGGTCCCGCTCCGCGCGCAAGATTCTGAGCTCTGCCGTGGCCAGTTGCAGGTCGGCCGCCAGTGACTCGGCCGAGGCGTCCGAGCCCATCTCCGTCTCCCGTGGCGAAAGAGGTGGGTGCGGGCGCGCTCGGCGCCCGCCGGGAACTCAGAGCCGCTCAGGCGCCTACGGCATGTCCGTGGAGTAGGCCCAGGTCGCCCGACCTCGGTTCACGCGAGATGGAAGTTGGGCGACCTGGGCCAGAGGGGACCGCGTCAGGCAGGGAAGGGTCAGACCTTCACCAGGTCGTACGTACCCGTACCGTCCTGCCTGCCGCTGGAGTACTGGCGGATCAACTCCCCGTCCGCGTACCGGTCGTGGCCCAGCATCGAGCCGGTGTACTTGTTCTGCAGGCCGATCTTCGAGCCGCCAGGTACGTCGCGATAGATGTAGAACCGCTGGAGGTCGTCCTCCCCGCAAGGGGCCGTTGTGAGGTAGGCCTGCTCCTGGTTGGCGATGTTGGCCGGGATGGTCGCGCACCCGCCATTGCCCCAGTTCCACAGGGACGCCTCGATAACCCCGTTGCGCTCCGTCACGTTGCACAGCCGCCAGTTGTCCAGGTGGGCGCTGGTCCAGTTGGATTCGCGCAGCCGGATGCCATCGTTGGCCAGGACCGGTGCGCTCCAGTTCAGGGGCTTGCCGGGGACGTGGATCCTGTAGACGTCAGGCTGGCAGTTCAGGGCGGCCCGCGTGGCGGGCGCACTGGTCCGCGCGGTGGCCGCCTTGCCCGCTGTGCCCTTCGCCGCCGCGTTCCTGGCCGCGGTGGCCTTGGCGGAGGCCACCGGCCCTGGTGCGTGTCCGGCCCGGGGCGGGGTCTCGCAGTCCAGGAGACCCTGCGCCTTGCGCATGATGCTGTTGGCGGGCACCTTGTCCTCGCAGCGCACCGCGCCCTCTTCGAGGGTGGTGTAGGTGGTGTAGCTGCCGCTGTCGGGTCCCTCGATCCACTTCAGCGCCCAGCTGCCGTCGCCCTGTTGGACGCGGTTGCAGTTGAGGCTTCCGTAGGTGCCGGTGACCTTCTTGGTGCCCTTGTAGACGCCGTAGTAGCCGGGGTCGTTGAAGTTCCAGCTGACCGAGGTCGACTCGCTGCTGGTGGAGGAGTAGTTCACCTGTACGTTCAGGCCCAACATCGCGCCGACGGTGCCGAGGGCCTCGACGGCGAAATCGCCCTTGATCTCGCCGTTGAGGCCGACGGAGACCGAGATGGTGGTCTGGGTGCTGGTGGTGACGTTCTGGTAGCCGGTCGAGCCCGCGGTAACGTACCAGCCCTTGAAGTGGGTGATCGTCGGGGCGACCTCCGTGCTCTTGATGATCGGGTGGCGTTTGCCGAGATCGGCTGCGGTACAGGCCTGGCCGGGCTGGACCGTCTGCCCGGCGGCGGCGGGCGCGGCCGGGGTGGCGGCGGCCGGGGTGGCGGCCAGGCCCACGGCGGCCGTCGCCGTGGCTATGAGCGCTCCGAGCCCTCTGCCCAGGCGGGTTCCTGTGGTGCGGCGCATCGTCGTTTCCCCCTGCTGTGCGTGGTCCGTGAGGTGAATGTGAGTGAAATTAGCGCCGCCGGGGGCGGCAGGGCGATACGACAACTGGCCAAATGCGAAGAACTGTCCCGTTCTCGGTTGGCATGAACGGGAGTTGCCCGGTTCCATACCTTCGGTGTGCCCGCCAAGGGGCCACCGACGGAAGGGACCACCTTGTGAAACACGCCAGACGCGGCATGGCGGCGATAGCCTCACTCGCCCTCACCGCAGCCCTTCTCGCCCTGGGTGCCCCACCGGCCGCCGCCGCAAGCCCCAAGCCCCCCGCGTCGGCCCCGGGCATCGAGTACACGGCCAAGCCCGGCGACGGTGCTCAGCGCAGCAGCAACGGCAAGGGGACGGCGGAGATGCCGATATCCCCCGACAACCCCGCAGGCACCGAGTGGCTGAACGACTGTCTCGGTTCCTCGGACGCCCAAGACCCCGACGGCCGCGTCTACAACCGGTTCAAGTGGTGCCAGGAATACGAAATCAAGAACAGTTACTACAAGAAGGTGGACGGCAAGAACGTCCTGAAGGGCACCAACAGGATCAAGTTCCAGGCCGCCGCCATCGGCTACAACGACACCCGCGCCACCCGCGTCTTCTTCCGCGCCAAAACCGGCCAGGTCAACTACGACGGGTGGAACCCCTTGGAGAAGCGGACCGTCGCCCCGAACCTGAAGCTGGAAATCACCCCCGAATGCGTGCCGGGCGCCAATCAGCCCACCACTGCCACGTGCGGCGTCGGGCGGTCTCCGGCGAAGATGGAATGGGCCCAGTGGAGCAACTTCCCTGACTGGGTCTACTGGGACGTCTCCTCCAGCGGTGGCAAGGGCGAGGACCAGGTCGCCTTCCACCAGTGGCGCCTCTACATGAACGGCGCGAGCCCGGGATACGAGCAGAGCACCGAGCGCGGTGAGGGCCCCCCGATCGGTATCCGCTGCGACTCGGCCGACTACTTCAAGCACGGCCCCAAGAGCTACCCGCACGCCTGCATCTACACCAACGCCTACCCGGTGATGATCTACAAGATGAGCGAGAACCCGCAGGTCGGCCAGCACATCCGGGACGCGCAGAACAACCCGGACTCCACCTGGCCCAAGAAGCCCAAGGACGGCCACTCCAAGAGGATCCCCGGCAAGTGGCATGTCAGTGAGGGGCTGCGCGGCGCCCCCCTGCACCGGGTGCCCAGCCGCGATGAGGGCGGAACGATCGCCGACGAGAACGAGAGGTGGAAGAAGTCGGCGTGCGGGCAGAACAAGGGCCTCAACCCGTGGGCGCCGTACTACGACGCCACGACGGGCCTGCCGCCGTATCCTGCTGGGCTCCAGTGCGACGAATACCCGTTCTCGTCCACCGACGAGGGCGCGTCCGACCCCAAATGGGATTTCTCGGTGCGGGCCGTGGGCGAGACCGACAACACCTCGGCGGGCGCCAAGCTCCGCGTGTTCTACACCAACGACCGGATCCTGATGTTCCTCGATGACTTCTGGGTGAACGTCGTCGACGCGTGACCTTCCAGGTCCCGGTGTGAGTCCGCTCATACCATCTGAAGCGCCATCGCTCTCCCCTTTTGGTGAGGATCGGGGTACGGGCGGTGGCCCGGCCGCGCCCCGACCCCTTCCAGGGGGTTGGCGCCCTTCCCCGGCGTTCCGGTCTGCTACCCGGCCACACAGCCCAGGCGGGCCTGGAGGTAGGTATGCCGCAGCCCTTGTGGACCGGAGCGATCAGCTTCGGCCTGGTCACGATTCCGGTCAAGATCATTAGTGCTACCGAGGACCGGTCGGTCCACTTCCATCAGGTTCACCTGGAGGACATGGGCCGGGTCCGTACCCGGAAGGTGTGCGAGCTCGACGACGAGGTCGTGCCGCAGGAGGAGGTCGGCAAGGGCTACGAGCTCACCAAGGACCAGGTGGTCCCAATTTCTGATGAAGAGCTCGACGAGATGCCGCTGCCGACCGCCAAAGCGATCGAAATCATCGCGTTCGTCGACGCCGACAGCATCGACCCGATCCGGATCAGCGACTCCTACTTCCTCGCCATCGACGGACAGGTCGCCGCCAAGCCCTACACCCTGCTCCGCAAGGCGCTGGAACGTTCTGACAAGGTCGCCGTCACGAACTGCCGGGCAACGGGACGACGACCCTGCGGGCCCGTTCCGGCACGGACATCACAGCCGCCTACCCGGAACTCAGACCGCTGGGCTCCGCGCTCGGCCGACCTGCGGTCCTGGACGGTGAGATCGTCGCTCTCGACGGCGAGGGGCACAGTGATTTCGCGCGGCTGCAATCCCGGATGGGGCTGGCCGGATCACCGGCGAAAGCCGCCCGCATGGCAGAGTCGGTACCCGCCCACCTGGTCCTGTTCGACGCCATCCACCTGGGGCAAACCAGTCTGATCCGGCTGCCGTACACCGAGCGCCGTACCGTGCTGGAAGACCTGGGCCTGGACGGGGCGCACTGGTCGACACCCGCAGCTGTCGTCGGACATGGCGCCCAGGCCCTGGAGATGACCCGGGCCGCGGGCCTGGAGGGGCTGGTCGCGAAACGGCTCACTTCCGTGTACGAGCCCGGTACCCATGGATCAAGATCCGCCATGTCCGCACGGCCGACGTGATTGTCGGCGGGTGGGTACCCGGCCACGGCCGGCTCGCAGGTCTCCCCGGCGCGCTCCTGGTAGGGGAACAGCACGAGGGCACCCTGCGGTACGTGGGCAGCGTCGGCACCGGGTGGAGCGACAAGGAGCGCACCACCCTCGCAGCCCTGCTCCACGTCGCCGCAGCCGACGAGTGCCCGTTCGACGAGACACCCGACTGGCTCCTGTTCTGACTTCGACCTCAGAACAGTACCGCCGGTCGGCTCCGGAGGTACACGATCGGCCCCACCCCTGCTATGGGGTGGGGCTTCTTCGGATAGCGGCCCCACCGATGGCGCCGCCGGCACGGAGACTGAAGAGAAGATCGGGCGGCCGTCATTGACGAGCTCAGCACGACCGACTGCCGCACCGGGGGCCCCGACTGATCTACCCCTTCTCGCGCTTCGGTTCACTACCTCGGCCGGCACCACGGCTGGGTGACAGCCGGTCACGTACAGGAAGGCGGTGGGCCGCGCCTTGTAAACTCAACTGCCTGGCCGAAGGGTATCGCCGTGCTGGGCGAACCCAGCGTTCACGGGGCGGTGCCCAGGTCGTATGACGCGCTCCAGGTCTCGTTGTAGCTGCTGAGCCTCGTCGCGAACCCGGGCAGGAACGTCACCCTTCTCTTGGACAAGGCGGTTGTAGATCGGGGTCTGCGGAATCTCTCGAGGCACGGGTGAAATCTACTTTCTCGGACTGGGCTGCGGGCGGGCAAGGATCGTTGCCTGCCCCAGGGCGCCGTTCCGCTTTGGCGCGAGCCGTGGCTGGTGGCTCGTTGCGCTACAGACGCTTCAGGGGCCTCCAGCGTGGCCGCCGGCAATGGCCGCGTATCGCAGCGAGCAACGAACCCCCGCTGGTCGACGGGCTCAGCATCTTCACTCAAACTCGGACGCCACGGGGAGATGGAACCAAACCTCGGAGCGACCAGTTCCATCCCGTCCATGCTCGCGAGGATCTCGTCGGGCTGGCGTACCAGGTAAGGCGGAGTGTCCCCCGACGCGTATGCCGCCAATGCGGTCGGCTCTACGGTGTGGCGATCGAGCTCGGCGAGCCGGGCCAGCTCGTCCGTCCCGATGTAAGCCCACGGACCGCGGCGGACAGGAGCATGTCCGCCGCGTCCGGCCGTCCGTGCGCACGCCCCGCGTAGCCCGCCGCGGCAGGAGCACACCACCTCACTCCAGCACCCCAGAAACGGCAAAGCCCCCAGCCTGCGTGAGTTCTCGTTTTCGTTGCGCTCGTACGTACGCCGACCGGTTCACTGGCCAGCTTCGGCGGCCAATCTCGGAGCGATCCGTGCGCACCGAGCGGCGTACTCCTGGAGGTGTCGGACCCTGAACTGTTCGGCGTCCCAATCCTCGTCGCGAACCTCGCCGCCCGGCCAGATGTAAGCGAGACCGCGACCTCCGGAAGTCAGCGTCACCTCACGCAGGTCGTAGCGGTTGTCCTCGAAGGCGTCGAGGATCGCCCACTCTCTCCGGCTGAGGTCCGTGAGCAGCACCCCGAGCGCCGAGGGGCCGGGCGCCGCCACGAGCCCCGGGTAAACGCGCCCTTCCAGGGACGCAGCGCGCCAGCCGGGCGCGCTGGCCGATATGCGCTGCGGTATCCGGTTGATCAGGGCTTCGAGGACGGCGTCGAACTGAAGCGTCCCGTACGCGAACAGGCGCGTGACGTCCGGCGAGAGTCGTTCCCGGCGACCGGAAGACGCCGGGACCGGGGAAGGGTGTGTGGTTGCATGACGCATGATCGTTCCGGTCATCACGAGTTGGACAGGTACATGGCGTCATAGGTCGGGGATTCTGGAGCGTGTTTGATCTCCCCCATCACCGTGTACCCCCACCGCAGGTAGGCATCGTGCGCCGGCTGATTGTCGATGATGCAAGTCAGTGTGGTGGCGCTCTCCGCGCGTCCTGAGATCACTGTGTCGTGGATCCTTCTGCCAAGGCCCTGGTTCTGGTACTCGGGGTGGACCATCAGCTCTCGGAGCCAGAAGACCTGCCCGGCGGCGGCGAAGGTCTGGAGCTGCGCCGGCCTCTGATGACTGAGTGAGGTCCACCATGGCGTGTCGGCGGGCAGCGTGGCGCCGTGCACGTATCCGATGATCTGCCCGTCCCGGCGCGCGGTCACCGTCTCAAATCCCTCGCTGCCGAAGGCGGCCTCCAGCCTCTCACGGAAGGAGGTGACGGAGAAGAACGGGTCTCCGATGTACGGAGGCGTGTCGTACACCCGGGCGTATACCCCGACCATCTCGTCGGTGATGGCCTTGACCGACGCCCCGTCATACCGCTGATACTCCGCATCCACTGGCTTCATCTCTCCTCTGCTGAATCACGCGACGACTGCGCGGATCTCTTCGATCAGGTCCCCTACCCCGCGGGCGCGGTAAAGAGGTGCTAGTCCGTCGTGGACGATCTTCAGTTGTTGGACTGCCCGAGTGGAAGACATGCCCGCTGTCCGAATCAACCCGATGGCCTTCCTCGTGGCATCGACGCCGTGATCGATGTCCCCTGCGCCGATGGCTGCGCTCGCGAGCCTGCCGAGGCACATGCCTCTGTTTCGCGAGTGCGCCACGTCCTGAAGCTTCTCCGACTGCGCCAGAAGCTTCTGTGCGCGAGCGGTCTGGCCGAGGTCGAGGCGGCACATACCTTCCAGGCACACCAATTCGGCCTGGTTGAGGAACGTCGTCCAGTCTGGGTCGCGTTCGTCCGCCCCTCGCTCCCACTCCTTCCACGCCTTTCTGATCGCGGATTCGCAGTTGAAGGCGTCGCCAACCCGGGCGTGCCCCTGCGCCTCACGGATCGCCAGGAGTGCCGTGACCCGCGTCGGCGCGCTCCACATCTCGGCGTGCGTCTGCGCGAGCCGGGCGAAGCGGATCGCCTCCCGTCCCTTGTTCAGGTCCACGGCCTGGCGGGCCATGTTGCTCAGGGTCCGGCTGGAGAGCACATCGTCGCCGGTCAGCATTGCGGCGTTGAGCGCCTCGGAGAAGTATTGCCGGGCCTGCGTGTGAAGCCCGGCGTCGTAAGAGAACCAACCGAGGCTTGTGGTGAACTTGCCCGCGAGTGCGTGAAGTTGCTGGCCGAGCTGTTCGTCGTAGATTCCGCGGTCGATCATGTGGTGCACCCAGAGCAGGTGAGCGCGTGTCGGCCGCCAAAGCCGGTTGCCGCCGAACTGCTGGTCCTGCGCGTCCATGTCGTCCGCAGCCTCACGCAGCAGCTCGACCTCGTCCTCGGCAATCTTCCAGTCTGCGGAGCTGGCCGCGTCGGTCGTCGTCTGAGCCAGCCACGGCGGGGGCTCCTGGTCGCCCCCGGATAGAAACGGGATCGCCGCGGCCGACTGCTCGATGAGCGGGACCGGCGTCACGACGGGCACAGCGAAATCAGCACAGGCGTCTTCCTCGGCCCCTCTACGGAGGCCCAGCTCCGAGATCGACTGTCTGAAGTACAACTCCAGGACCACCCGCGTATCCGGGTGGGGGAACGGGCGTGGCCTTGTCTCGCTCTCCCACTTCGACATCTGTCGGACGGTGAAGGTCGGGCGCTTCGAGACTCGCCCTTCGGCATCAAGCTGTCCCGCCAGGGAGTTGAGTTCGTCGACCGCCATCTCCTGGGTCCGGCTACGGCTCTCGCGTAACACTTTCATCGGGCTGCGGCTCACCGGATACCCCCTTATCAACCCGTGTCAGCACACCGTAGCGGTCATCTCGCAGGCTATGTGAGGTGTCGTCCGCGAAAGCGCAGGTGAGAGGGAAAGGGCGCCCAAAAGGGCGGGTGAAGGGCGGGTAGGAGGCGGCCAATGTTCTAGCGAAAAGACCTGTTCGCCACCCCGAACCCTCCGGTGCACTAGGTGACGGCAGACGCACTGTGCGTACTGAGGTTCCAATTCCGACCTGGGAGGGCCATGGAGACCTGCACCGTGACTGGCGAGCACGACCGCCTGTCCGCGTGGTTCGCCGCGGCGACCCCCTCGCCGGCGGAGTCCATGAGCGCCTGGCTCCATGCACCCGACTTCCCGCGGCGCCTCCCCACTGGCATCACCTTCGATGTCGTGTTGGCACACTGCTCCCTCATTGAGCTGGCGTACGACATCCTGCGCCGATACGAGCAGACCGTCGGACCAGCCGTCCGCTTCACCAACCTGACCACGGCAGCCGTCCTCGTGCCGCCAGGCACCGCAGACCGCTGGGGCAAGCTCATCACCGGTGTTTCCTGGCTGGAAGAGAAGGCTGTACCAACGTGCCTCGGCACCGGCCACGCGGTCCGAATCCCCGGAATCACGCCCTCAACTCAGAGCGTGCCGGTGGAGTGGCTGGAGGCGCCCAGCACCGAATCGGCCATAGGCGACGCCCCTCTGCTCACCGCTCCGGTGCAGCTGGTCCGCTGCCTCGCAGAAGCACGTTCCCTCCTCGCCCCCGACGACGAGTGGGGCCCGCTCAGCAGGGCGGCATCCGCAGTCCGGGCGGTCCTCCAAGCCCCCCAGAGGACGTGATGACAACGACTCCCGCACGGCCGCGCCGCGCCCCCCACCGCGACGACGACCTCATAAGTGCCACGTTCGAGATCAAGCAGCGACCACCAGACGAGCCCCCGCCCCCCGAGGACGGCAACAAGGTCGGCGTCATGCGCCGCCGGACCCGAGAGCGCCTGAGCGCCCGCGGACTGGCCTATGTCGCCGAGGAAGCTGCCTTGATCGTCTCCGAGCTGGTCACCAACGCCATCGTGCACAGCGGCGGCCGAGTGATCACGGTGGCGCTCTCGCTCCGCGCCGGCTTCCTGCGCATTGACGTACGCGACGGTGTCCCTAGCTTCCACGCCCTGCCCAGGGCGTCCTGCGACGCCGACGAGAACGGCCGCGGCCTGGTGCTCGTCCAGTCGCTCGCCGAAGAACGGCGAGGCTCTTGGGGTGTTGAGGACGGCGGCGCCACGACATGGTGCGAACTGAGTTTGGCGGCGAGCTGATGACGGGTACCGCGATACACCAGAGCGAGCGGACCGAGCCAGCGACAGCCCAAACCAAGGCCCCCTCGGTTCCAACGCCCCCCGTGGTCGCCAGCCCACAACGTGCAGGAAGCCCTGTGGTTCCTGAACGGTATGCGCAGGTGGAAGCCGGTGGACTGGTACGAGGTGTCCGGCGACCTGGGCACGGTTCTTGGCGACGTTCCCGCCCTGGCAGGAAATCTTCATACCGCCCGTGCGTCAGCACCCTCGTGCCAGGCTTCCGGCTCGCCGTCGACAATCCGCCCTGCGGGCTCGGGCTCTTCGTAGCCCCTGAGACCGGGCACCGGGTCCAATGCGTTGCGGTCCGCACGCCGCCCCCGTCGGTTGCGGCCCGCTTCTCCGGATCCGGTGGTCGCTTCCCCCGCCCTCCTCTCGTACTAACTTCTCTGAGGATCCTCAAGTTCATGTCTGATCACGTTCGTTCTGTCTGGTCCCTCTCTGGGCTCAGGCGAAGCCGTCGGCCGCTCTTCGGTACTGAAGTCGGCACGGCGTGGACTGTGCCGATGTCCCGGAAGAGTTCTGTCGGCATCCGTCTGGTGGAGCATGTGCGTGGCCGGGCAGCCTGTCTCATCGGCCTGCTGAGCAACGGTGAGGTGACCGTACTCTGGCCCCCGCCCAGGCAGGACGCGGTGGAGGACCGGTCGGGAAACACGCCCGCACAGTTCGGTGTGGCAGCCTTCTGGCGGCAGTCGTGACCGGAACCTTGAGACAGGCTTCTCCCGGCTTGACCGGAGCACGAGGCTGTCGTGGTACTTCGCCGCAGACACAAGGCCCTGAGGTGAGGTTGGGCCGGCAACTGTCGCCGCCCTCGCCGGAACAGCCAGCGCTCAAGGGCAAGCACTGTACCCCTGGAACCATGGGCGAGTTACCGGCTGCTGGCGTCGGCCCAGTAGTGCGTGAGCATCTGGCCGGGCCAAGCAGGCTGACGTACAGGGTCGCGGGGTCCCATTTCCTCGAAGTAGGGTGCCAGGTCGATTACCGGGGTGCCGTCGACTGCGTCGAGGTCGGTGACCAGGAGGTCTCGGCCGTTCACGCCGAGCAGGCGCGGGTAGCTGATGGCGAGCTGATTCGGCCTTCGGTGGTTGCGGTGGACGAACGTTCCCGTCGCAGGCCAGCCGCTGTTGCCGCGCGGGCTGCGTGCGTGGAGCTGGACGTCTTCGGGGTGCGCGAGATGGAAGTGCCACGTCACCGTCAGATGACTGAAATCCTCGATGCCCTGGAGGGTCTCGACCGGGTAGGCGTCGTGGAGCCGGATGATCGCTTCGGTTCCCCCCTGGTAGTCGTCCAGGACGTCGGTGTGGCCGCCCACCACCGTGGCGATCGGGGTGATCTCGATCGGATTCTCTGCCATCACTGTTGTTCCCTTTCTGTCCCCGGCACCGCCGGTGCACTAGGCGCGTGGCGGTGGGGGCCCGGTCGCGTGGTCCGGTCAGCCTATGGTGCGCAGCATTTCGCGGGCGCGCTGGTCGAGTTCGGCGACGTGGCGGCCTCCGCGTTGACGGACCGGGGAGAGGTCTTGCTGCATGCGTACGAGGATGTCGCGGGTGCGGCCGGAGTGGATTCCGGTCATGGCGTCCAGGGCCTGGGTCCAGGTGTGGCATGCCTCGTCGAGGCGGCCTTGGCGGACCTGGACGGCGCCGAGGTAGCCCAGGGTCACGCTGTGGGTGCGGGCGTAGAGCTGGCGGCGTCGGGTGGCGACGCTGCGCTGGAAGTGGATCTCGGCGTCGCGGGGGTTTCCGAGGTCGCGCAGGGCACAGGCGGTCTCGTGTGCCAGGGACGCCTCGGCGAAGAAGCCGACCCGGTCCGGGGCGTCTCCGGCGTGGCGAGCGAGGTCGCGTTCGGCGCGGCTGATCGCTGCGAGGGTGCCGGTGCGGTCGCCGGAGGCGGCCAGGGCCCGGGCGTGGACGATGCCCAGCAGCGCTTTCTCTCGCCAGCTCGCCCGGCCGTAGCGTGTCGGTTCCATGGATGCCGAGGCGAGGTCGAGGGCCTGACGGGGGTGTCCGAGGTCGACGGCCTGGTGTGCCATGGCGCGCAGGATGTGTCCGGCGAGGGGACCGTCGCCGGCTTCGGCGGCGAGTTTCGCCGCGAGGATGAAGTAGCGCTGTGCGGGTCGGTGTTCGGAGGCGTCGAAGGCCATCCATCCGGCGAGGTAGGCCATCTCGGAGACGGCGGAGTGCAGGTCGCGGCGGATCTGTTCGCTGGGGAGGCGCCTGGCGAGGAGCGGGGCGACCTCCAGGCTCAGGTGTGCGGCGAGTGCGGAACGGCCGGCAGCGCCTCCGCGCTGTTGGTCGCGGGCGGAGAAGAAGGTGGTGGTCTGGCGGATGTCGTCGATGTCCGCTGTGGTGACGGTCCGGGGCGAGTTCGCGGGGCGTCCTGTGACCGTGGTGGGAGCTTGCTCCCACCACGCGGGGCTGGGGATGGCAAGCCCGGCCACGGAGTATGCGGTGCCAGCCAGTACTTGGCGTCTGTGCAGCATGTCGAGGTCGTCTCTTCCCAACTCGGCCAGCATGGTCAGCGTATTGACGCTCCAGTCGGAGGTGTCGACCGCAGCCTGGCCCGGGCCGGGGGCCAGTCCGATGTCGCCCAGGGTGATGGGGCGGCCGAGCTTCCGCGTCAGCGTCTCGCAGAGGATATGGGGTGCCGAACCGCTGGGGCGCGTACCCAGGACCCACATGGAGATGTGGGACCGGCTGATGCCGTACAGCTCGGTGGCTCCGGATTCCTGAGCGACCCGGAGAACGGCGGCGGCGGCCTTCGGCTGCGACCAGCCGGTCTCCGCGATCCGCGCTGCCAGCGCTTCGTTGCGCGTACGAGCCATGGACGATCCCTGACCTCAAAACGATCTTTGGCGCCTTTGGCGGGGTTCCCCTTGCTCGGGGGCTGCCCACCAACGGTGTTTCACGGTTCTCTCAACGTAGCTGTTTTCAGAGCGCGTTCACATCCGTACGTGATCCGTCAACGGTGCTCGTCGCTTTCCGGTATCCGATTCGCCCCAAGGAGGCAGCACGTGCTTCTTCGCTCAGTGGCCTCTCGCTTCATCCCTGTATCGCCTGGTGCCACATCGCGGGCCAGCCGCGGTCAGGGGTTGGGGCACGCTCGCGCATCGGTCGTCGCGGCAGCCGAGACCGTCACTCTCGTTTTGAGCGAGGACGCCTCGGTCCCGGCCGCCGTTCAGGACGTGGCAGACCTCGCCGAGCACCTGCGCGGCCATCTCATGCAGCTCGGTTCTGAGAGGCCGCGGACGGGACCACGGGCACAGGCGCTGGGCGCAGCCCGGGAACTGGCTGAGCAAATACCGCCGACCGACGACTTCCTTGAGTCGCGTGTCCGTCTGCGGCGACTGGACGTCGGTGCTCAATCAGACGAGCCATCGGCCCGTGTCTGGTTCACAGCATTGAGTAAACGGCAGCCGCGCCCATCGAGAGTCCCGGCCTCGCTCGCCTCGGCCGGATGCGCCAGACGCCCCGCTCCGGCGGCCGCCGTGATCGAAACCTCCCGACGGGCCTGCCCCGTCCTGACCGGAGAGCTGATGACTCCCCTGCTGAGCACTCGCCCCCTTCACCCCGTAATAGTGCATTTCGGCAAGGCTCCCGAGCTTCCGGACGCTTGCGACGTGGTCCGGGTCGGTCTGGCCTTGGGCCTGAACGCGATGGCCCACCTTGTCGAGACAGAGAAGGCGGTCGGTCCGTGCCTGGCTTGCCGCCAGCACGCGACACTTCTGATTCCGGTCAAGTCCGGCACTGCTGACAGGTGGATCGACACGCACTCCGAGTGCAGCCGTCACGCCACGGTCAGGACCATCAGGTGCGGGCAGAGCTACGGCCGGCCCTGCGAGTCCTGCGTCTGGGTGGAGCAGCTCAGCCTCGGTGCCTGCGCGACGACTGATCCGGTGGCGTTGTACGAGGCGCTCAGTGTGCAGTCGTCTCGCCTGAGGCGCGGCGCGGGGCAGTTGGCCGTCTCACCGGTGCGGGAGATGTGCCATGCATGAGCATTCACACGCGCCCGGGCGACGGAGAATCCGGCGCCCAAGCCACTACAAAGCCGGTGCCGCCATCTTCGCCCCTTCGCCGCCGGATCCGTTCCGCGGCACCGATGGCCCTCACCGGCGGGGTCCTCACCAGCCCCATCGTGGCCGCCATAGGAGCAGTCGCACTCCTCGGCGCACGGCCACGCACCGGTTCCCGCTGCGCACCAAGGCCATTTTCGACGCCGGCCGGGACGGGCCGCCCTGGCCGGCGATCCACTTCGCCCCCACCGCACGCCGCCCTCAAGGCCCCCGCCACAGATCGGACACCATGAACAGCCGCCCTGCGCGTATCGAGGACTCCGCGCTCATCGGAGCCACGCAGACCGCCGCCCTGGTCAGCCGTGACGGCTCGGCCAACTGGCCTTGTCTTCCGCACTTCGACTCGGCCGTCGTCTCTACCAGCATGCTCGGCACCGAGGACCACGGATGCTGGCGCATCGCTCGCGCCACTCCCCCGGGCGTCCCTGCCCCGCACGCGGACCAGCGCCGCTATCACGGCGACGGCTACTCGCAGATCCCCGAAACGCTTTCCCTGCTCGGCCTGGGCGAGGGCGCCGTCCCTGTGGCCGAGCTGACGTGTGCGGCGGCGCCGGTGATGGCCGCATGAACACTCTGATACAGCACGCCATCACGGTGGTGCCGTCGGCGCTGGCCCTGGCAGGCGGCGGCACGGCGTGGCACTACCGGGAAAGGGCGAGGGCGGAGCAGCGGCGGGCAGACCGGCTGAGTCGGCATGCTGATACGACCAAGCAGCAGACGCGGGCGGTCGAAAACGTGCTCGACGAGCTGGCCTCCGGCGTGATTCCGGCGCTCCAGGCGGCATCCGCGCGGGCCGGGCAGGGCCACGGCGCCGACTTGTCCGTGCCCGAGGAGATCAACGGGTTGATGGTGGCGAACCGGCTGCGGGAGGTGGCCGAAGCCCTGGCCCGCGCTGTCCGGCAGGTGCAGCACGACGCGCAGCAGGCCGTGAGCGCGCAGGTCGCCGAGGTCCAGGAGGAGGCTCGCGCCGATGCGGCCGATGCCCGCCGGGCTTCGCAGGAGGCGACCCGGGCGGCGGTGCGGAGCGTCGCGTCGTCCCTGGTGGCGACCGCCTCCAAGGTCAGCCAGCAGATCAGCGAGGGGATCCGGCGGCCCGCTGGACACGACGACTACGCGGCGTGGGTGGGCATCGATCAGCTCGGCCACCAACTGCTGCTCGCGGGCCAGAGCTATGTGGTGCTCAGCGGCGGGAAGCTGACGCGGCGTTGGCCGGCCACGTCGCTGACGGACGTGCTGCGCGCAGCCATGGGGTACGTGCAGGGGTACGAGCGGATCCGGCACGAGGAGTCCGATATTGCGGTGACCAGCCGCGAAGTCGGGCCGGTCGTGCACACCCTCGCGGTCCTGCTCGACAACGCGCTGCGGTACTCGCCGACGACGGTGGACGTCGAGCTGCGGGAGGGCCACCACGGCGTCACCGTGATGATCGACGATTCGGGGCTCCAGATGAGCCCCGAACAGCTCGTCGAAGCTCGGCAGATCCTGGCCGGCGAACGGCCGGGGGATGTCACCCGCCTCGGTGCGCACCCGCGAACCGGGTTCCCGGTGGCCGCGATCCTGTCCCGCGCATACGGATTCCGGGTCGAGGTAGAGGCGCCGAACGCCCGCATGGGCACCAGAGCAACAGTCTTCATCCCCAAGGACCTGCTCGCGAAACTGCCGCCCGGTGTGTCCGGCCCGGAGGCCCCGGCCGTGCTGCGGGCGGTGCCCGAGCCACCTGTGGCCACCACGGCGAGCGGGCTGACCGTGCGGCGCACCGCACCAGCACGCTCCGCGCAGGCAGCGCAACAGCCCGCCCCTGACGGGCAGCCGGCGCGGCCCGGTCGCTCCAGCGTGGCCACCGCCTGGGCCGCAGGCACCCGGCGCGCCCGTCAGACCCCCACAACGCACGGTAAGGACCCCGCATGACCGGTTTCGCGGACACGCACTCCAACCCACTCGGCTGGCTGCTCGACAAACAGCTCGCGGGCGTCCCCGGCGTCCAGGGCGCGCTCCTGATCTCCAGTGACGGCCTGTTGTCGTCCCGGACATCCACCCTGGGCCAGGAAGGGGCCGAGAAACTCTCCGCGGTCACCGCGGCTCTCCGCGCAGCCGCGCTGTCATACGCCGAGCTCTCCCGCGGAGGCGGCGTCCGCCAGGTGGTGCTCGAAACCGATGTCCGCCTGTACCTGGTCACGCGGGCCGGGCACAACATGCTGCTCGGGGTGGAGACCACCGGCCTGGATGTCGATGTCGCCGCGATCACCGAGGAAATGATCCGGCTCGCCGACCGCGTCCACGACAAGACGACGGTCGCGGACAGGCAACCGGTCGTGGAAGAGCCAGAGAGGTGACGGGCCCGCGGCACGATCCGGACATGGTCAGGCCCTACGTCCGTACCAACGGGCGGGTCCGTCCGACGCGGCCCGACATCCACTTGGAATCCCTGGTGCGGGCTGCGGCCGCTTCGGACGCTTCCCTGCCGGCGGACTCCCGCCGGGTGATGGCCCTGGTCGGCGGAGCGCGGGGAGCTCTCGGGGTGGTGGACATCGCGGCCGGCCTGGAGCTGCCGCCGTCCACGGTCCGCATCATCGTGTCCGAACTGCTCGACAGCGGCCACCTGGCCACCCCGATCAGCTCCCGTCCCGACCAGCCCGAAACGAGCCTTCTGGAGGAGGTGCTCCGTGGACTGCGCGCCAGTCTCTGAACCCGTCCACACGACCGCCATCCGGTCTTTGAAGATCGTGATCGCGGGCGGGTTCGGGGTCGGTAAGACGACCTTCGTCGGCGCCGTCTCCCAGGTGCAGCCACTGCGCATGGAGGAGACGATCACCCAGGCCAGTGCCGGGGTGGACGACCTGCGCAAGACCCCCGGCAAGACCCACACCACCGTCGGGATCGACTTCGGGCGCCTCCACATCAGCGACGACCTCGTCGTCTATGTATTCGGCACGCCCGGGCAGATCAGGTTCCGTGCGATGTGGAAGGACCTGATCGAAGGGGCGCTGGTCGTCCTGGTCCTGGTCGACACCCGGAACCTGGACGCCTCCCATGACGCGCTCAGCCTGCTGGACGAAGCGGGGGTTCCGTACGCGGTGGCGATCAACCGCTTCGTCGGCGCGCCCACATACCCGGCCGCCGAGATCCGCCAGGCACTCGCGCTGGAGGACCACGTCCTGCTCACCGCGTGCGACGCCCGTGACCGCCGCTCCAGCGTGAAAGCGCTGATCAGCGTCTTCGAGCACCTGACCTCCGCCGACTCCGCTCATTGGAGCCTCACCCCATGACCCCGCCCTCCTCCGAGGCATCCTCGGCCCGTGTCGCGATGTACGAACCCGGGTTCGCCGCCGACCCGCACGCCGTCTATGACTGCATGCGCCAGGTCCATGGCCCCCTCATCCCGGTCGATGTCGACCCCGAGGTGCCAGCGACGCTCGTCATCGGCTACGACCAGGCGCGGCGCATCCTGCACGACGAGGTCCGGTTTCCGGCCGACCCCCGCACTTGGCAGCAGACGATCCCGGACACGTGCCCGGTCAGGCCGATGATGGAGTGGCGACCCAACGCGTTGCGCTCTGCCGGGCCCGAGCGCGCCCGCTACCGGGACGCCAATGTTTCCGCGCTCGGGGCGGTCGACCAGCACGCACTGCTCGCCCTGGTCGAGAAAACCGCCGACGACCTGATCGAAGGGTTCAGTAAGGCCGGCCACGCCGATCTGCTCGCCCAGTTCGCCTGGCCCCTCACCTTCCGTGTCCTGAGCGACCTGATGGGCTGCCCCGACACGATCGGACGCCGTATCGCCGACGGCATGGCCCAGGTCTTCGACGGCGTGAACGCCGCCTGCGGCAACGCGATCCTCGCCCAAGCGGTAGCCGACCTGGTCGCGTTCCGGCGCGCCCACCCCGGCGACGACATCACCTCCCGTCTCATCGCACACCCTGCCCGGCTCGACGACAGCGAAATGGCCCACCAGCTCGTCACCCTCTACGGCGCCGGCATCGAACCCCTGGTCAACCTGGTCAGCAACACCGTCCTCAAGATGCTGACGGATGAGACCTTCTGCGGAGACGTGCACGCCGGAGGAGCCACCGTCCGCCAGGCACTGGACACCGTCCTGTACTGGGACCCGCCGCTGGCCAACTACTGCATCAGCTACCCGCCCTACCCCGTCGACCTCGACGGCTACGTGCTGCCCGCGCACGAACCGGTCGTCATCTCCATGGCCGGCTGCAACAACGACCCCGCCCTCGGCAACACGGCGGGTGACCGGGCCCACCTGGCCTGGAGCGCCGGACCGCACGCCTGCCCGGCACGCTCCCACGCCTACCTCATCGCCGAGGCCGCCATCACCTACGTGCTGGACGCCCTGCCCGAGATGGACCTCGCCTGCCCGGCCCAGGAACTGACCTGGCGGCCGGGCCCCTTCCACCGGGCCCTGGCTGCACTGCCCGTGACCTTCGCAACCCCCCTGCCCGACTGAGCACACACGGAGGAGAACCGCATGGACAGCAGCGCTTTCGCACTGAACCCGCAGGCACCCGACCGTACCGGCGAGGACGCCGAACTCAGGGCCCGCGGCCCCCTCACCCGCGTCGACGTCCTCGGTGTCGAGGCCTGGGCCGCCACCGACCCGGAGTGGCTACGGCAGTTGCTCACCGATCCGCGGGTCTCGAAGGACGCGCGGGCCCACTGGCCCGCCTTTGAGACGGTGACAGCCACCTGGCCCCTGGCGCTGTGGGTCAGCGTCAAAAACATGTTCACCGCATTCGGGCAGGACCACCGCCGTTTGCGCAAGCTCGCCCAGTCGGCCTTCACCGCCCGGCGCACGCGCGACATGATCCCCGTCATCGAGTCGATAGCCGATCAGCTCCTTGACGACATCGACGCCACCCACAGCCCCGGTGAGCCGGTCGACCTGGTCGCCGCCTACGCCCGCCGCCTGCCGATCCTCTTCATCTGCCGGCTCATGGGACTGCCTGAGCAGGAACACGAACGGGTCCGGCGCCTCGCCGATGTGATCTTCTCGACGTCGCACAGCTGGAAAGAACAGGAAGCCAGCCAGGCGGAGCTCTACGCGCTGCTGCGCGACCTCGTAGCGCTCAAACGCGAGACGCCCGGAGATGATCTGACCAGTGCTCTCGTCGCCGCCCGCGACGAGGAGAACGATGCGCTGAGCGAGCAGGAACTCGTCGACACGTTGCTGCTGATGATCACCGCCGGGTTCGAGACCACGGTCGGCCTCATCACCAACGCGTCCCGCAATCTGCTCACTCACGACGGCGAACTCAACCTGATCCGAACGGGGCGCGCTGGCTGGAGTGATGTTGTCGAGGAGACGCTGCGTCGTGACGCGCCCATCGCGAATCTGCCGATGCGGTATGCGGTGGAGGACATCACTCTCCCTGACGGCAGCGTCATCGCCGCCGGCGAGCCGATCCTCGCGTGCTACAGCGCGGCCGGCCGTCACCCGGACGCGTACGGCACGGACGCCGACCAGTTTCTCGTCCTGCGTGTCAACAAGGAGCATCTCGCCTTCGGACACGGCGCCCACCTGTGCCTTGGGGCACCCCTGGCGCGCGCCGAAGGCGAGATCGCCCTCGCGACGCTGTTCGACCGCTACCCCGATATCCGTCTGTGCGACGCCAGCGACGACATTCCCGTCCCCAGTTTCATCACCAACACCAGCATTCGGCTCCGGGTCATCCTGGGAGCCGGACGGCAAGGAACCACACGATGAAGACCCTCACGTCCGCTACCGCAACCGGCAGCCTGGCTCCCGGCACGGTGCCGTCGACCGCCCGGATCACTGACTGGCTGCTCGGCGGAGAACGCCACCACCAGCCAGCAGACCGCCGACTGGGCATGCGTGTGCTCAACGCCGCACCCTGGACCAACGAGGCGCTCGACCTCAACCGTCAGTACGCGCACCAGACGGTAGCGATGCTCCGAGCCTGCGGGATCCGGCAGTTCGTCGACCTGGGCAGCGGCCTGCCGTCCCTCAACCCGCGCTACCCCCACACCGCCCTGTCCGCCGGCCCGGACGCCACAGTCATCCACGTCGACTACGACCCGTACGTCATCGAGCACGGACCCAAGCTCCTGAGCAGTCGGCCGGGACTGCACCGCTTCGTGCACGCGGACCTGCGGGACATGCTCCAAATCCTGCATGAACTTCCCCTCCACGGCCTGGACCCGTCCCAACCGACAGGATTCCTGCTCCACGACGTCCTGCCCTGGATCCCCGACAATGCGGACGCCCGCGCCAGTGTGGGAGCGGTACTCGACGGGGCGCCGCCCGGCAGTGTCCTCTCCCTCACCCACTCCACCGGCGCCCTCTGCCGTGACGGATCAGCCGCGGCCGCGGCACGCTGCTTCACCGAGGCGCGGCTGCCCCTACGCCTGCGGAGCGCCGAGGAGATACGCGACCTCACAGAGGCGTCCACCCGCCCCTGGCCCATCCGTGCCCCCGGCATCGTGCCGGTGGGCCAGTACCACCCGAACCGGTCCCGTACAGCCCTCCCGCCGCACCACGGCGGCAGCTACGCGGCCATCCTGCTCCATCCCGACCCCGGACGCGTCTGACCGCCCCCAGCCAGCCGCGCTCGCAAAGGCGACAATCCTTGCGGACGCGGCCCCCACAGGGCCCCTCCGACCAACGCGGCCACCGCAAGGACCGGTCGCGAAATAGGCACCGGAGAAGGCGGCGCAGCATCTGTCGGCGGCCGTCCCCCGCGGCACCGCCCGCAGCCCTGCGCCCTGGCTGTCTTGCGCCTCTCCCTTCCGGGAGACAGCCTGCCCAGCCGCTTCACAGACAGAAACACCGTGCCCACGCCACCGATGGCCTCGGTCTGGTGATGCCCAAGCTCACGCCACTGCGCGAAGGAGCAGGCATCACCAGGCCATCGGCGGGCTGGTCCGGCGCCTACGCCGCCATCGCCGTCAAGCCCTCGGCGACCTGACAACGACGACAGGAACGTCTCCCGTGACTACCGCAACCCCGAGCACAACTCCTCCCGAAAATGGCTGCTCCCACACTCCTCCCTGCCCCGAAGCGGTGGCTCCCGACTGCGACGCCGCACGGCTGAAGCGCTACGTTCCGGAACAGGGCTGGAGCCTGCTGTGCAACGGCGTCCTCCTCTTCGACGACACCGGTGAACTGCTCCCGGACGGAAATGCGGTGGCACCGCGCCGCCCGATTCCCAGCAGCCACCCCGTCAGTTCGAAGGTTGCGGCGTGAAGACTCGTCGCAGTCTGGGCATGGCCGACCCTCCGACCGGACGTGTCGTCACAGGTACCTATCTGCGCTACCTCCGTGAGGCCAACAAGCTGACGGCCGCCGAGGTCCACGGCCGGGCCCACATGTCGCACTCGGACCTGAGCCGTGTCGAGTCGGGAGGCCGGGCCCTTGCCCTCTCCGAGGCCGCGATGTTGCTTGCCGGCCGGTACGGGATCTCTGAGGCCGACTTCGAGGGGGTCGTCCGGTTCATTTCGGAGACTGAGTGGTACGTGAAGGAGCGATTTCCCTCGCCGTACCCGTATGTGGCAGTTGATGGACACCAGGGGTGGGAGGACCGTCTCGCGGCTGTCGAGCAGCGCGCCGATGCCGCCCGGTTCTTCAGCACGTGGCTCGTCCCCACGTTCCTGCGGATTCCCGGGTATCCGAATGCTCTCACCGGCCTGCGGGCTGGCGCACATCGGATTCCCCGCCCCGAGGGCATCGGTGCCGGCGGCGCAATGGTTGTGCTGGAAAAGTCCGTCCTCGCCCGCGCGTGGCGGGGACCAGTCTTTGCCGACCAGATCCTGCACCTCATCACCGCTGTCGACCAGGGACGTATCCGACTGCGGATTCTGCCGCTGGATGCCCAGCTCAACCCGTTGCCCGCCGCCCTCACCGAGTACGTACTGCCGGGCGGCATGGTCCTCTACGCCACTGAGGAGGCCGAGAGCACGACATATCAGAGCGGGTTGGCGGCAGAGTCCCGATTCGGCGGTTTTCTTGACCGGGCTGTCGACGCGTCCGTGGCAGAGGCTGAGTCACGTGAACTGCTGCTCGACGCCCGCAAGGCGGTACTCGACGGGACGCCGCCCTCACACTTCCTTTCCTGATCCGACAGACGCGCCGGATCCGGCGCGATCCTTCCTGAAGACGTTGCATCTGAATGTGGAATGAAATGCGCAGTTCGCTGCTGGCAGGACCTGCTGTGGCCGGGCCGCCGGCCGGAGATGGCGGCACAACTCTGCCGGGCCCTTTGAACGTTACCCATGTGCCCTACATCGCCATGACCGCCAACGAGTGGTTGCCGGTGCCTGACCTGGTCGCTGGGCAGGACGGATGGATCGCCTACCGCACCCCGGGACCCTATGACCGCTACCCCGACATCGACGTCCTGCTCGCCCGCACCGAGGGCACCCCCGGCGGCCGGGTCGATGGAGCCCACCTTTCCGCCATCCGTCAGTTCCACTGCATGGACCGCCTTCTCTGTCAGGGCTGCGGCCGCCCGGCCACTTACGTCCCGGGGAAGGGGTGGCTGTGGGTTCTGACCGAGTTTCTGGAGTCAGGACAGCCCACCGCCGTCACCGGCCCGACCGACATGCCGCCCTCATGCGCCCGGTGCGCTCTGCACAAATGCCCCGTCCTGAAAAGGCGCGGGCGACAGCTGCTGTGGGTCGCCGAAGCCGACGTGTACGGGGTGTACGCCGACCTGTACCCGCCGCCCAGCGGCGCCGTGGTGACGGAGCAGCTTGTGCCACTGGAGGACCAGACGACCTTGTCGACCGCGGTGGCTTCCCGGCTCGTACGCATGGTGCACCGTGCCACTCCCGCGGACCGGGGCCTGGTCGCCGAACTCGCCGCCCAGCAGCAGTCGGGGAGGATGTGATGCCATCGCAGGACGCGCATCCGACACCCCGTGAGCGGGACGTCATCGGGCTTTTCGCCGACGGGGTCGCTCCGGGCGCGGCCGCCGAGGCTCTGGGCATCAGCGTCGCCTCGGTGAACCGCCATGCCGACAATGTGCAGGGCAAGCTGCGGGTGGAGACACGCCGGGCGATGCTGTACGTATGCCAAGCCCGCCGATTGGTGGACCGTCCCGACCCGGCCGAGGTGCTCGACCTGGATCCGGTGACGGAGCTGGTGTGGGCGGGGTTGCGCCTGGACGTGCCGGACTGGCAGTTGATCCGCGTACTCGCTGCCATGGCCCGCGTGGAGCCGGCCGAGGTCCATAGCGTGCTCAAGGGACTGACGAAGAAGTACCAGACCTCCTGGCTCGGGCTGATCCGGCTGAGCTTCGCCCATGGGGTCCTGTCCGGGAAGGAGGGGACAGATCCGGGCAACGCCGTCGGTGTGAGGCCGGCCCCGAAGGGGAGCTGCCCGTGGAATCTCCGGTGGAAACGGTGCCGCGTACTGAAGCTGCGCGCCTCTGGCCTGAGTATCGAGGAGTGCGCGCAGGCAGCCGGGGCCAGTAGGAGCATGGTCTATGCGCATTTGCGTGCATGCGCTCATATCGCCGGCGTCAAAGCCCATCGTGCACTCGTGCACAAGGCTTTGTGTGCAGAAGTCCTTGAGCGGCCCGAGCGTACGAAGGCTATGGACCTGTCCGAGACGTTGGCCGCCGTGTGGCGAGGGCTGGTCCTGGATGTGCCGGATTACGATCTGCCCAGCGCGATCAGCAGGCAGTCCGGGCTGCCGGTGAGTGAGGTCGCCTTCCAGCTTGAGCGGTTGCGGGGCATGGGCATGGCGGACTGCCGCCTGGTTCTCGCGGGCTGGGAGAACGGCGTGCTGGACGAGCAGACCACGGTGCTGGCCCCACCGGACTTCTTGCCTGTCATGCCCCGCAGGAGGCCCCGGCCCCACGAAGGCTCCAGCCCGATGGCGCTCGACGGTGGTGAGCGCCGACTGCTGACCCTGGTGGCTGTGCACGGGCTGACGGTCGAACGCGCCGGAGCGGTCATGAAGATCACCACCGACACCGCACGTGCGTATATGCGCGGCTGCCTGCTGACGGCGAAGGTCGGCTCGGTCCTGGCGCTGACGCACAAGGCGTGCCTGGAGCGTCTGCTGCCCTCACCACCGCCCGGGGAGTGGGAAGTGGCGGACGATGTCCGCACCGTGTGGCGGGCCATGGTCCTGGACACCCCCGCGGACCGCCTGCCCCGTGACATTGCGATGGTGACCGGTCTGCCCCAGCGCCGCGTGGAGGAGTGCCTCGGCGAGCTGCGGGCACACGGCCTGACCGACTGCCAGCTCGTGGTCGAGGGCTGGGCGCGCCAAATCCTTGATACTCAGGCCGGGCTGACGTTGCCGCGTCTGGAAACCCGTCTCGCTGCTCCCCTCCCCCGCCGCGCCGCCCGCCCGGTCCAGGACCCGGACGACCCGATGGGGCTCGTCCCCGCGGGCCACCGACAAGACCCCCTGCCCGAAGCGAGCCACACCGGTCTGGAGGGCAGGCACGTGGCCGGCGAGGTCTACGACTTCGTACGGATCACCCCCGGGGCATGCCGTGCCCTGCTGGAACAGACCGGTGCGGGCCGGTGGGGTCCCGTCCTGGGGCTGCCCGCCGCGCACACAGCCGTGCTGGTCACGGAAGCGAGGTCGGGCGGGCCGGGACGGCGCGGAGCCGTAGGCCGGTTGTGGGCGCGCGGCGGTGTGGTGCGGCTGCCCGAGCCCGGCCGTCGTATGGCACCCGACGGCCCGTACTGGGCGACGCCCGCACACCTGCCGCTGTGGGAGCCCAACGTGATCGCGTGGGTTCTCAGCCTGCACGAGCCCGCCCCACCCTCACCTACGGACGTGCGTGCGCTTCAGCGTGCCGGGAGGCCGGCATGACCCGACAGCAGACATGTCCGACCGCTCTGGTGGGGGGTGCGACCCTGCGCGATGCCCGCGAGCGGCACATGATGCTCCCCGAGGAGCCCGCCGATCTCCTGGGCATCGGCCCGGACACCGTGCTGGCCATGGAGAGCGGCAGCCGTGCCGTCAGCGCCTCGGCCATCACAGCGCTCAGCCGTCTCTACCGGTGCGGGGCGGACACGAGGGCGCTGCAGCGGCTCATGGCCGGTGCCGCGGAGCCGGAGACTCTCCGGGACGGTGAGCCGGGCCATGCCCCACGGCTGAGAGCGTGCGCACGGCAGGCCGCGAGCGTGCGGTGGCTGTCGACAGTTCGGCTCCCTCCCCCGTTGCAGACCCGTGCCTACGCACTGGCCGCCGAGGAGCACTCCACTGCCCTGCGAGGCGCCCCGCTCGCCCCGGGCGGCGACACCGTCTATGTACTGGACTCACGGGTGATCACGTGCGGCAGCGGCACGCCCTCCCTCATGGCAGAGCAGCTCGCCCACCTGATGCAACTGGCGGGCAGCGGAACCGTGATTCGGGTCGTCGCGGAAGCCCACCCGATTCCGCAGCCGCCCGGGCACCTCGTGGAACTGACTTTCCCTGCTGGGCGCGTGGTGGCCCAGCCGTCCGAGGACGGGGTGACGTACCACCGCTCGGACGGTTGGTCGCGCACGATTGATGACGCATTCAAGGTCACCGATCCGGCTTCCTCGCGTGAGGCTCTCGCACAGGCGGCCGTGCTCCACCGCGCAGGCGCCCGGACCACGACGGGGCCACTGTGATGCCCAGCCGCAAGCTTTCGGTCGCGTATGTCCTGACCGGCCTGGCGGTTGTGGGCTCGATCACCGCCGCCGCGACCTTCCGCCCCTTTCGCTGATCGGATCACCTATGACCTCCTCCACCCCGCCTCGCGCCGGACAGGCCCCTGCCTCGCAGAGTGCCGGCCGCACGTCGTCAGCAGACGCAAGGGTCACGGCGATCCGGGACCGGATCACCGCCGGCCACTACATACCCGGTACCCGGCTCACGCTGAACCAGCTGCACGGTGTCACCGGCTACTCACCCGCCGAGCTCCGCTCCGCGCTGGAGCAGCTGGCTCGTGCAGGACTCGTCCACGGCCGGTGGCGGGTGACCGACCACCGGCCTGGCGACCATGCGGTCCGCCGCACGCATGACCTGCTCACAGCGATGATCGATCACGGCACCTTCCCGCCGGGCACCGAAATGCCCACGCGGACCGACCTCTCAGCGATCCTTCTGACCACCCCACTCATCCTGTCCCGAGCTCTGCAACTCCTGGCCGCCGAAGGAGTCCTGCACCTCTCCGGCCGCTCCCGCCCCCGTGTGCTGCCGCCCCGCTCCGGCCCTTCCCCGGCCGGATGGCCGGCAGGCAACGACGACGATGTCCTTGCCGCACTGCCGCAGCGACGGAGCGCGGGAATATCGCACTGCCGGGACGTCATCCAAGGCATACGTGACAGCGCCCGAGAGCGGTGGCACAGCGGCATCTGCCTGCCCGCCGAGGTGATGACCATGCAGGAGACGCTGCAGGGGGACATCCTGTCCCGTCTGATTCTTGCCGCCTACGCGCAGGTGAACGGCCGGCCCAGGGGCGAGTATCCGCGGCTGAGGTCGGCTGCGGCCCGGGCCATGGCCTGCGCGACCCTGCCCGTCGATGGTCTCCTGTACGAGCGGCTGTTCCGGTTCGCCGTTCTGGCAACCTCGCTCGCGGACTTGGCCGACGCACTCGACTCCCGCAACGTCTGCCGCGCGGCAGTGCACCAGGACAGCGGCCTGACCGGCACCGTGGAGGCACCGGCTGCCGGGCCTTCTCTCACCGTCTCTGCCGGACATACCCGAACGGTGGGCATGTGATGCCCGTCGTGACGCACCCCGCCATACGGGCCATGGGCGGATATCTGCGAGACGCACGCGAGCGCCGCTGCATCCTCCCCGAGGAGCCTGCCGAACTGCTGAATGTGAGCCCGGAGTCCGTCCTCGCGATGGAAGCCGGACACACCCAGATCACGCCCCAGCACATCGGCCTCCTGTGCCGGCTCTACCACTGCAACAGCGACAGCGACGCGCTGAAGCACCTGGTCAGTGCTGCGATACACCGGTCGGCCGATGTCGCTGACGCCGCCTCGGGACATCACCGGCGCCTGACAGGATGCGCCCGCCAGGCCAAAGCCGTGCGGTGGCTGGCAACCGATCTGGTCCCGCCCCTTGTGCAGACTGCCGCCTACACCCACGCAATCGACAGTCCGCCCCACGCTCTTCCCGACGCCCCGCTGCCCTTCCAGACCAAGCCGGACATCCTTCTGGACGAACGCGTCCTGCACACCGCATCGATCAGCCCGGACGTGATGGCAGAGCAACTGCAGCACCTCCTCGACCAGGAGGACTTCGAAGTGCGTGTGGTACCCGGGCGGATGCCGTCGCGTCCCGCCCGGATGGTCCTGATGACGATGCCGGCCGGATTCGTCATCGCCCATCCGGCGTCCCACGGCGTGCTGTACCGGCCCAGCGAACAGCCGCCCCCGCAGATCACCGAAACGTGGAATCTCACGACGCCCGCGTTGTCCCGTCATCTCCTGGCGCGCGCCGCGGAGCAGCAGCGCGCCCGCATCCGGGTGCACGCGGGAGCGGTCTGATGCATATACCCACCCGCCCCAGCCCACTGGCATCGCCCCGGCCACCGGCCGGCTCCACGACAGCCATCGCTGTGTCCGTCAGTGGATCCAGTTCCACTCACCGCGACATCAGTGCCCTCCTCAGCCGCAGTGCGCACCGCGGTATACGGCTGACGCACCCTCACGCATCACACCGGGTCCGGGTCCACGTCACTGAGGCCGTGGGCGACGCGTGCCAACTTGCCCTGAGGCAATTGCACATGGCAGCACCAGGCGGCCGCACCATCCTGGTCACCGGCAGCATCGGCGTGCACGGCGTCACCGCGGTGGCCCCTCATGGCGTTTCCGCAATACTCCGGCACTCCGAACTCTCCGATGCCCCCCTTCTCGCGGATGTGGTGGCGACCGTGGCCGCAGGCGGATACCGCATCCCAAGGGATCTGCGCAGCCAGCTCCTCAACGCTGTCCGTCTGTCCGAGAGCCAGTGTCTGCTCGGCCGGCCTGGTGACCTGATGTCTCCGGCCGAGCTCGACATCGTGCGCCTCGTTGCGCGGGGTGTCACCAATGCAGGCATCGCCCGCTCCACAGGCAAGAGCGAAGGGAGCGTCAAGAAGAAGTTGCGCGTGCTCATGCAGCGGCTGGACACCCGCTCGCGCGCGCACCTCGTCGCCTACGCCGCCCGCCGCAACCTCTTCTGAATCAAAGCCGCTCCGAACCGCCGCCGCCCCCTCATCCACGGATTACTCCGCATCAGGTTGTGGCGCGCCCCACACGACCACGACCCACACTTCAGAGAAGGACCACCAATGACCAGGCGTATCGAGGATTACGCACTCATCGGAGACATGCAGACCGCCGCCCTGGTCTGCCGGGACGGCACAGTGGACTGGCTGTGCCTTCCCCGCTTCGATTC